>RFHI01000004.1 GCA_003696425.1 Candidatus Dadabacteria bacterium | reverse complement strand
TGCCAGAATTGACAAATATTCAAGTCTTTGATGCAAGAGAAGATGCGCTTAAAGCTCTTAACAGGCGCTAAACTACGGCCTGTCGGGCGCAATTAAATCAACAGTTAATTTCTGATTTTCTGTTTGTTTCAAACGCACCAGATTAAGCTCCCTTAGTGTAACCGGAAAAGTTACCCTGGCCTTTATTACCTTATCATCCTTTGTTTCCAAAACAGTAAAAGTATATCCCGGCCGCTTTATGCTCTCTCCGGGAGTAAGCCTTTGCTCATCAAAATCCTCCTGCGGCTCCGGATCGTATAGCGGCAGTGTGTCCCTGTAGATTTCTATAGTGTTTTCTGAGAGTACCTTAATTCCCGTTATTGCGTCAGGGCTTCTTTCGGAAAAACGGGTTAGTATGAAAATATTAGATTTTAATTCGGGAACAAGAACCTTAAGCACTGCCGGAAGAAACTGGATTTCATACCAGCTTCCTGGAAAATCTAAGATATAAACTGGCGCAGTGTTTATAAGTTGATTAAGTTTAGTTTTAAAAGTAGAGGCATAACGCTCAGCCCGGGTCTCAGGCTGGGACATCTGACGGGGCTGATCCTCAAGGACTATATACAATTTAAAGGCCGGAATAAGTAGAAATAATATAATCACGAGCGCTAAAACGGGCATCCTGAATGCCTGCTGTCTGTGCTGCAGGGTGTTAAAAACAAGTGCAAGAAGTCCACAGTAACCAACAGAAGGCAGATAAAGATAGCGGGCTGTGCTGTATAGCGGTAAAAGCGGGAAGAGAAATACTACAAAGAATACAGCAAAGAAAATCCCGGTTCTTTTTTTTAGAGCAAAAGTTAGAAGAAAAATAAACCAGATAGTAGAAATAATTATCTGCCAGAGTGGTACAGTAGAGAAAAAGCTGCTCGCGTCATTTAGAAAAGGTTTAATGTAAGTACCAAGCGAAAGCCCGGTAATGTACTGTAAAAATACCGCAAAGGTGCGCTCTAAAAACCCCTCCCGCCAGGGCATATAAAAGTAAGGAAAAGGGCGGCTACCGGAGCCAGCCTCGCCCAGGGCAAAATAGCGCAGGGTAAAATAGAGAATAACAAATGCAAAGTTAACTGTGTAAAAGCGTATAGCAGCGCGATCCTTCAGAAGCTCAGATAACTTTTTATCAAAAAGCATTGTTTCGGAAACTACAAAAACAGGCAGTAAAATCAGCGCGTATTCTTTGCCAAGCAGTGCCAGAAAGAGAATAAGGCCTGTAAGAATAGTGTTTTGTAAGGAGTGGCGCTTTGGGGCGTAAATAAAAACTACCAGCCCAAGCAGAATAAATAAGGCCGCCAGCGTATCGGTTCTTCCGGCAATATAAAATATGTTTTCAAAGTGGGAAAATGAGAGGCCAAATGCTAGGGCGGCCAGGAAAGTTCCGGCAGTGTTTCCGCTGATTTTAAGCAGCAACAGATAAACCAGTACGGTACAAAGAAGATGATAAATAATATTGCTGGTTACAAATCCTGCCGGATTGAGCCCATAAAACTGGTAGTCGAGCCAGTAAGAGAAGATAACGAGCGGTCTAAAAAACCGGACATAGCTTCCATCAGCTATCCACCAGAGATTATCCCAGCGGTTTTCAACTATTGAGGCTTTAAGCCAGTTAATACCGGCGGGATTTTTCAACTCGGCCAGATAGCGGTAATCATCAAGCGAAAAAAACGGATACTTTAGGGCCTGTAAGCAAACCAGTAAAGTTACCAGGATTAGTATTGTAATGTTAATAGCTGCTTTTATCTGCGGTCTTACGATTTTTTTACTGGTCACTATACTGTTGTAACTACAAATTCTTAAACAATAGTTATATTACAGTTAATAATTCAGCTGTAGCGATTAACGCTATCCCAAAGAGAATAAACTTAACGGCAGCCCATTTGGTCTCTGACTTTAACAGCTGTTGCTGAAAATAACCGCATACAAGAGTTACTATACTGTAAAGTATCAGTCCCGAGGGAGCTTTAAAAGTAATAAAGAAAAAACAGGCAAGCAGCGTAGAAAGTACCGTTATATGACGACTGGCTTTTGAGGCGGAAAACAGCAGCTCCCGCCTGGTATAAAGCATCACAACAGCAAAGATAAATACAAGCAGCGGAAAATAATGCCCTGCAAGATAAAGTGATTCGGGGGCTGAGAGATCCTTTATCCAGAGAGCAAACGGCTCAAGCCGTAAATCCACGGTAACCCGTAATACCCTGTAGAGGCCCATAAAAACCGGAACCTGTACCAGTAGCGGCACGCAACCGGCAGAAGGACTTAAGCCATGCTGAAGGTAAAGTTCGTTTACCGCGGCGCGATACTCTTTTCGGCTTTTATGTTTTTTTCTGAGTTTTCTGACTTCATCTGCCAGCTCTTTTTTTAACCTCTGGTTTTTAAATGAAGCTGCAGAAAAGGGAAAAGTTAAGATTCGTACCAAAACCGTCAGCGAAACTATGGCGACTCCAAAATTACCGAAGAGGCCATAAAGGAGCTCAAGTAAGATAAGTAGCGGTCTGGCAATAAAACGCAGCCAGCCAAAGTTAAGCACTTCTGTAAGATTAGCCCCGCTTTCACTTAAAAGCCTGTCAGAAAGCGGGCCGGCATAAATTGCATACCGAAAACTCTTATTAGCAGGCTGTTCAAATAATTCCTGAATTAGGCCAGCGCGCCTTGAAAGCTTAAACGCAGTATCTCTGCTTCCGGCGATTATAAATATTCCAAAGTGGTGATTGCTGACAGCACTCCAGCGAACACTTTTCAGACTAAGGGGTGTTATGCTGGTAGGACTTAAGCGGTAAATGTCACCGATGGAATCATATAATGTGATATTTACAGGGTTTAAAAAACTATATCTTAGAGCTTCACTGTTTAACTCCAGCGCTAAAGCCTTTCTTTCTTCCTGCTGGCTTATAATTGTAGTTTCTACGCTGATTAAATATGTAAAAGGCTTAAAATAAAGTCGCTGCCTTAGGGCCATGGGAGAATCAGGGGTAGTAACGAACTCAAGAAATGCATCTTTAGCAGGCGGTAAAGTAAAATGGTTGTGGCTCTTTTCAATAAAGCCACTGTTTTTTACAAGCTGATACTTCAGTTTGCTGGTGTCACCTGACGGATTAATGACACGAAGCGGGAGAGAAAGAGGAAATACTTTTAACAGATCAAGCGGACTAGAATCTTCTAAAGATGTTTTGTGAAGTTTTAATTTAAAATTTTTAAACCGCAGGCCCTGCGATGAAATAGTGACGATTATTTTATCAGTTTCAACTGTCCAGTTCCGCTGAGCTTTGCCGGCTGTCACAGCTTCAACGTTTTTCGCCTGCAGTACAGGTGCTAATAATATGGAAGCAAAGGATAGAAACAGTATTTTAATGATGCCGTCTTTCATACAGATAAAGAGTGACTGAAACGAAAGTATTTGTCTATTCTCTTATAGATCAGTTAAAATTCTGGCCGTTAAGCTGCACTGTGCTTTGGGGAGTAAATTGATGAAAATTAACTTTTTTAGTGTTTTTACGTTTTTGTTCTGCCTGGCTTTCAGCTCTTTACTTTATGCCGAAGGGAATAAGACCCTTTACTATATACTCGATGGCTCCGGCTCCATGTGGGGGCGTGCCGGTGGCAGGACTAAAATCGAAGCCGCAAAGGAGGTGCTTAACAAATTAATTTCAGAAATGCCGGACAATCTGCTTTCAGGTCTTACAGTTTACGGGCATCGCCGGAAAGGGGACTGCTCGGATATTGAGGAAGTTATACCCCTGGGGAAAATAGACAGGGCTGCAGCTAAAGACAAAATAAACTCCATCAAGCCAAAGGGGATGACTCCCATATCTGACAGCATTGAGTTTGCAGTAGAGCGTGTCAAAGGTAACGAAGCTGGTACTACTATAGTGCTGGTTAGTGACGGGATTGAAACCTGTGATAAAGATCCGTGTAAGCTTACAAAGAGCTTAAAAGAAAGCGGCGTAAATTTTGTAATGCACGTTGTCGGCTTTGATGTAAGCGATAGCGCTGAAAAACAGCTTAAATGTATAGCCGAGGCGGGTGGTGGACAATATTTTTCAGCTCAAAATGCTACAGCACTTCTTAAGGCCCTTACCGCCGTAAAAGAAAGCGTTGTGAAAGAAAAGCCGCTTCCAACTCCTGAGCCCACACCTGCTCCGATAAAGCAAAAAATATCTTCATCTTCTAAATCTATTAGAATCAAGGCTAAAGGCCCTGGTCGCATTAAATTCAAATACCAGAGCTGGCTCAAGAGGCCGTATCAGTGGCAACTATTGGATCCGGAGACAGGTAAAGTTAAAGCCAGCTTTAACAGCCTGAAAGAGCAGATGGTGCCCCCAGGTGAATATCAGCTTGCCTGGGATCAGTCGGAACACGGAACATCAACAGTTACCCTGGGGGAGGTTTTCAGGATTGAGTCCGGTAAAGTCACGGAAGTTCCACTTCTTACTGCCATTCAGTTAAGACTTCCCCAGTGGGTCAAACGGCCCTACAACTGGGGTTTGATCGATCCTGAGGCAGACAGCATTGTGGCTTTGTTCAGAGATATAGATCAGCCCTTTCTGGTTCCGGCGGGAGAATACGATCTTTTCTGGCACCAGGCTGAGCACGGCAGCTCACGGATTAAACTTAAGCGCGTACAGATCGAGCAGGATAAAACCAATACGGTAGAGCTTTCCTCTGCGCTTCATCTTGTGCGGGCCGACTGGGTGCCTGAGGAGCTCTATTACTGGGCCATAAGAAAACCAGGAAGAAAGAAAAAAATAGCAAGCTTTCGACTGTGGGAACCTCAGCTTGTGCCGCCGGGTGAGTACGAAATTGTTTACCGCTGGCGGGAACACGGGAGCTCTGAATCACCACTGGGAACAGTAAAGGTAGAGGAGGGGCGGCTAGCCGAGTTTAATATAAATACAGGGGTTAAAATTATTCCGCCTGAAGGTACTGAGCCGCCGGATGGAATCTGGTTTGTTGAGCTGGATGAAAACGGCAAGAGAATCGGCCAGGTGTCAATCGCACGAACTTTTGGCCCGATTGCCTTAAAACCCGGCCGCTATAGAATTGATTATCTGCAGGAAGAACACGGAAGCAGCAGGGTTACTATAGTTGACTCCTTTGAACTTCCGGCAGGCAGTCTGGTTGAGATTGAGATGTAAAAACTAGGCAACCGCCGCTCTGCTTTCTGTGGGCTTGCCGGCATAAGCTTTTCCGCTTAAATACCCGGTGATTGTGTCTAGATCGCGCGAGCTCAGCCTGTAGGCCTTTGCTACCAGGAGGTCAATTTCGCGTTGGCGGATATCTATCTGTTCGGAAAGCACTTGATTTGCTGCATTATTAGCCTCTGTTTTAGTCAACAGAAGCTGTGATTTGTCGGTTAGCTCCTTTGAAAGAGATGCTATCTTCCCTGCGTATGTAGTGTAGTTGGCCGGAATGGGAAAATCTTTAAGATCAGCATTTACAATTTTGGGAAAAAGTTTGCGCTGACTCTTTCTCCCCTGGGTTAGAATAATAAACGAAGCAACTTTAGAATTAAGTATTCCAAGCAGCATCCAGACAAGCTCTTCACTGGTTCCTAACTTTGGTAGAATGTGCAGTACTGATTTATTGTAAAGCGCTGTTTCTTTGCAGTATGCCGCTATCAGCGAATAGGGCGGTGTGGAGATAATTTCCCTTAACAGTATGCGTGGCCCACGGAAGCGCTCAGGCGTTTGTGGCTCTGCCAGCCAGGCCCCGTATTTAAGGTAGTTGCCTGACCAGCAGTAGGCGTAGCGCTGGATATCGGATCCTTTAAAGTATGGCAGTGTATATTCATCTTCTTTGTAATCACGATCATAAACATGGTTTTTTACATCTTCAGCGCTTTGAGGCGGAGTGCCTTTTCCACGGGCATAAGCCTGTAGTGCTATCAGCGGCACAAATGGCGAGGCCTTTGAGCCAAGCGTTATAGTGTTTAGACGGAGTTTATATAAAATGCGCTGAAGATCTTTTGACCACCAGGTTGGAATTGCAGAGCCGGGGCTGGCAAGACAATACGATACCGGTATTTTTTCTGACCGCTTTACTTCAGCCGCTTCAATACTGTTTCTGCGGGTTAACTCAATACGTGAATACTTTTTGCCCTTTACAGCCTCAAAAATGACAGCCTCTACACCCGGTTCATTAAATACCGGACAGGTAAACAAAGTAAGTTTTGCCAGGGAGTTATTTCTCAGCAAAAGTTCTCTGATTTTTTTGCCACCATCAATCCCAAGCCATGAATTTGGTACTATGTAGGAAAGCACACCAGTGGAATTCAAAAGCTCATAGCCGCGAGCCATAAAAAGGATGTATTTGTTAACTTTGCCATTACGGTAATCAGAATATATTTGCTTTAGTTTGCTGTTCTCAAGTTCACTTAGCTGATTGTTGCGAGAGAGCCCATAAGGAGGATTCCCGATTATACAATCAAACCCCTCTCTTTTTTCAAGTACCGAAGAAAAGCTCTTCTCAAAAGAGAAAGCGCGGGATTTGTTTAACAGTACAGCATCATCCGGATCATGCGGGTTTAGAAATTGACTATCCAACAAAG
>RFHI01000106.1 GCA_003696425.1 Candidatus Dadabacteria bacterium | reverse complement strand
ATATTCGTAGACGTAGCCGTCTACGTCGACGCTTTTACGTCTACGGCAACGTAGTCGTCGACGTAATACGCCTTGCGAGTTCAGCTTTTCGGTTGCAGCTTCAGTACCAGAAAACTGAAACGCAGTAAGCCGTAAGCAGAAAGCTGATTTGCTGGTAGCCGACTGCCGAATGCCGATCTTCTGATTACTGTTTTCCCGCTCTCTGCTCCCCGAAGCTGGCAACAGCTTTGAAAAATAATATTCGTAGACGTAGCCGTCTACGTCGACGCTTTTACGTCTACGGCAACGTAGTCGTCGACGTAATACGCCCAATGAGTTCAGCTTTTCTTTGCAGCTTCAGTACCAGAAAACTGAAACGCAGTAAGCGGTAAATCCGAAAAGCAGAAACTGATTTGCTGGTAGCAGCAGGCAGAATGCTGGGAGCCGGGCCTGATCTTTTATACCACTTTTCTGTTTGCCCCGCTTGAATGCATGCTGCTGCTAGAGTAAATTTATAGTCAATGTTTCCGAAAAAGAGCAGGCGTGCTAAACTGCGCTGGCAGCTGGACTGCGCTTTAGTGGAGCATGTACTACGTTAAAAGTTCATCGATCAGAAGGTTATTTAAGTATTAATGTCCTTTGAAAAGGCCTTACAGAACATCACCTCCAACGCGGCGCTGATTAAACCGGCAATGCTCAAAAACGTTGATGCTGCCATTGGCAAGGCTGTAAGAATTAGGGGGGACTTCCCATCTTCGCTAAAGCTTCAGGAGCGCCTTGGAAATACAGTCAAAGAAAGTAATTTAACAGTCGATCAGCTCGCTGGCTACGTGCTTGAAGAGCCATTTCTTACATTAAGACTGCTTTCAATAGTTAATCATGATTTTTACTCAGATGGACGAAGCTTTAGTTCAGTTCATGCCGCAGTGGAGCACCTGGGGCTAAGACAAACTCCACAGATCTTAAAAGACCTGGCTGCTGCCAGAAATTACAGTGCCATTTTTCTTGGGCGTTCGATAGCTCTTACACGGATGCAGCAGGCGCTGATAGCCTCCCTTTTAAGTAGTGGCATTATCGGACTTATGACCCGACGGACGGAACTAAGAGAGCGTACAGTTATCGCATCATACTTAATTAACGCCGGCCCGGTGCTACTGGCTTATTATAAGCCTCATATCTACAGCGGCATTTCACTTGACTGCTTTAATGAAAAAAACATTTTTTCTAAAAAGTTCATGGAGGTAATGAAACGATCTGAGAGTGACCTGGCTGAGTATTTAACTGAGATTCTGGGACTTCCGAGGGAGCTTTCACAGATAGTTGGTTATGTAGAGGGCGTGCCATGGAAAAGAAAGAATTGGGGTTTTGGAAATACCAAAGAAAAGAGGGCCATTGTTTACGCTGTTTATATGGGAAATATTCTGGCGCACGAGATCTGTAATTTTCCTGGCGTACAGGGGCTACAGGCGCTTTTAAGGGAATTTGAGAAAAACACTACACTTTCTGAACCTGACCTCGAAGCCTTAATAGGTAAACTAGCCGGGAAATATCTTGAGCGCTGTAAAGATCTGGGGCTTACTGCTCTCAGAGTACCTGATTATCTCGACTGGTTTAAGAGATCACTAAAAGGAAAAAGTGAGCAGGTTGAATGGCCCGGTATAGCAGAACGCATTAACCCGTTTATGTATGAACTGAGGGCCTGCTTTAAGACCCGCAGGCGTGAGGATGATTTTTACCGCCTGCCCCAGGCAGTAAACTGCACGCTGCATGCACTTGTGCAGGGGCTTAATTTTGACCGGGCCGTGTTATTCGTACGGCATCCGAAAAAGAAAGTTCTTGAGATTAAAGCAAGTCTCGGTGTAAAGCTTTTTTCGCCCGAAAAGGTTAAAAGGTTTATTGAAGATCCCGACGCCGACAGCATGCCTGATATCAAGGCTGTAGTTAACCGGCAGACAGTTTTTGATGGCCTGCAGATCTTTGACGATGGCTGGCCTTTTGTAGCATTTCCGATTATTTTCAGGGGCGAAGTGCTCGGGGTTTTTTATGCTGATAAGGCAAAAAGGCCCGACAGTACTGCGCTTAACGCCCAGGAGCAGGTAACCTGCATGGCGCTGGCTGAAGAATGGCAGGATATCTCGCCTGACTTTGCTTAAACGAGAGATAGTTTCGTGTGTACATATAAGAGGGCAATAGCTGTATTTTTAATTCTTATAGCGGCCCCGCTTATGGCAGCTTTAGCCGTGTTTAACGGAGTCTCGTATCAACACGCTTTTGGACTGGCTCTGTTTGCCCAGGTTGTGCTGCTCTGGGTAAGTGAACTGATTCCGCTTGCAGTCACGTCATTATTTATCCCCTGCCTGATTGTTTTGTACGGGCTTGAGAGCGCAAAAGAGGCCTTTAAACCGTTTGGCAGTCCAATAATATTTCTTTTTATCGGAGCGTTTCTGCTGGCGCGAGCCATGCACAAGCACTCATGGGATAAACGCATGGCATATTTAATCCTGCTCTCTCCGCTTACGCGTTCAAGTATAACCGGCGTTGCGCTGGTGATCAGCCTGATAGCTTTTGCACTCAGCATGTGGGTGACAAATACTGCTACCTGTGCGATGCTCTGTCCGCTGGCGCTTGGGTTAATAGATTGTTTAAAAGAAGAATTTGAAGACGAGCAGCGTGTGGCCGGCGTAAAAGTGTTTATCCTTCTTTTAGTTGCTTACTCGTGCAGTATCGGTGGGATTGCAACACCGGTAGGCACCCCCCCTAATCTCATAACTCTTGGGCTGTTAGAGCAGCATAATATTCATATCAGCTTTACCGGCTGGGTAATGATGGCGTTGCCTGTGGCAGTAAGTATGTACCTTTTAACCTTTTTTTATTTAAGGACCAAATATGCTATTGGCCAGACGGACAGAATCAATATCAGCAATTTTCAGGAACATCTTCGAAAGCGGCTTTCTGCGCTTGGTCCGCTTAAAAGTTCAGAACTGCAGGTAGCAGCAGCATTTGCCCTGGCGGTTTTATTATGGGTTGTTCCTGATCTGATTGGCATTATGCTGCCTGGAAGTGACCTGGCAGCATCGCTTAAAAGTCATTTAGCAGCTGCCGTTGTTGCCTTGATTGCCGCAGGAATCTTGTTCTGTCTGCCGGTAGGTGGTGAGCGGATGAACCTTGAGTGGGAAGATGCCCGTTATGTTGATTGGGGGACGGTGCTTCTCTTTGGAGGTGGACTCAGTTTGGGGGCTATGCTCAAGGATACCGGACTGGCGGCACTTCTTGGCGAATTCAGTTTTGGTCATGTAAGTGCAAATCCTTTGCTTCTGCTGCTGGCAGCCTGCGTAATTGGTGTGTTTGTTACTGAGCTGGTATCAAATACAGCCACGGCCTCGGTGTTGGTGGTGGTGCTTCTTGGCAGCGCAGCAGGTATTGATCAGCCGCTTATGGCTGCTGTCCTGGCACTCTGTCTGGGCACCAGCTATGCCTTTATGTTTCCGGTTGCTACTCCGCCTAATGCGATTGTTTTTGGAACCGGCGAAATCAGGCTGAAAGATATGCTTAAAACCGGTTTTGTGATTAATGTCGTTGGAATTATACTTTTAATAGTTTTCTTTTATCTGCTCGGAATTCACAGGCTGGCCGTATAAACTTTGTGTGCATGAATTTTAAGCGTAGAAGAAAAGAAAAAAGTTCGTACGTGGCCGATGAAATAAAAAAACGCAACACAGTTTGCCGGCCGCTTCGGTATAAGCTCTCCTGCTGGAGAAGTTAGCTCACGCACGCAGTTAGGACCGTTATGCGTGAAGGGCTGAGGCTCGCGCTTATTTTAAACCCGATGTTAGTATCAGTAACATCCTCAGCCTTAACTAACCGGCGCTTGACGCAAAACTGTGTCGCGCACATGACTTAAAGTTTCGCCGTATTATCCACGAAGCTTTAGTCTTAAGGTATGCAGTATTTACAGAACAGCCTGCAGTCGGCGCCACGTCTGCTGCTTCTTAGCTTTGGACCAGTTTCCCCATTGCAGCAAACGGGTTTCCTAACTGTGACGCATCCGGAAATATGGGGCTTACCGTTATGATGCGTCTACCGAAAGCAGATTAATCTGTTCATCTGCAAACCTGAGCCACAGAACTCATTGTCCCGGGATGTTTCTCCGTTTTGCTCCTAAAGGGTCTCCCCTGGTTTATGAAGCAAAAGCGGTCAAACATACGGGATGAGCCAGTTGCCTGAAGTATGTCTGCCCCTTAGCAGGAACTATTCAAGGCGTGCCGTGCCGATTCTGACCAAAGCGTCCTTCAGCCAGAAGATCTTTCACTTACCGCGTTGTGAAGATCCATCCCCGTATTTGGCTTTCAAATTCGGGATGCGACCCGGCGCTTTAAGCTTTTCACTTAAAGCCACACCGCCGCCAGTTGTTTTGACAGTCACGATGCGAGCCTTCGGCCGGTTCAAGCCAGGGAACATACTCTCTGTGCTCGATTAAAATAATTACAGCAAGTGAAGCGGCAAATCAAGAAAAAGCCATAGCATCGAATAGAAAAATCCGATTAAGTTATCCACTCTTTTAAACATGCTGTTAACAAAGGGGGCACAGCCTTTTAATTACGTCTTAATAATTTTAATTAGTTTAAATTAAGAATCTCGTGGTTTTGTACTGGCGCACTAAAAAACTGAAAAAGGGTTTTTTCTGCTCTTAAGAAATTTCACAAAATCCCCGGATGAGATGATAACGGTTGCAGTGTTATCATTCGGGTGTAGCAGGATGCGTTCGGATTTTAAAAGGGTGGAGTCAATGTATACCTCCACCTGCCCTGAGCTATCATTTACAAGCCCCAGTGGAGATACTGCACCGGGCTTTACTCCCAGATGGTCCATAAGTCTTTTTTCAGAGGCGAAACTTAAATGCTTTGCCCCGGAGAGTTTTTCAATATCAGCGAGGCTGACTTTTCTTGTGCTTTTTGTGGTGACAAGTAAATGGCGTTTACCGTTTTTATCGCGCAAAAAAAGATTTTTGGTTCTGGCTCCGGAGATGCCAGCACAGTATTTATCAGCTTCTTCACATGTAAAGACAGGTGGATGAGAGAAAAGTTCGTAATCAATACCGAGCTTGTCCAATATGCTATTGAGCTTATAGTCCATCTGGTTTTAAATCTGTCGGTGCTGCTTCGAATAAAGCTACCCATAAAGAACAATAAAATCAACTCAAGATTTGTGGGAAATAAAATTCGTAGACATAGATGTAATACGTCTAGGGATCGGGTATGGGCATATACCGAACATTATTGCCAACTACTGTTGCTATAAACTTATACGGAAATATTTCACTGGTTGGTATATTCACGCTGGTTTACTAAACTACTTCGTGGTATTTTAGCTTGGCTCAAATATTTGGAGAAGAAAAATGTTTAAAGGACTAAAAGATTTTTTTTCGGGCTCAAAAGAGATTAAAGACACGCTCGACCAGGACCAGGCCGGCAATGTAACGGATCATGATTTACATGTGGCCACTGCAGTTCTTCTGGTTGAGATGGCTGGAGCTGATAAGGAGATAGCTCCGGAGGAAGCAGAAACTCTCTGTGTAGCGCTTCAGGAGCAGTTTGGCATTCCGGCTGCTAAAGTTCCTGAAATTGTGCAGACTGCAATTGCCTCAAGAAAGGAAAAAGGAAAAATTGATGAATTTGTAAACCTGATTAATCAGCGCTTTAATGATATGCAGCGGCAGAGAATTCTCGCCATGATTTGGAAGGTGGTGCTTGCAGATGAAAAGATAGATAAGTTTGAAGAGCGCTTTGCTACCCAGATAAAGTACCGCTTTAAGCTTACTGATGAGCAGGCGGCGCGTGCCAGGGAGATGGCGGAAGGGGGTGAAGTTTAGTTGTGATATTTAAAGGGAAGAATAAGCTGGTGGCAAAAACAGTACGTTATAATTATGCGTCAGGCTCTCCCTGGGAGCCGCTTAGAGGTTATTCACGAGCAGTAAGGGTGGGCAATCAGCTTTTCATCTCCGGCACAACCGCTGTAGATGACAACGGTGAAGTCGTAGCCCCGGGAGACCCTTACGAACAGACCCGTTACGTTATCAGGGTGTTGAGGACTATTTTAAAAAAGACAGGCTTTGATTTAAGTGATATAGTGCGTACCAGGCTTTTTATTACGGACATGAGTCAGTGGAATCAGTATGCACGCGCCCACCGCGAGTTCTTTGAGCATATAAGACCGGCCAGTTCAATCGTTCAGGTAGCCCGCCTGGTAGACCCACGTCTGGTTATTGAAATGGAGGCGGTGGCGGTGCTTGGAGCGGGGCAGACCGAGGATCTTGAGGTTCACTGGGACGGCCCGGACTAAGTGATTTTACCAGAGTAGGTAAAAAACATTTTGTTTTCAATGTTATAGCGGCATTTCAGGTTCGGTAACATCCGCACTAAGGTGTAGCTGTTTTCTCTGGCACAGCTATTGCAAATTTCAGCTGTGTGTCGGCTGCAGTTTAAGTGCGGGCGAGGGCTAAATGATTAAATTAGGTTTATACGTATTATTTCAGGTTTTTGGGCTCTGGACACTGGTCTTGCTGGTATCCGTTCCCAGCCCGTCAGTTGCAGCCATTGATAGTGCTGCCTGTAGCCATATTAGAACCAGTCTAGCAAGCGCCAGAGAAGAAGCGGAAAAATTAAGGCTTAAAATTAGCAGGTTGGCATATCAAGATCAGGCACAGGATGCCAGAACCCGCCTCAAGAAGCTTGAATGGAAAATTCTCCGTTTTTCCGGGTCGCCTGCTTGTAAATAAGATTTTTTCTCGTTCAGACAGTCTCCCTCGATAACGCCCGCTCCCCGCGGGCGTTTTTTTGTACTTATATTACGGGCTGTGCGATCATTTACTTCCTGCCCTGGGTCAGCAGCGACAGCGCAAGTACAGGCTGCTGGTTTGCCTGGGCAAGGATCGCAGACACGGTATTCTGCAGTATTTGTTGCCTGGTTAGTTTGGCAGTTTCCAGGGCAACATCAGCATCCATTATTCTGGCGGCAGCAGCGGCCGAATTTTCCGAGGCAGCGCTGAGAACGTTTGTGGCTACGGCAATCCTGCTGAGACTGGCGCCAATGCGCCCGCGTTTTTCAGCTAACTGGCTTAACTGGGTATCCAGGGAATCAAGGGCTGACAAGGCAGAACCTTGGTTGATAAATAAAAAAGAGCTTTGCAGCAGGCTTTCAACCTGTCTTTCTGTTATCGGGGAGGAATCATGGGTTTTTATGGTAAAGGTATTTCCGCCATTGATTGTCAGGT
>RFHI01000105.1 GCA_003696425.1 Candidatus Dadabacteria bacterium | reverse complement strand
CGTCGACGGCAACGTAGCCGTAAACGTAAAACCGTCGACGTAGACGGCTACGTCTAAGAATTTTATTTGAACAACCCGGAGACACCAGTAACGTCATTATTGAGGGCAGAAAAACTAACCATTCGCCCCAAACCCGCCCCATATCCTGGGGTAGATTGCAGGATTTACTTTAAAATTTCCGCCAAAGAGGATAATCTTGGCCTGCTATGAATATTAAGTGTGTCTATTGCGGGTATAAGCGACCAATCCTTGAGAGTACGGTTAATTATCTGACAGAACAGCTGCGCAGTAATCTGCTGGATCTCTCTGATACACTTGTTGTTGTTCCGGGCGGTAGAGCCGGAAGAAGGCTTAAAGAGCGACTGGCACTATATGCGCGTGATAATAATATTGTCTTAATACCGCCACAGATTAAAACCGCCGGTCTCTTTCCGGAAGAGCTTTATAAAACCGGATATCCGCTGGCAACCCAGCAGGAATCGCTTCTGGCCTGGGCTGAAGCGCTGCGAGGGCTTGATTCAAAGAGCCTGGTTCTTTTGGCAGGCGAGGGGAGTGAAAGGGCCGGAATCTCGGAGCTTATTCCGATGGCACGCACAGTGTCCTCACTCTGGCGCGAACTTTCTGGTGCCGGACTGGACTTTAAAAGCGCCGGTGAGCGTATTAATGCGCTAGGGGGTGCGCCGCCCGATCCGCGCTGGGAGATACTCGAAGAGGTTTTTAGCGAATATCTTTCAGTACTGCACAAAAATTCGCTTGAAGACAGGGATCTTGCCCGAAAAGCTGCATTAGCTGAAAAAAATCTTCATTTTGATGGAAAGATTGTGCTTTCTTCTGTAAGGGATCTTACTTTTATTCAAAAAGAGATGCTAAGGGCATTAGACTCACCGGTTGCATCACTGGTGTTTGCCGAAGAAAGCGAGAAGGCCGGATTTGATGAGCTCGGATGTATTAAGCCTGAGTACTGGGCAGAGTACGACCTTAACATCAGCCTTGATAATATTCTCTGTGCTGCCGATCCTTACGATCAGGCGCTTTTAGCAATTGATGCGCTGCAAAAGTTTTCTTCCGGCACAGACTGTAGCGAAGTAATAATTGGTTATACCGATGCGCGATCATTTAAGTACTTCGATACGGTTTTTAACGAAGCAAATCTTAAGCTGCACGATCCGGCCGGGCGGCCGCTCTCAGAAACGCGCCCGCTGCAGCTCTTAAAAAAACTTTACGCTGTAAGCCGCGGCTATCGCGCTCATGATATTTACGATCTGGTACGTTTTCCGGAGTTTGAAAATTATCTGAACGAAGAGTTAGCGCTTAAGCGAAACGCTAAGGTGTCTGTTCTTTCTCTCCTGGATAGCTTTCAAATGGAGAGACTTCAGGCGCTGCTTGATGAGAAGAGTAGCTTTAACGGGTTTGCTGCGGAGATAGTAAGAGAAATAGTTTCTGTCATTAAAGAGCTGCTTAAACCTTTTAGCACTGGTAAGTACGAGATGGCAGAGTGGATTCCTGCCGTGCAGGAGCTCTTACTTACAATTTATACAAATCCCGGGGAATACGAAAAAGAGCTTCGAGCAATTTCAGGGCTGTGTGACAGCCTGGCTGAGAGCTTAACTGGCACTGAACTAGGTGGCGCTGATGCTCTGGCATTAATTGCGGCTTTTAGTGAGGATCACAGCCTGGCCTACGATCTTCATGCTGATGATATTGAAGCACTTGGATGGCTTGAACTTCAACATGAAGATGTTCCGGCCATGATAGTCTGCGGACTAAATGAAGAGTACGTACCGCAAAGCGTTAATGGCGATCAGTTTTTAACTGAAAGTGTAAGAAAGCAGCTGGGACTAACTGATAATGAGCGCCGCTACGCGCGTGATAAATTTATACTGGCATCGCTTGTCAAGTCGCTTGATCAAATTGCTTTGCTTTACTGCCGCAGTGCCTTTGATGGTACTCCGCTTCTTCCCAGCAGGTTAATTGCTAAAGGCGAAGGCGACCTAACGGCGCGCGTTAAAAAACTCTATCTTGAAGAGCTTCCTTTTCGTGTTGCCGGAAGAGAGGAAGCGCCACCTGAGCTTAGAACCTGGGAGATTCCGCCGGCTGTTCATCCGGCTCAGCCGGTCTCGCGCATACCTGTTACTGCCTTTAGAAGTTATATTGAGTGTCCCTACCGTTTTTATCTCAGGCATGTTTTAAATCTTGAGAGCGCAGATGATACCGTACAGGAGATGGATGCGCGGGTCTTTGGCACTCTGGGGCACAGTGTGCTGGCCGAGTTCGGAAAGTCAGCTGCTGCATCCGAAACACGCTATGCGCTGATTGTTGAGGCTCTCAGTGAGATCCTGGATCGGAAATTTAAGGACAATTTCGGAGAAACTCCACTTGCAGCTTTGCTTATCCAGCGCGAGCAGCTAAGGGCGCGTCTTAAGAAATTTGCTGCCTGGCAGAGCATGCGGGCTGCCGAGGGTTATATTATCAGGCATACAGAATTTGAACCTGAGAAGAGCTTTACGATTGAAACTGAGAAGGGGAAAGTTGAAATATCAGGACGAATTGACCGGATTGATTTTAATCCTGAGACAAACAGCTGGCAGGTTTTTGATTACAAATTCAGCGAGAGTATAAAAGAGCCGCGAAAAAGTCATATCCAAAAAGGCGAGTGGATCGATCTTCAGCTTCCGCTTTATTACTGGATGCTGCGTGAGGCAGGCTTTGAGGGTAAAATTAAAACCGGTTACATCTCACCGGCTGCCACCGGCAAGGCTGAAGAGATCTGTACTCTGGCAGACTGGTCCGAAGATGAGCTTAAGAGTGCGCTTGAGCTTGCTAGCGCTATAGTAACTTCTGTGCTTGAGGGGAAATTTAAACCTGCTGCTGCCCGCCTTCGCTTTCCGACTGATTTTGATCTTCTTTTTGACGGTGCAGGTTTTGTCGCGGAGGGGGCGCATGGCAGCTGAGTTAAGACCACTGGTTATCCGTGCAAGTGCAGGCTCTGGTAAAACCTATCAGCTCTCTTCGCGCTACCTTAAGCTGCTTTTAAGCGGGGCCAGTCCGGAAGAGATTCTTGCTACAACTTTTACCCGAAAAGCTGCCGGAGAGATTCGCGACCGCATTATTGCCCGTTTGATTGAAGCGTCTGAGAGCTCTGAAAGCGCCGGAATTCTGGGAGAGGCGCTTGAGATGACTCAACTAAGCCTTGAGAATATTCACAAGGCTCTTGAGCGGATGATTAATAATCAGCACAGGCTTTTTATTTGCACACTCGACAGCTTTTTTGTAGGTGCTGCCACTGCCTTTGGTCCGCAGGCCGGGCTTCCGGCCGGTTGGTCGGTAGTAGATCCTGACCGCATCGGGGAGCTTCTGGATGAAGCAGTAAGCGATGTTTGCCGCAAGACAGATGAGCTTCTGGCGCTCTTTGATCTGGTAAAGGATAACCGTGCGCCCCGCAGTGTGCATGCTGACCTTGTTAAACAGGTAGGAGCGCTGCGTGACCTTGTTGCTGAAACTCCTGCGGAGGTCTGGACCAGCGGATTAAGTTTTGATAAGCCTGCTGAAAATGAGCTTGCTGCTGCAGTTGAAAAGCTTAAAAACGTAAGCGCGCCGCGAACTTCCAAAGGAACTCCGAATAAAAACTTCGATAAGGCTTTAAAAAATATTATTCAGGCGGTTTCATCCGGCCCGGGCTGGGAGGAAGAGCTTATCTCGCTTGAGACGAAGTTACTTACTGCACTTATTGAGGGTAAAGAGAGCTATAGCAGGGCTCCCATACCGGATGAGCTGCAGGAGGCTATGGATATAATTCTTAAGCATATTCGCTGCTACATTGTAAAAAAACTTAATACCCGCACGGCGGCACTCAGAGAATTGATTGAAAGCGTTGCTGATATTTACAGCGATTACTGTACTCTTTACCGGTTGGCTTCTTTTGATGATGTAAAACGGGCGCTTTTTACTTCCGGCAGAGCCGAGGATTTAAAGCATCTGTTTTTTAGAATTGATGCCACTATACGCCACATTCTGCTTGATGAGTTTCAGGATACCTCTCTTACGGAGTGGCGTCTGCTTGAGCCGCTGGCTGACACTATTATTAAAAGTAAAGACGGCTCATTTTTCTGTGTCGGTGATGCCAAGCAGGCGATTTACGGCTTTCGCGGTGGTGTAGCCGAAATATTTGACAGGCTTGAAGAGCGCTGGCCAGAGATCGATGTTACCAGCATGCCGGTATCACGCCGCTCAAGCCAGACGGTGCTTGATTTTGTAAATTCTGTTTTTAAAAACCTGGGAGAGAACCAGGCTCTTAAGAAATATCCGCTTGCCGCGGAGAAGTGGGAGAAGCGTTTTGAAGAGCACAGAGCCTTTAACAGCGATTATCCCGGATATGTGTCAGTTGTAAATATTGCGCCGGATCCTGAAGAGCTGGTTGAAAACGGGCCGATCGGATTTACTGCCCGGGAGGTTTCAAAGCTGCTTGAGAAGAATAAAAAGCTCTCTGTCGGTGTGCTGGTTCGAAAAGGAAAACACGTGCCGCTTTGTATAAACGAGCTGGCCCGCTATGGTATTAGGGCTAGCGGAGAGGGAGGTTCACCGCTTACTGATTCAGCGGTGGTTTCAGTGCTGCTCTCTTACCTGTGGCTTGCTGATCATCCTGGTGACACAATAGCCCATTTTCATGTAGCTTCATCACCGCTGGCTGAAGTGCTGGGGGTAAAACCTGATGATGATAAAATTAGGAGGGATCTGCTAAGCCGCAGCGTGCGCGAAGAATTCTTTAAACGGGGGCTGCACGGACTTTTATCATATTATGCTGGAAAAGTTTCGCCTTATTGTGCAGAGAGAGAGTATGGCAAGCTGCAGCAGCTGGTCGAAGCTGCTGTACAGTTTGCCGGGCCCGATACTGTGCGGCTATCTGACTTTGTAAAACATGCCAGGAAAATCAGAGTGGTTGAGCCGGAGGAGAGTCCTGTACATGTTATGACTATTCATAAAGCTAAAGGACTTGAGTTTGATGCTGTCTTTTTATGTGATCTCGATTACGCCTTTATTGAAAATCACACTTCGTATGTAATCCCTGATTATGAGAGCCCCTTTGATCCGCCTGCACGGGTTACGGCTACGTTATCTTCGCGGGAGCGCAGTATGCTGCCGGAGTTTGAGAGTGTTTATAATAAGTACAGGAGCCAAGAGGTTGTTGATGAATTAAGTGTACTTTATGTGGCACTGACCCGTGCGCGCTATGCGCTTTATATTTTCAGCTCGACAAAATCGCGCCGCAGAAGTACTCCTGCCTGGCTTATAAGGGAGGCCGTCGGGGTGGACGGGAGTGTCAGTGAGGAACTGTATGCAGACAGCGAAAGGGCAAAGCTCATTTACCGAAGCGGCGATCCCGACTGGGCGGAGCAGGTTAAAAAAACCGCTGAAGATAAACGTAAAGTTAACCGGGTTGTTCTTAATGTGCGTTTTGGCGGTAAGCGCCGCCGCTGGAGAAACCTGGCCAGAGTAGCGCCGTCAGAAGCAGGGCGCGGGATGGAATTTATTTTTTCAACCCGCGAGGGACGCACAGCGCGTGCGCGTGGCACGCTGCTTCACAGGCTTTTTCAGGAGATTGAGTGGCTTGATAATTTTGACGTTTCGCCTGAACGTTTAAAGGGCATAGTTGATGCCGCATCAGTTGAGGCCAGGGTAATCGACGAGCAGGTTAAGGCTGATGTGCTTAAAGACTTTCTTGAGATGATAAAACTTTCTGAACTTAGAGATGCGCTTGTAAGGGATGCTTACAGCGGCTGGCAGGCTGATACACTGGAAGTTTACCGCGAGCGCTCTTTCTCTGTTGTTACAGGCGACCACTTAAGTAGTGGCATAATTGACCGGCTGGTGCTCGGTATAAAAGATGGTAAGGTCGTATGTGCGGATATTATAGATTATAAAACCGACCGGAATCCTGAGCTTACCGCAGAAAAACATGCAACCCAGCTCAACTTTTACCGTGAGGCTGTGGGTAATATGTATGCGCTTCCTGTCGAGGCGATTACCCCCCGCCTGATATATATAGTAGCAGGGCGGGTGGTAGAGCTGTAGCGAGTATCACAAAGAAGAGTTTAGAAATGATGGCTAAATAACCGTGTCGTCCCAGAGGTGTTCAAGAAAAAGGTCCCACGGAAAGATCTCGATTCCATTGACTACTCTTAGTTCTGGTTCCTTTGATACTACAATATATCTGTTAACGGCAGCTTCTTCTTTAAAAGCTTTTAAACCTTTTAATGAACGGTCAGAAACAGCTGATGAGGATTTGACTTCCAGTGCTATTTTATCTCCAATAATAAAGTCCACTTCATAGCCAGACTGGCTTCTCCAGAACATAAGTTTCTCTTTTTTTCTTTTATAAGAGAGATATGCTCTTAGTTCGAGTGAAATAAAATGTTCAAATGCTTTTCCGTATCGTTCAGATTTTTGGGAAAGCTCATGTGAATCGAGAAGAGAACTGGTCACTCCAAGATCAAACAGATAAAACTTTGGCCGGCTGGTAGCTTTTCTTTTTTTTGTCTTAGAGTAGGGGTATAGCCTAAAACCAATCAGGGTATCTTCGAGCAGCTGAAAGTAATTTTTAACAGTAGGTGGACTCACACCCAGATCATCTGCAATAGAGTGATAATTTAATTCTTCACCAACCTTCGTTGCAATTATGTCAAGAAAAGTAACGAACTGGCCGAGATCGCGCACATAGGCTTCAGCTCTGATCTCCTGTTCCAAGTAAGTGGCGGTATATGCAGACAACTCTTCCCAAGGTTCTTTGCTTAAAACCACAGGCGGCAACCCACCTTTCAGCAGCAAGTTCAACAGCAGCTCTTCTTTCGGGTAATTCCCCTTAAACGGTAATTCTTTCCAGATAAGTGGAAATAAATGAGTTTCCCAGGCTCTACCGGCCAGGAGATTCACGCTTGAAGACTTAAGTTTTCGGGCACTGCTACCGGTTAGAAGAAATCTGGCTGCCTTCTTTTCAATTAGCCGGTGTACTTCATTAAGGAGTTCCGGGAATCTTTGAATTTCATCGATAACGATAATCTGATCCCAATCGCGCTGTCTTTGCTCTATTAGTCCGGGGTTGCGTACTAAATCTCTTAACAGAAGAGGATCGAGAAGATCATATACCCTGGCTTCTGGTAGTGTTTTATCTATCAGGTATGATTTCCCGGTTGCTCGTGGACCGAAGAGGAAAAATGATTTTTTCTTTAATAATTGAGGTAGATTAAGAATCCTATCAATATTCATAATATATATTAAATCAAAATATCTGTTTTAGATCTAGGCTAAAATATAAAATAGCTGTTTATATTTCGGCCATTTCTGGTGCGGGGCTACTGGAAAAAAGCAGCGAATATAATGAGTTATGGAGATAGCAGTAGTTGCTCTGTTGCGGCCGCAGATTTTTATTTCATGACTTTTGATCTCAAGTAATATTGGAAATAGCCGAATTTAGTTTTAGTTGTGGGGTTCTTTGTCCGTAGGTTACCGGAGAGACTCTGAAACACAGAAAATCAGCAGTCGGAAATAGGGGGAAAATCACAATGAACAAAAAAATAAGCATGACAGCTATTTTTTGCTGTTGTGTTTTTGTGTTCTGTTATGAATCTGCCTGTGCTGAAAAGCTTAAACTTAAAGTAAATTCACGCGGGAAAAGTATTAAGCTATCCTTTGGAAAGCGGGTAGCAACGATGGGCGAGATTTACGAGGTTTATGCTGCCCGCAGAAAGGGACAGCTTAAGGATCTCTCTACTCTTACTCCAATTGTGCGTGCAGCCTCTAATCCGCTCTCGTCAGGTTCTCCGAAACTTACAATTAAACTTCCTAAAATAAAAGGTAAAGCTAAAGGGTCGCGCCGCAGGTCAGTGGTATTTTATTTTAGAGCCAGGGTTGATGATGTAAAAAACGATAAAGTTCTTACTTCTGCCATAAAGCGCAAGGTAGTTACTCTTAAACAGGCAAAATCCGGGCTTAAAAAAAGTAAATTAATTGAAGGCCTGCGTGATAATACTGCGCCCACTGATACGAAGACATCAGTTTTTCCAAAGAGAATGTACGGTGATATCTGGCAGGCCACGGTACTGACTGACGGACGCTATGCCTTTATGTTCGGTGATGGTACCGGAAGAAGCGATTGCCTTCCGAGCTGGGACGGCACACTGCCGGGTGAGG
Organism: Candidatus Dadabacteria bacterium; assembly: GCA_003696425.1. GTDB lineage: Bacteria > Bdellovibrionota_C > UBA2361 > UBA2361 > J046 > J046. The sequence continues at coordinate 2,238 of RFHI01000105.1, read as the reverse complement.
GGCCCGATCCTCATCCGTATACTGAAGTCTCAAGTGGATGCTACCAGTTAAAATCAGATCAGTTTCAGTCCAGCGATATCTGTCACGTTTATAATTGCAGCAAGTGTTACCCGGTATGTGATTATACGCAGACAGGTTTTGTAATTCTGGAGGGCAGTTTGCCTAATCTTCAGTGTAAAAGTGACAGTTGCCTTGTGGCAAAGCACGTGCCTTATGGCGATCGCAGCAAATCACAGACAAATCGCGACAAACCCTCAGGGCTTTTGGGCTTTCCGGACGGAACAATTGTGGCCTGGATGCATTATCTTCCGGGAGACTGCGAGCGTGGTTACGTAGTGGTTTCTACTGATAGCGGTAAAAGCTGGACAGTAGTAAACGAAAGCCTGGTGCTGGCTAAAAATGCCGCTGCCTCTCCCTGGGATGCTACCAGTAATTACTGCGTGATGACACCGATTCAATACGGGCCAGGTTATAGTCAGAACTCAGATGGCTTTGTATATTTGCTTAGCACGCCGGATGAAGTAAGTGATCCGATGAATGTTTATCTTGCCCGTGTTCCTGTTGCAAGCGTGACTGATTACACTAAGTACGAGTATTTTACCGGCCTTGATGGAAGTGGTAATCCCGGCTGGTCGACAAATCAGAGTGACGGTAAAGCACTGGATAATCTTACAACTATGGGCCCTTTTGGTGCTGTCTGGAACAGCGAGCGAAATGAGTTTAATGCGCTCTCTTCAACTACTGATACAAACGGAACCGGAATTGTCTGGCGGGCTGATAATCCCTGGGGTCCCTGGAGTGTGCTTAAGGTTTTTCAAATGGGCGGAGCTTCAGGTGTCATTAAAGCCGATAAGCATTATATTTACTTTACAACTTCAGCCGCAGCCCAGGCCTATATGGGGCACATTAACCGTGTGAGATTGGATTAGTTGACCGGTTTGGGCCTGCTTACTTATTATTTAAGGGAAGAAGAAATCTCATAATATCCCGCACTAATTGCTGGCGATCTTCCCATCTGTTAGCAGAGCCAAGCTCACTAAGATGAAGAGCAGCATAATCTTCTAGCGGTCCATCCCCATTATATCCCTTAAACCTCTTCATATGGGCCAGTATTTCAGTTTTTTCCGGGAATCCGTAGCGCGGCGGATCGTGTGCAACCATACGCTGCATTAACCCGTAAACTATAACGCCGGCCACGTTGGACATGTTGTCGTTGATTTCGCGATAGTCAAATACCAGCTCAACCCGCTCAGCAATATAACCCATAATTGCTCGCGAATCGCTATAAGGCTCACCTTCCAGTGCAGCCAGCATGGCGAGAACCTCACCTGCTACCATTGATTCACGAAAAGTTTTCAAAGAGCCAACAGGATTATCTACTGGATGATGCATGTTGTTAAGCATTCGCCAGAGCAGCTGTCCAGCTTCGTAGCGGATCCAAAAGGGTTTATATTCTCCGCTAAGAACCATCTGTGCCGCTTGAAGCTCAGCAGTTCTTATAAATATATGATCCGGATCGTCGGGAAGGATGCCGTTCTCCAGCATAGCCCGGGTAGACCTGAGCATATTTTCTATATTAGCCAGGCCTATAGGGTTAGGACTATTAGCAGTGTTGCCATTAGCCCCGGGGCGGTCATAAATTATAATATTGCCCAGTGCGCTGCGGCTTTCGAAATTCTCTTTCTCTCCGGCAAGGGGCCTGGCCGTTACAATGCGTGTTTCCAGTAAATATCCCAGCACATTCATATCGGAAGCCTCTTCAACAGCTTTAACACGGAAAAGTGCCGGCGAGAGAAAGTGCACTGATTTGTCTTTAGCCCTAAACACTTCAAATGAAGGGAGCAGTAAGAGACCTTGATCTGCAATTAGCTGCGCCGCTTTTCCGGTAAATAGATCGTAATAGGAAGTTTCTTCGGGCAGCTCCAAGATAGATTTTATCTTCTCAGTAAATTCAGCCTGAATTTCCTGCATGTTTGTAACGGCAGCATCAAGTCCAACAACAGATGGAACAGGGCTGGTGAATTCGCGTTTCAAAGAGTTAATCCTGGATGTTGTTTCCTCGGCTGCCTCAATAATCCTTTTTGCCTGTGGTGAAAGCTCCTGCTTAACTGATGGTATTACTTTCGTGTGCATAGCTGCTTCCCAGGCAGCTCTAATACTTTCCAGGGTGGTACGCTCAACCGCGGATAGATTGTCGGGGATACCCACACCCCGTCTAAAAAGCGGCCGGACCAGGGT
>RFHI01000104.1 GCA_003696425.1 Candidatus Dadabacteria bacterium | reverse complement strand
GATTTCAGCATCCGGCTTTCTGCTTAACCCGCATTTTTCATGAGAATCCGTCACGAGAGGCGCAATTTTGAGCCGAGGTTGGATTAAAAAAGCGCAGGAATACTGGAGTATGGCGAGCATTTTTTCATTCAAGATCAGCCAAAATTGCGCCTCGCAGTAGGACTACTAATGGTAGTAAAACAGTGGCCTGGCAATACCGATCTTTTTCCCAATAAATTAGGCGGACAACCTGGATACACTAAAATTTCTCGTGAAAAATTCGGGTTAACATCCTGTTATATTTTAAGAAGAGTTAATTATCGGAGTAAGTTTTTTTAAGTACACCCGTGGCTAAGTATCAGCCAGTGAGAGTTTTTGTATTGGTTATGTTCGAAACTGTTGCCCTTTAGCAGGTGAATTCAGCCAGTTTACCGGCTGCACTTTGAGCATTGGCCTGCGTACATTGCTTTTCCACCCGGCTTTCGCAGGGTGTACTCATCCCCTTATCAGCTAAAACAATGTGCGTTTAGCCAGTGTCTAACGGGTGAACAGCTTAGACTATCAAACTGCCTCTACTTATTCGGAACTTAGCTGTTTTTACACTGTTACCCCGGGCTGTCTTCCTGAACAACTATCTCTCTGTGATTATATTTTGCGAATTTACCGCGGCTAATTAATAACTAATCAATCCTGACGTTCTGGCTATCGATTTCTGGTACATTATACCCTTCGAACTGATTGGGTGGTCCCTACCTGTCTAATTGAAGTTGTTAATGGGAGACTGACTTAAGGACATACGCGCCGGCCAAGGCCGAACTTAATAAAAGCAATAATATTAGTAATTTATACTATCTATAGCCCTCCCGTGGGTAATACCCGTCATTGAAGCGTTGTTCCAGACTATCAATTGCAACCATTTACCCTGTAGTTTCCGCCTATTAGTAAAAATTTTTCCTGCTGCCTCTGTTGACTTTAATGCTTTTTCGGGGTAATAAGTGCTACCTCAAATCGCTTGCGATCTTGGGAGTTTAAACAGGATAAAGCGGTGGAGATGCAATGCTCTAACCCCGTAGAGTAACCATCTCTTGGATTGTAGCTGGAATATTGCTGCCAGTGTTGCGCCTTTCGGGTATGGCGAAAGGGCGTCTGTTCGGGGAATGCAGCATGATATTTTTAAATGTTGATCGGGCGGAAGCTGTGTTCTGTCGTTTCCAACGGCAGTGAAAAGCTTAACTGGTGGTTCCGCCTGTGTTTGTTTAACTAGAAGACTACGATGCCAACAATTAATCAACTGGTTCGCCAGAGAAGGAAGAAAAAACCTTCTAAATCAAAGTGTCCGGCTTTGCGGGGCTGCCCTCAAAAGCGCGGTGTCTGTACTCGTGTATATACACAGACACCAAAGAAACCTAATTCTGCTTTGCGGAAAGTTGCGCGTGTAAGATTAACAACTGGTGTTGAAGTTACCAGTTATATACCTGGAGTTGGGCATAATCTGCAGGAACACTCGGTGGTTTTAATACGTGGTGGACGTGTTAAGGATTTACCGGGTGTTCGTTATCATATAGTGCGGGGCAAGTTGGAAGCTCATGGTGTTCAGGATCGTAAGCAGGGCCGTTCAAAATACGGCACTAAACGACCAAAATAAGTTTTTGGGAGAGGATTTAGATTTTAGGCGAGGATAAATTTAAAGATGTCTAGAAAAAAAAGAGATTACAGTCGAGTAATTCTTCCTGATCCCAAATTTGGTGACGTTATGGTCACAAGGACCGTAAATGTGCTGATGAAAAACGGCAAGAAAAGCGTTGCTGAGCGGGAGCTATATAAAGCTTTTGACAAGGTTAAGATGGTTTCAAATGAAGATCCGCTTGAGATGTTTCATAAAGCTCTTGCAAATGTAAGGCCGGTTGTTGAGGTGCGTTCAAGACGTGTCGGAGGCGCTACATACCAGGTGCCGACTGAAGTAAGGCCAGCCAGAGCTGAGGCGCTGTCTATAAGGTGGCTTACAACCGCAGCTAATCAGCGTGGCGAACGCAGGTTATCAGACAGGCTGGCAGGAGAAATTATTGATGCCGCCAATAACCGTGGTATTGCAGTTAAGAAGCGTGAAGATACCCATCGTATGGCGGAGGCAAACAAGGCGTTTTCACATTTTAGGTGGTAAGGAAGTTTTAAGGTGGCCAAAAGAGATTTAAAACGGGTTAGAAATATCGGTATTATGGCGCATATTGATGCCGGTAAGACTACAACTACCGAGCGCATCCTCTATTATACCGGTATAAATTATAAGATTGGGGAGGTGCATGATGGCGCTGCCACCATGGACTATATGGAGCTGGAGCAGGAGCGCGGCATCACGATCACATCAGCTGCTACTACCTGCGAATGGAAAGGTTCAGACGGCAATCTGCCTGCTCACCAGATAAACATAATTGATACTCCGGGGCACGTTGATTTTACAATTGAGGTGGAGCGCAGTTTGCGTGTGCTTGATGGTGCTATTGCCGTGTTTGATGGTGTTGCTGGAGTAGAGCCACAGTCTGAAACGGTATGGAGGCAGGCTAATAAATTTGGTGTGCCCAGGTTGTGCTTTATTAATAAGTTGGACCGACTGGGAGCTGACTTCAGTAAGTGTGTTGAATCTATCAGGGAGCGGCTGGGGGCCAATGGTGTGCCCATTCAGATCCCAATTGGTGCTGAGAGTAATCTCCAGGGGGTCGTTGACTTAGTTAAAATGAAGGGCATAGTTTACGAAGATGAGACGCTTGGTGCCAAGTTTAATGAGGTTGATGTTCCCGCTGACCTGGTAGACGATGCTCAGCGAGCCAGGGAGTATCTGCTTGAGGCAATTTCTGAAACTGACGAAGCTTTTATGGAGAAATATCTCGGCGGTGAGGAGCTTTCTGTTGAGGAGATTAAAGCCGCTCTTAGAAAAGCAACTTTGTCGAATGAAATTTTTCCGGTGCTTTGTGGAAGTGCCTTTAAGAACAAAGGGGTGCAGCCGCTGCTTGATGCTGTTGTAGATTATTTACCATCTCCGCTGGATGTTCCGGCTATTCGCGGTTCTGAGCCAGGGGCGGCGCTGGAAGATGAGGGTAAGCTTGAGCGCCATGCTGATCCTAATGAACCATTTTGTGCTCTGGCCTTTAAGATTATCACCGATCCTTATGTAGGTGTGCTAACTTTTTTCCGTGTTTATTCAGGTCGACTTGAACCAGGTAGTACTGTGCTTAATTCGACCCGTGATAAAAAGGAGCGTATTGGACGTATTCTCCGGATTCACGCTGATAAACGTGAGGAGGTTAAAGTTATTGAGGCTGGTGATATTGGAGCTGCGGTCGGGCTTAAAGAAACAATGACCGGTGACACGCTTTGTGATCCAGCTGCTCCGATAGTGCTTGAGTCGATTCATGCTCCTGAGCCAGTTATTAGTGTGGCAATTGAGCCAAAAACCAGGGCAGATGAAGAAAAGATGGGTTTGGCCTTAATGAAGCTGGCTAAAGAAGATCCATCTCTCAAGGTCAGTACTGATCAGGAGTCAGGTCAGACTATTATCGCAGGAATGGGCGAACTCCATTTGGAGGTAATTCAGGACAGGTTGCTGCGGGAGTTTAATGTATCCACTACGGTGGGCAAACCGCAGGTGGCTTACCGAGAGACGATAACCAGTAAAGTTGAGCATGAGGTTAAGTACGCCAAGCAAACAGGTGGCCGCGGGCAGTATGGGCATGTATTTTTACGTGTTGAGCCGCTTGAACCTGGCAGTGGATTTGAATTTGTGGACGAGATTAAGGGCGGGGTTATCCCCAAGGAATATATACCGGCTGTTAAGGCGGGAGTTGAGGAGGCTCTGGCCACTGGTATCTTGGCAGGTTATCCAGTTATAGATTTAAGGGCGACGCTCTACTACGGAAGTTATCATGAAGTTGACTCAAGCGAGATGGCCTTTAAGATCGCAGGTTCAATGTGTATCAAGGAAGCCTGCAAAAAAGCTGGCTTACAGCTTCTTGAGCCTATTATGAGCGTTGAGGTGGTTTGCCCTGATGATTTTGTTAGTAATATCGTCGGGGATTTAAATAGACGTAGAGCAAAAATTCTCGGTATGGAGCCCAGGGGTGGTGCGCAGGCAGTTAAGGCTGAAGTGCCACTTTCGGAGATGTTTGGTTACTCCACTGATTTAAGGTCGAATTCCCAAGGGCGGGCGACCTTTACTATGGAGTTTCACCATTATGATCCGGTGCCGGCACACATAGCCGAGAGTTTGATTGCGAAGTAACTCATTGTTTTGAGTATTGAAGGGGATTGTTATTTAATTATAAGTAACGATTCGTAAGAAATGTATTGGGGCATGGTGGTGCTTAATATGTTGTACTGCTGATTGCCTCTCAGATGCTGTTTCTTGTGAATCGTTATAACGGAAACACAGGAGCTAAACTATGTCGAAGGAAAAATTCGAACGAAAAAAACCACACGTGAATGTTGGTACGATTGGACATGTTGACCACGGGAAGACGACTCTAACGGCAGCGATTTTAAGTGTGCAGGCGGCCAAAAATTTGGCGCAGGTTAAGTCATATGCTGATATCGCTAAAGGAGGTACCGTTAGAGATGAAACTAAGACGGTAACAATTGCAAGTGCTCACGTGGAGTATGAGAGCGAAAATAGGCACTATGCTCATGTGGATTGCCCGGGGCATGCTGACTACGTGAAAAACATGATTACCGGTGCTGCGCAGATGGACGGTGCAATACTGGTGGTTAGTGCAGCTGATGGCCCGATGCCGCAGACCCGTGAACATATTCTGCTGGCAAGGCAGGTTGGTGTGCCTAAGATAGTTGTCTTCCTGAATAAGGTAGATACAGTTGATGATGAGGAACTGCTTGATCTGGTTGAGATGGAAGTGCGTGATTTATTAAGTGAATATGATTTCCCTGGTGATGACACACCCATTATCAGAGGAAGTGCGCTTAAAGCCCTTCAAGGTGAAGATAGTGAAATTGGTAAGGGCAGCATTGATAAACTGCTGGCAGCGGTTGATGAGTATATTCCTATTCCTGAGCGTGACACTGATAAACCGTTCCTTATGCCGGTGGAAGATGTATTTTCTATCGAAGGTCGAGGTACGGTTGCTACTGGTAGAATTGAAAGAGGTGTCATCAAAGTTGGTGATGAAGTTGAAATTGTTGGTTTGCATGAGACCAAGAAAACTGTTGTTACCGGTGTAGAAATGTTCCGTAAGATGCTTGATGAGGGACAGGCTGGCGACAATGTCGGTTGTTTGCTCCGTGGTCTTAAGCGTAATGAGGTGGAAAGGGGACAGGTTTTAGCCAAGCCTGGTTCAATTACACCTCACACAAAGTTTAAGGCTGAGGCTTATATCCTCAAAAAGGAAGAGGGTGGTCGTCACAAGCCGTTTTTTACGGGTTATCGGCCACAGTTCTATTTCAGGACTACTGATGTTACCGGTACTATTAAGCTACCCGAAGGTGTGGAGATGGCTATGCCCGGTGATCACATCAATCTTGAAGTGGAGCTGCTTCAGCCAATTGCTATGGAAAAACAGTCCCGTTTTGCTATCCGTGAAGGTGGCAGGACTGTAGGCTCCGGTGTTGTTACCGAAGTGGTTGAATAGCACTAACTGGCCGCGGTTTTGCCGCGGCCTTTTATAGGAAGAATAGATGTTAGGCGGTCAGCTAATAAGAATTAGACTTAAGGGATATGATCACAAACTGCTTGACACGGCGGTAAGTGAGATCGTCTCAACAGTACGCCGGACCGGAGGTAGGGTTGCCGGGCCGATTCCGTTGCCTACCAGGATTGAGCGTTTTACTGTTAATAGGTCGACTTTTATTGATAAGAAGTCGCGTGAGCAGTTTGAGATTAGAACGCATAAGCGCTTGCTCGATATCCTAGAGCCTACTCAGCAGACTATTGATGAGTTGGGTAAGCTGGAGCTTTCAACTGGTATTGATGTGGAAATTAAGCTTCAGTAGCTGGCTGTATTGAGAAGTGAGTTAGTGGAAGACTAGACTAATAATAATTTCAGGAGCAGGTTAATGACAACCGAAAAGGTCTATCCTGAGGGCTTGATCGGCAAAAAGATCGGAATGACACAAATATTTACTGACGATGGTAGTTGTGTCCCGGTCACTGTTTTGCGGGTAGGGCCGTGTTATGTGACAGCAGTAAAGACACGCGAGAAAGATGGTTATTCTGCTGTTCAGCTTGGCATTGAGCCGAAAAAGCAGCAACGGGTAAATAAAGCAATGCGAGGGCATTTTGCTAAAGCCGGTAAAGGGGCCTTTTATCATGTGCGCGAAGTTCGTTGCGATGTAGATGCGCTTGGTTGGGGGACCTTGGGTCAAGAGCTAAAACCTGAAGATGTCTTTGAAGAGGGCGAGAAGGTGGACGTTACCGGCTATTCAATCGGTAGAGGGTTTTCAGGGGTTGTGAGAAGGTTTGGCGTGCGCGGGCAACCGGCTACGCGCGGTACGCATGAAGCTCGTCGTAATATTGGGTCGGTCGGGTGCAGAAAATTTCCAGGGCGCATCTGGAAGAACCAAAAGATGCCGGGACATATGGGTAATGCAAAGGTTACTGTACAGAACCTGAAGGTGATGGGAATCAGGCCTGAAGAGAATGTCGTGCTGGTGAAAGGGGCAGTTCCGGGCGCTAAGGGTAGCCTTGTTATTATTCGGCGTGCTGTGAAGGGCTACAAACCTAGAGCTCCGAAAACCGCCGATCAGAAGGAAGCTGCCTGATAATTAAACGGGAGATAGAGAGTTGGAAAAGGTATCTCAGAAAGTGTTGGATATGTCGGGAAAAGAAGTAGACTCCCTTGAGCTTGATCCGGCTGTATTTGCTGCCAAGGTTAATGAGGGGCTTGTTTACCAGACGGTTCGCTGGCAGCTTGCCAAACGGCGATCGGGCACTCACTCTACGCTAACTCGTGGTGATATGAAAGGTGGCGGGCGTAAGCCCTGGAGGCAGAAGGGCAGTGGCCGTGCCAGGGCTGGAAGTAACACATCACCTGTTTGGGTTGGTGGTGGGGTTGCTCATGGACCCAAGCCCCGAAGCTATAATTCACGTCTTTCAAGGCGGTTGAGGCGGCAAGCCCTGGCATCGGTTTTAACCGACAGGCAGCGTGAGGGTAGGATAACTGTTCTAGACAGGCTGGAAGTGGAAAGTGGCAAAACCAGAGATTTCAAAAACATGTTGGATCAATTAGGTGTTGATTGTGCCAGAGGAGTTTTAGTTGTTTTGCCAGAGAAAGATGAAAAGGTCTGGCGCGCTGGGCGTAATATACCTGGAGTGACACTTCTTCCGGTAGAAGGAGCTAATGTGTATGACCTTATGCGGCGCGGGCATGTTTTAACTACACGTGCTGCAATTGAGGCTTTGCAGCAGAGAGTATTAAAAGTTGCCAGTGAAAATTAAGGATAATAACGATGGCTAGAGATAACAAAAAAGAGCCGGCCAGTGTGAATGATTATAAGGTGATTCAACGGCCGGTAATTACCGAGAAAAGTTCTCTTGCGGGTGAAGATGGACGTACAGTCGTTTTTAAGGTAGCGCGATCTGCCACCAAAACAGATATTAGGCGAGCTATTGAGCGGGCATTTAAGGTTGAAGTGGTGGCTGTTAGAACGGCTAATTATTTGGGCAAGCTCAAAAGAACTACCCGCTCTGCTGGCCACAGGGCTGCATTTAAAAAGGCCTATGTGACGTTAAAGGAAGGACATTCGATTGATATTGTAGAAGGACTGTAGCGAAATGGCACTTAAGAAATTCAAGCCAATAACTCCGGGACGCAGATATTTTACTGTGGCTGATTTTAGTATGCTCACTAAGAAGAAGCCGGAAAAATCGCTTCTGAGAAAATACACAAGTACTGGTGGGCGTAACAGTAGTGGCAGGACAACCAATATCAATAAAGGCGGCGGACATAAACGCCGCTACAGGGTAATTGATTTTCGGCGTGATAAACGTGGAATTCCCGGTAGAGTAGCAGCTCTTGAGTATGATCCAAATCGTTCGGCAAGGATTGCCTTAATTCATTATCTAGATGGAGAAAAGCGCTATATTCTTGCTCCGCGTGGACTGAAGGTTGGTGATACGATTCTTGCTTCTGAGCAGGCGGAAATTAAACCGGGCAACGCAATGCCTCTGAAAAATATCCCGACCGGTGAGTCAGTTCACAATATAGAACTTAAGATTGGCAAAGGAGGTCAACTTGTTCGGTCGGCCGGTACAGCAGCGCAGCTTCAGGCTAAAGAAGGGCGTTATGTGCTTTTAAGGATGCCCTCTGGAGAGATGCGAAAGGTTTTTCATGAGTGTTATGCCACTATTGGGCAGGTTGGCAATGCTGAGCACCAGAATATAGATCTTGGTAAAGCTGGTCGAAGCCGATGGTTAAATCGCCGTCCGCATACTCGTGGTGTTGCCAAAAACCCTGTTGATCATCCAATGGGTGGTGGTGAAGGCAAATCGGCTGGTGGTCGGCATCCGTGTACTCCTAGCGGTAAACCAACCAAGGGTTTTAAGACTCGTCGTAATAAGAGAACAAGTAAATTTATAGTGCGCAGACGTAGTAAGAAACGGAGGTAATTAGAGCTATGCCGAGATCGCTTAAAAAAGGTCCGTTTGTTGATGATCACCTGATGAAGTGGGTAGAGCGTGCGCGCTCTGGTCAGCATAAAGGGGTTATTAAGACGTGGTCGCGTCGTTCGACCATTACTCCAGAGATGATCGGGTTAACCTTTGCTGTGCATAATGGCAAAAAGTTTAATCCGGTGTTTGTTACTGAGAATATGGTGGGACATAAGCTTGGGGAATTTTCACCCACCAGAACATATCACGGGCACTCGTCCAAGAAGAAGTAGAGAGTTTTTAGGAGCTTGAACTGTGAGCGGTAAAAATAACAACAACGAAAATGATAGAAAATATCTTGCACGGGCAACGCTTAACCAGGTTAGGATTGCGCCGCGTAAAGCACGGCTTGTGCTTAATATGATTAAGGGCAAGCAGGTTGAACCAGCTCTGCATATTTTAAGACTGAGCCCCCGCAAGGGAGCCAGAATATTACACAAGCTTTTGACTTCAGCAATCGCTAATGCTCGTGAGCACAAAGGAGCGAACGTTGATGATTTGTGGGTTACTGGTGGCTGGGTAAATATGGGCAGAACAATGAAGCGCTACATGCCGCGAGCTCAGGGTAGGGCAACACCAATTCGTAAAAGGTCTTCCAGGATTACAGTCATAGTAGGAGAGAGATAAAATATGGGGCAGAAAGTTCATCCGCGAAGCATTCGAATTGGTGTAATTGATACCTGGCGTTCGCGTTGGTATGCCAACAAAGAATTCGGGCGCTACATTAATGAGGACATGAAAATTAGAAAATACGTTAAAAGCAAGCTTCATAATGCCGGAATTTCAAGAATTGAGATTGAGAGGGCTGCTGCACGTGTGCGCATAAATATATTTTCTGCTAAGCCCGGTCTGGTCATTGGTAAAAAGGGTAAGGATATCGAAGAACTTCGCAGCAGGTTGAAAAACTTGGTACGGCGGGATGTAAGCTTAAACATTATAGAGGCACGTAAAGCCGACATGGATGCACAGCTTGTAGCTGAAAATATATCCTTTCAACTTGAGCGCAGGGTTAATTTCAGACGCGCTATGAAAGAGGCTGTAACGCGTGCTCTGCGAATGGGAGCAGAGGGAATTAAGGTTAGTGTTGCTGGCAGACTTAATGGTGCTGAGATAGCCAGGCGTGAGCAGTATAAAGAGGGCAGGATTCCGCTGCACACCTTAAGGGCTGATATTGATTATGGTTTTGCTGAGGCTAAGACTACCTACGGTATTCTTGGTGTCAAAGTCTGGATATTTAAAGGTGAGAAATTTGGGCCGGGTGAACAAGTGCCGGTTGAAGCTATGCAACTTTAGAATTTAAAGGATAAAGTAGAAAATGCTTTCGCCAAAAAAACCGAGATACAGGAAGCAGATGAAGCAGCTACGGCACCTGAGAGGTGTCGAGACGCGCGGTTGTACACTTGAGTTTGGTGATTATGGTTTAAAAGCTATTGAGGCTGGATGGATAACCAATCGGCAGATAGAAGCTGCACGTGTGGCAATGACCAGGCACGCCAAGCGCGGTGGTAGGGTGTGGATCAGGATTTTTCCTGATAAGCCGTTAACTTCAAAACCTGCTGAAACTCGTATGGGTAAGGGTAAGGGCTCACCTGAAAAGTGGGTCGCGGAAGTTCGGGCAGGTAGGATTATGTACGAGATTACTGGTGTGTCTGAAAAGGTTGCTCGTGCTGCTTTAGAGCGGGCGGCGTCGAAGTTGCCGGTTAAAACCAGGATAGTTGTACGCAGGAGTACCATTTTGTAACGGATTGTATTGAAGATGAAGCGAAGTGAATTTATGAGAGAAATTAACGAGTTGCCTGTAGAGGCATTGAAATTGCGGGCCCGCGAGCTGGGGGAAGAGTTATTGAGACTGCGCTTTCGCCAGGCATCGGGTCAGTTGGAGCACTCTCACAGGTTAAAGGAAGCCAGGCGTAACCTGGCGCGAGTGAAGACAGTGATTGCCCGAAAGCAGTCAGAAGCAACAGGGTCAGCATAACAGGGAGGACTTAATAAGATGAACGTCGCGACAGAAGAACAAGCAGCACAAAAGAACAGGCAGCGGGGTTTGCCCAAGGTGCGTGAGGGGATTGTTGTTAGTAGTAAAATGGATAAAACGGCCGTAGTTGCTATTACCAGGCAGATGCGCCACAAGCAGTATGGAAAATTTGTTAGAAGTACAAAAAAATACTTTGCTCACGATGAGCGTAATGAGTGCACTGAAGGTGACCGCGTTAGAATTGTTGAGACTCGTCCTTTAAGTAAGAAGAAGCGTTGGCGGGTTCAGAAAATATTAGTTAAGGCGGTGCAGGTTTAAGGCTATAGATTTTACTCGGGAGAAAAACCGATGATACAGATGAAATCGGTGCTTGATGTTGCAGATAATTCAGGGGCCCGCAAAGTGGTCTGTGTGAAAGTTTTGGGTGGCTCGCGTCGGCGATTTGCTTCCGTTGGTGATATAGTCGTTGTAGCAGTACGTGAAGCTTTGCCTAACTCAAAAATTAAAAAGGGCTCTCTGCAAAAAGCAGTTATTGTTAGAACTGCCAAGGAGGTGGCAAGAGAAGACGGCTCACTTATAAAGTTTGATGATAACAGTGCGGTGCTCATTAATGCTCAGAAAGAGCCGATTGGAACTCGTATTTTTGGCCCCGTTGCCAGAGAGCTCAGGGGTAAAAAATTTATGAAAATTGTCTCATTAGCTCCGGAGGTGCTCTGATGAAGGGTGGTAAAAGAGTAAGAAGAGTTGTAAGCAGCCTGAAAAAAGGCGATCCGGTTATGGTAATTGCAGGAGGCAACAAGCATAAACGGCCATTGAAGGGGCAGGTAGGTAAAATTGTACGATTTGCCGGTAAGAAGCGTGACCGGGTGATAATTGAGGGGTTAAATTTAGTGACAAAAAATCGCCGTCAGACCGCGCCTGACAAACCGTCCGGACAGGTTCAGCAGGAAGCAGGTATACACATTTCAAATGTAATGTACTACGTTGAGAAAATTAAAAAGCCGGTAAGAATTAAGCACCAGCTTTTGGCGGATGGTAAGAAGGTTCGGGGGTATAAAGATCCAGAGAGTGGAGAGTTTGTTCAGTTGGCGGATTAATTGCTTGTAGAGTAGAAGTTATGACACGTGTTTTAAAAAAATATCAGGAGCAGGTGGTACCAAAGCTTAAGGAGGAGTTTAAGTATTCCTCACCTATGCAGGTGCCCAGACTTGAAAAGATTGTTTTAAATATGGGTGTTGGCGAAGCTATTGCCAATGGTAAGGCCATTGAGCAGGCTCAGTATATTTTGACCCAGATCAGTGGCCAGAAGCCGGTTGTAACTCGTGCCCGTAAATCTATAGCTAATTTTAAGCTGCGAGAGGGTATGCCAATCGGTTGTAAGGTGACTATTAGGCAGAAGAGAATGTACGAGTTTTTTGATAGACTTGTCTCTGTTGCATTACCTCGTGTACGCGATTTTCGCGGTACTCCGCGCAAGGGTTTTGACGGCAGGGGTAATTACACGCTTGGTGTTAGAGAAGCGATCGTTTTCCCTGAAGTCAATATTGATAAGATTGACAAGGTGCGCGGATTGGACATCACGTTTGTCACAAGTGCAAAAAGTGATGAAGAGGGCAGGGCATTGCTTGAGGCATTGGGAATGCCCTTTAGAAAGTAAGTTAATGGAGTGAAGTAAATGGCAAAAAAATGCTTAATTGAAAAGTGCAAAAGGAAGCAGAAGTTTAAGGTAAGGGAATACTCGCGCTGCCAGGTGTGTGGCAGGCCGAGAAGTGTATATCGTAAATTTAACTTGTGCAGGATTTGTTTTAGGGAGTTTGCCCATCGTGGCATGATACCCGGTGTTACCAAGGCAAGCTGGTAGAAAATAAAAGAGGGAGAGATGGCAACTGATTCAATCGCTGATTTATTAACTCGCCTTAGAAATGCGCAGAGGGCCGGCCACCGTGCTGTTAGGGTGAACTCCTCTAAAGTTGGTAGGGCTATACTGGAGGTGCTTAAACAAGAAGGCTATATTGATAGTTATCAGCAAGTAAAAGATAGAGATGGAAAATTTGACCAGTTTGAGGTGGTTTTAAAGTATTACCCCACTGGTGAGCCGGCAATGACTGTTATTGATCGAATCAGTAAACCAGGCAGACGTATATATTCCGGGGTTGATGATTTGCCACGTCTTTTTAATGGACTGGGAGTGGTAATAGTTTCTACTTCGCAGGGAGTTATGACCGATAGAGAAGCGCGTAAACGGAAGATCGGTGGAGAAGTTCTGGCTCAGGTAGGATAGAGAGGGCAAAGATGTCTAGAATAGGAAAATTACCGGTAGAGATACCATCAGGAGTACAGGCCTCTGTTGATAAAGGGGTGGTAAGTGTCCAGGGGCCCAAGGGGAAGCTGGAGTATCACCTGAAACCAAATATTGAGGTGTCACTGGTGGATAATACTCTGGTGGTTAAGCCACGGGGAAGTGACAAGCAGACCCGTGCTGACTATGGGACCACCAGAGCGCATTTGAACAACATGGTTTTGGGTGTTACTCGGGGTTGGCAGCGTAAGCTTGAACTTAATGGTGTCGGATTTAATGCCCAGCAGAAAGGCCAAGAACTGGTATTATCGGTCGGCTTTTCTCATGATGTCACCCTGCGTATACCGGAAAATGTTACCTGTAAAGTAGGAAAAGGGACAATTGAGCTTGAATCGTGCTCAAAAGAGGCAGTTGGGCAATTTGCTGCACGAATTCGTAAGGTTCAGCCGCCTGAGCCTTATCTTGGCAAAGGCATTAAGTATGCTGAAGAGACTATTCGTCGCAAGGCTGGTAAGACAGGCAAGTAAAATATTTCTGTAATGGTAAAGTAAAATGGCTATTAGAAGCAAACAATTAAAATTAACTCCGCGACAGAGACGTAAGCTGTCGGTACGCAAAAAAGTAAGTGGCACTGACGACAAGCCACGTCTTTCAGTTTTTAAAAGTGCCAGGCATACCTATGTGCAAGCTATTTCCGATCAGAGTAATCGGACAATTGCAGCAGCTTCAACTCGTGAAGCAGGTGTGTTGGAGAAGCTAGACCAGGTATCGGCAGATGACTTGCACGCTGCACACAAGAGTTCAAAGAGTGTTTTGGCAGCTAAGGCTGTAGGGATTGTGTTAGCTGAACGTCTCAAAGAGAAAGGCATTGAAAAGGCAGTTTTTGATCGTAATGGATATATTTACCACGGACGCACAAAGGCAGTTGCTGATGGTGCTCGTGAAGCTGGTATAAAGATTTAACATTAGCATTTGGTCGGGCATATGGATATTAAACAAATAATTGCAGAGCGCAGAGTGCTCCCCTCAGAGTGTGGCGAACTGAAAGATAAAACAGTCTTTATTAATCGCGTTGCCAAAGTTGTTAAGGGGGGCCGGAGATTTAGCTTTAGCGCACTGGTTGTAAGCGGTGATGGTCAGGGTCATGTCGGTTTTGGGCTCGGTAAAGCCTCCGAGGTCCCGGAAGCAATCAGAAAGGGAGCTGAAGCTGCTCGGAAAAGCTTAATTAGAGTGCCGATAGTGGGAGCAACTATTCCCCATGAAATTATCGGACGCCATGGTCCGTCACAGGTTGTTATGAAACCTGGCAAGCCGGGTACAGGAGTAATTGCCGGTTCGGTTGCCAGAGCTGTGGTTGAAGCGGCTGGGCTGCATGATATCAGGACAAAGTGTATAGGTTCTAACAATCCTTTGAATGTTGTGCAGGCGGTATTTGCAGGGCTGCTGTCGCTGAAAACTGCTGAAATGTATTCTAATGTAAGACGCATACCGGTTGAGCAACTTGATTACCATATTTATTAAAAACCTTGGAGCTGGTTATGACAGAAAATCTTAAAGTTAATGTCAGGCAAATAAGGAGTGTTAGTGGGCGCAATAAGCGCGTTCGTGACACGCTTAAAGCTCTAGGATTGGGGCGAATTGGGAAAAGTGCAACTCATGATTTGAATGCGCCGTTACGTGGAATGATTCGAAAAGTAAGCCATCTGGTAGAAGTAAGAAAGGTGTAAAGTACTGCGGGAGAAATTATATTATGCTTGAGCTTTCTAATTTAAAAGCACCGAGAGGGAGTAATTCCAAAAGAAAGAGAGTCGGACGAGGCAATGCTTCCGGTTGGGGCCGTACCAGTGGGCGTGGAGAAAAGGGACAAATGTCCAGATCCGGAGGAAAGGTGCGTATAGGCTTTGAAGGTGGGCAGATGCCACTTTACCGGCGGGTGCCTAAGGTAGGCTTCAGGTCACGAAAGAGTGTTTTAGGGCTCAATCGTTATGTGATTGTTAATGTTTCTGATCTTAACAGGCTTGATGACGGCGCGGTGTTTGATAGCGGCTCTCTGAAGTTGCTTGGAATTAAGGCTGGCTCTAAAGAACGTGCCGGTGTTAAGCTGCTTGGGTGTGGAGAGCTAAGTAAAAAAATAACTGTTCGGGTTCAGGCAATTTCTGAAAGTGCTCGCAAGAAAGTTGAAGCAGCTGGTGGCAACGTCGAACTTGTGAAGCTGAGTGGCCAAAATTCGGCAGATGAAGTCAGCTAAAAATTACATGTGTATCCAGCCGCAAAGAGGGTCTAGAAAGGTTACTGTCTTAAACTGGTTACCAGGAGTTCTGTAAATGATAGGCGGTCTTGGAGATGTAGGTAAAATTCCTGAGCTTCGTAAGCGAATAGTTTTTACTCTGTTAATGCTGGCTGTCTACC
This sequence comes from Candidatus Dadabacteria bacterium, assembly GCA_003696425.1. GTDB lineage: Bacteria > Bdellovibrionota_C > UBA2361 > UBA2361 > J046 > J046. The sequence goes on along the minus strand of RFHI01000104.1, from coordinate 35,938 downwards.
GTTTCGGGGTATTTGTATCAACTCCTGGTATTGATGTTGATGCTTTAAGGAAAATGTTTGATACCGGAGGGGGGACCCTTTTCGGTATGATAAATATGTTCTCAGGAGGATCTCTTGAGAATTTTTCTATATTCACGCTAGGTATTATTCCTTACATTAGCGTTTCAATTATTATACAGGTGCTAACCCCAACTATCCCCGCCCTTGAAGCACTAAAGAAAGAGGGCGAAGCCGGTCGCAGGGTGCTTACCCGTTATACCAGACAGGGCACAATTCTTTTGGCGATCTTGCAGTCCATGGCTATCTCGTTTGGTCTTGAGAAGCAAGGATTGGTGATAGTCCCCGGTTGGACATTCAGAATTGGAGCTATCATATCGCTGACGGCGGGTACTGCCTTTTTGATGTGGCTTGGTGAGCAAATTACTGAAAAGGGAATTGGTAACGGTATAAGTATTTTAATTTTTGCAGGTATTGTTGCCAGAATGCCACAGGTATTGGCGCTTACGGCCGATTTAATTGATAAGGGTGAAATACAGCCGCTTTCAGGGCTTCTTTTAATTGCTTTTAGTATTTTGACGGTTGCTGCAATAGTCTTTGTTGAGCGCTCGCACCGCAAGATTCCTATTCAATATCCGCGTCGCATGGTAGGAAAAAACCTGGCACAGGCCCAGACACAGTATATGCCTCTTAAAGTTAACATGGCCGGTGTAATTCCTCCTATATTTGCCTCATCTTTTCTGGTTGTGCCTGCAACTATTGCAAGCTTTAGCCCCAACGAGTTTTTTGAAGATTTAGGCGCCTGGGTGCAACCTGGTACTTGGAGTTATACAGTAATATTTGTGGCTCTTATTATTCTGTTCAGCTTTTTTTATACTGCTATAATCTTTAATCCGGAAGAGATGGCAGAGAACCTGAAAAAAAATGGTGGTTTTATCCCTACTGTTCGTCCCGGTAAGCAGACAGCTGATTATCTTTATGCAGTCTTAAATCGTTTAACTGTATGGGGGTCTATTTACATAGCGATTGTATGTGTGGTGCCGCAGTTATTTTATTTTGAAATGGGAGCTGAACAGTTTGCATATGTTTTTGGTGGCACAGCAATCCTTATTGCTGTTGGAGTTACGCTGGATACAGCTTCGCAGATCGAGTCATATGTTGTAGCGCGAAATTATGAGGCCTTTATGAGTAAAAGCTCTAAGAAGCGCGGTGGGATAGGATCGATGAGTTACGCTCGTAGGAGAATTCTAAGGCGTTGAGTGTTATTCGGGCAACTCATATTGTTTATAGATGATAAAGTAGGAGCGCTGGCATATGAGAGTGGTAATTCTAGGACCGCCGGGTGCCGGAAAGGGGACGCAAGCAGAGCAGATTGCCAAATCGAATAATATACCGCATATATCCACCGGTGAGATGCTTCGTGCTGCCGTTAGTAGCGGGTCAGAGCTCGGCCAACGTGTCAGTTCTTACCTGGATAGTGGTGCACTTGTTCCTGATGATCTGATTATTGATATAATTAAAGAGCGGATTACAAGGCCCGATTGTGATAGAGGGTTTCTTTTAGACGGCTTTCCTCGCACAGTGCCACAAGCGGAAGCGCTTACCGGTATGCTAGAGAGTCTCGGTAAGGGTTTGACGCATGTACTGCTTCTTAAAGTTCCCGATTCAGTGTTAATGGAGAGAATTATGGGGCGCGCCAGTGCGGGCTCTGGCCGCAGCGATGACAATGAGGATGTGGTAAAGAAAAGGTTAAAAGTCTACCATGAGCAGACTGCCCCGGTAGCTGAGTACTATAAAAAGAGGGGTGAACTGTTAGAACTTGATGGTCTGGGGACTATTGAAGAGGTCCGGGCTAGGATTGATAAGGCACTTAGCGACCCTTCTCATAAGTAGTTAAAATTACTATAAAACGTTAAATGACTGGGCAAGGCCCAGGTCAGCATACAGGGGCTAATCACAGGTGTCTGCTGCGTTACAAATCATGCTGTTTTTTTGAGATTTTTATCTGAACCTATTGAGATTATTTTTAAAAAATTGTAGCCTGTAACGTCCGTTCGGGTGTGTTAAATGGTTCGGCAGTGGCCGCAACCCTGTATTATCCCGAAATTAGAGGGGTTATCGCCTCCGCTAGCAGCTTCAAGCTGCCACAGCCAGGGCGGTGCGGTTTAATTGTACCTGCGGTGCTATGGTCCAACAGGCCCTGCTGTCGCAGTAAAGCTGGATACTACAATAATAATTTGTAATTTGAGTGGTTATTATGAAAGTTAGAGCATCAGTAAAACCGATTTGTGCTTATTGTAAGGTTGTACGTCGTAAAGGGAAGGTCTTTGTGATTTGCAGCCGTACTCCCAAGCATAAGCAGCGGCAGGGTTAATAATTAGTTTGTGATGGGGAACAAATGCCACGTATAGCAGGAGTTGATTTACCACGTAATAAGCGTATTGAGCGGGCGCTTACGTACATTTATGGAATTGGGTTGACTACTTCCCGAAATATTTTAAAGGAAGCAGGTGTAGACTTCGATGTGCGTACAGATGCTCTAAGCGATGATCAGGTTGCAGCTATACGCAACATTATTGAATCGCGTGAAAAGGTTGAAGGTGATTTGCGCCGTGAGGTGCAAATGTCCATTAAGCGCCTGATGGATCTCGGTTGTTATCGTGGTCTCAGACATCGTCGCGGACTGCCGGTGCGCGGACAGCGTACGAAGACAAATGCACGTACTCGTAAGGGGCCGAAGCGTCAGGCAGTCGCTGGCAAGAAAAAGGCCGTGAAGAAGTAGTTTATATTTTTTAGACAGGAACTGAAAGTGGCAGAAGCTAAAGGCAAATCTGGAAAGAAAAAGAAGAAGATTAAGAAGAATGTGCCAAGTGGGATAGCCCACATTCATGCGACATTTAATAACACCATAGTTACCATTACTGATCCGACCGGTGCAGTTTTAAGTTGGTCAAGTGGTGGTTGTAATGGCTTTAAAGGGTCGCGAAAATCTACCCCCTTTGCAGCTCAGGTGGCAGGGGAGGTAGCAGCCAATAAGGCTAAGGAGTACGGAGTTCGCTCTGTTTCTGTCCTGGTGAAAGGACCTGGGGCTGGGCGTGAGTCAGCGCTGCGGGCGATAGCAGCAGCCGGGCTGAGTGTGACAAGTATTAAGGATGTAACTCCTGTGCCGCACAACGGTTGCCGTCCGCGTAAGAGTAGAAGAGTTTAGAGTAAGCGAGGAATTGTAGATGGCTAGATACTGTGGTCCTGTGTGCAGGCTTTGTCGGCGGGAAGGTGAAAAGCTCTTTTTAAAAGGAGAGCGATGTTTTACCAATAAGTGCGCTGTCGAGCGCAGGGAGGGCGGACCAGGCCAACATGGTCGTGGCAGGCAGTCATACTCTGACTATAAAGTGCAGTTAAGGGAAAAGCAGAAAGTTAAAAGAAGCTATGGTTTGCTTGAGAAGAGTTTCCGGAAGTATTTTGAAAGGGCTGCTCGGACCAAGGGGGTAACTGGTACACAAATGCTAGTGGGGCTTGAAACCAGGCTTGATAACATTGTTTATCGGCTCGGGTTTGGAATATCACGCAGACAGGCTCGTCAGATGGTAAGTCATGGTCATATATTAGTTAATGGAAAGCGGGTAACTATTCCTTCATATGCTGTATCAGTAGGTGACGTTGTTGAAGTGGCAGAGAAATTTAAGAAGCATCCGATGGTTAATGCGGCCATGGAAAGTGCACAGAGCCGAATGATACCTGAGTGGTTAAGTCTTGATAAGCAGGGGGTAAAGGGAACTGTTAGTGCTTTGCCAACCCGTGATCAGTTATCCCAGAGTATTAATGAACAGTTAATTGTTGAGCTTTATTCAAGATAGTTTTTGTTAACTTATTTAGTTAAGGGGCAGATAGATGCTACGAATCAGTCTACAGGATCTTATAAAACCAAAGCGGATAGAGGTTGAAGAAAAGACCGGTGATGATCGCTACGGCAAGTTCGTGGCTGAGCCGCTTGAGCGTGGTTTTGGTTTGACTATCGGAAACAGTCTCCGAAGGGTGTTGCTCTCGTCGTTACAGGGATCTGCTGTTACCTCTGTTTTGATTGATGGAGTTAAACACGAGTTTTCGACTATCCCGGGTGTCTTAGAGGACGTTACCGAGATAGTTTTGAATTTGAAACAGATCGTCACGCGAATGGAAGACAAGAATGAGGCGGTTTTGAGAATCTCTGCTACTGGTCCCTGTAACATTACAGCGGGTATGCTTAGCGGCGACCCGGCTGTAACAGTAATTAATCCTGATCTTCATGTTGCAAAGCTCGATGCTGGAGCCAGTCTTAACATGGAGGTAACAGTGAAGACTGGTCGTGGATATGTTTCGGCTGAACGTAATAAAGTGGAAGGTGCTCCAATGGGGACTATCTTTGTTGATTCGATTTTTTCGCCAATTCGCCGGGTAAATCATAATATAACGAATGCTAGAGTGGGGCAACGGACTGACTACGATAAGTTAACTATGGAGATATGGACAGATGGCAGTATCGATCCTCGTAGTGCGGTAGCGCAAGCAGCTCATATTCTGGTGGATCAGCTGGGCCTATTTGTAGGTGAGGGTCTAATAGTAGAAGAAGAAGAGAAGATTGTAGAGGAGCCAAAAGAGAAACTTAACGAAAACCTGTTTAGGCCTATTGAGGAGATCGAGTTAAGTGTAAGAAGTGCCAATTGTCTTGAAAATGCTGATATTAAATACATAGGCGAACTTGTACAGAAGACAGAGGCTGAAATGCTTAGAACAAAGAATTTTGGTCGTAAATCGCTTAACGAGATAAAAGAAATTCTCAGTGAAATGGGTCTGCAGCTGGGTATGAAGCTGGAAAATTTCCCTTCACGTGAGGCATTAGACAACATGAGAGCAAGGGGTGATCGTTAATTTGTTACTTGCATAAATGCACTGGAGTACAGGCTCATGCGGCACAGAAAATCTTACAGAAAATTTGGACGTAGTGCAGAACACAGAAAGGCCATGTTTCGTAATATGGCTACATCGCTGTTGCTGCATGAGCAGCTTAAAACTACTGAGGCAAAGGCAAAGGACCTGCGTAGCGTCGTGGAAAAGCTGATTACTCTTGCTGGTAACGACACGCTTCATGCCAGAAGACGTGCTTATTCGTATCTTTTGCGAAAAGATGTTGTAAGAAAGCTTTTTAGCGAGATTGGCCCCCGTTATAAATCAAGACCAGGTGGTTATACACGTGTGATTAAGACTATAGAGCGGAGAGGTGACGGGGCTCGCATGGCAGTAATTCAGCTTGTGGAGGAGGAGTTGAAGCCTAAGAAAAAAGCTGCTGCTAAAAGCCGTAAAAAATCCTCAAAAGCAAAAGCAGCAGGGAAGTCAGGCAGTGAAAATGCCGGCAAAAAAGCAAAGGCCGAAAGCGCTAAAGATGTTGATATGGATTCCAACAGTGAAGAATCAGCTGAATAATTATGCTAGCCGGTAAAAAAATACTTGTCCTGGGCGTTGCTAACCAGAAGAGTATTGCCTGGGGAATAGCCGAAAGATTGCATCAGAACGGCGCGGAGCTGGCACTTACCTACGTTAACGAGGCTATTGAAAAAAGATTGCGCCCCCTGGCGGAGACTATTAGCTGTAATAATGTACTGCCATGTGATGTTTCCTCCGATCAGGATTTAGATAATCTTTTTGCTGAGCTTGGATCGCGTTGGGGCAGACTGGATGGCGTTGTTCATTCAGTCGCGTTTGCTGAACAGGATGATCTGAAAAAACCGTTTTCCGAGACTTGCCGTGAAGGTTTTAAAAAAGCCCTTGATATTTCAGCGTATTCATTAATTGGGGTAAGCGGAAGAGCGAAGAGGCTTATGCCTGATGGCGGTTCAATACTTACTCTGACTTATCTGGGGGCAGTAAGGGCTGTGCCTAACTATAATATTATGGGAGTAGCTAAAGCAGCACTGGAATCAAGTGTGCGCTATCTGGCTGCTGATCTCGGCGGGCAAAACATCAGGGTTAATGCAATTTCAGCAGGGCCCATAAAAACACTGGCAGCTTCCGGCATTCCTCAGTTTAAAAGCCTTTTGGCGCAATTTGCGGAAAAAGCTCCGCTCAGGCGTAATGTCACCCAGGAGGATGTTGCTGGTACTGCGCTTTATCTCTTAAGCCCCTTAAGTTCAGGTGTGACGGGCGAAGTTGTCTACGTTGATTGCGGCTTTAATATAATTGCTATGTAGCCTGATATGGTAAGAGCATCTGATATTTCGGCACTTATTGCGCAGGCCGAAGACTTGCTTGATTCTTCAAAATGCCAAAATGTCGAAGAAGTTGTTGAAAAGCTTGCTGATTATGTTGAGTCGTTTAGCAGCCTGGAAAAGGCCCTAATGAATTCAGCAGCAGAGTTTCAGCAGCATACGACCTTATTGCGCGAGCTTGAGAGTAAGCATGCTTTAGTATTGTCTCTGGCAGAAGAGCTAAAGGATAATACTTCTAAAGAGCTTAGAGATTTGAAAGTGCGTGGTAGGGGCATTATGGCTTATCTTGATATTTTGCCGCAGCGTATAAGTGTACTTGGAAAGCGCAAAGGGTAATGAGGGTCAAGCTTGATAGTTTTTAAAGGAAGATAGTCATGTATCAAAAGAATGTTATTTTGCAGTTGATCGTTCTGTTAATAACTATAGCTCTATCTTCTTGTGGCTATCAGTTTCAGGGTGGCGGTAGCATTTTGCCACCAGATATTAAGCGTGTATATATTCCAGTAGTAGAAAACCGCACTACTGAGGCAGGCCTGGACTATACCGTTACTGAAGCACTTCGCGATCAGTTTGAGCGCTACGGTGTGTTAACTGTTACAGAGAAACAGGAAGATGCTGATGCTATTCTTAATGCTGCGATTGTAAGCCTTAAACGTGACACACAAACATCCACTTCACAGACCGATACGGCTCTTCAGACACAGACAGTTTTAACGCTGGCAGCAGAGCTTCGTCGTGTGGATGGTAATGTGCTCTGGAGGAATAAAGGGTTATCAGTTGCGCGTGCTTTTGGTGCAACTGGTGATGTAGTTGTTACAAGTTCTGCTGACTTTGCTTCCGGTTCTTTAGGTGCTGCTGATCTGAGTGGACTGGAGGACAGGCAGGTGTCGCGCGGGCAGGAGGAGGAGATTCTCTCTCAGCTGGCTGAACAGCTTGCCCGGCGGGTATATAATGAAGCAGTTGCTCCGGATTTTTAACCTAAATCTAAAATCGTTGCTCTTGAAGCGGGCTGATAGTGACGCTAATTCAAACGTAACTTTTTATTTGATATGGAATTAGTCACAGCTTTTTTATGAGATATTTGATTTAAGGGGACATGTCGGATCTCCAACAGTCCGAGAAAGTCTAACTTAGCGGTCTTAGGCAATTACTAAAAACTTCGTTAGTAATAAATAATTGGCGTTAAAAAAGTTTGTTGGAAAAGTAACGCGGTAGTGTTGCGGGGCCTTTTTCAGCTTTAGCCAGCATTGTTTAACGCACGTGCCAGCCGGCTGATTTTACGGGCACCGTTTTGTTTGTGATATAGCCCCTTAGCAACTGCTTTACCGATCATTCTCTGAGCGTTTCTGAAGAGATTACGGGCTTCATCAAGGTTACCCTCTTCTATCGCCCGACGCACCTTCTTAATTGCAGTCCGAACTGCTGCCTTGCGGCTCTGATTGTGTACACGACGTTTTTCGCTCTGTCTGAGTCTTTTTTCTGCAGATTTATGGTTCGGCATGGTATCTACAATGTAACTAGTTAAAATAAAAAGAATAATTCTAACGTCTAAGCTAAGAAGGCTATCATTTTCGGAGGAATTTATCAAGTTTTCCAGGGAACTGATAAAACCCGGCCGGTGTGGGGTAGTGTCCTTTGAGGTCCATGGTTGAGATAACGGTGTTTACTCTATTCCCTTTCGCACATTGCAGGGAGGCATCCCAAGTCAGTGGCTGAGCGCACATTGTTTTCGCTAATAAAGGGAACAGCCTTTTGTGATTCAAACTGCAGTGGTGGAAATGATAATTGGTGGTATTTCCTAAATCATATATCGCGTAACTAAATCGGCACGAGAAGCAGCGCCCGACTAGTCGGGCGCAAAAGCGAAGCTCGCTGGCCAGCTATCAATTTGCCGCCAGTAAACTGGCTGCATTCATCTATGAAAGGGTAACAGCTCCGGACATAACCAATACTAAAACTCTCTTTGGCTGCAACTTAGCCAGAACGCACTGGTCTACTTAAAAAAATCTGCCCCGATAATTCAATCTTCTTAAAATATAACAGTATGTTAACCGATCAATCCTGACGCTCCGGCCCGCTTACTCCTTATCACTCTCATCTTTAACTTTCGGAAAGAAATCCTCGCTCCAGGCTCTGGTGGTGCCGGTCTGACCCTGATAATTGCCACAACCCTTCTCACCGTATGCCCGCTCAGGAGGAGACTCCATCCCCATAAATACCAGCTGAGCTATGCGCATACCGGCAGTAAGAACACGCGGATATGGTCCCAGATTCTGAAGCTCAAGGGTTACCTGGCCGTGAAAATTACAGTCTATCCAGCCGCTCAGACTGTGATTCAGCCACAGCCTGCCAAGCGAGCTTTTAAGCTTAAGGTCGGCCACTACATCACGCGGCATCTTTAAATACTCTCTGGTGGTAGCCAGAATTACTTCGCCAGGAAAGAGAGTAAATTTGTCGGTCTTAATCTCTTCAGGATCGCGGGTAGGACAGATCCAGTGATCGCCCAGGGTGACATCATAACTGGCTGGATTAACCTGTTCGGGATTAAAAGGGAGAATGCCGCCGCTTTCGCCGAATTTTTGAATCCAGTGGTCAGGCTTAATCATACCGGGTCCTGTGAATTAATATTCTGTGTAACTACTTAGCATGCATTTAATCAAAGCATAGCCATAAAATCAAACAGTAATTAAAGACATTGATTCTATAGTGCTATTACAGGTAGTCTCTCGGGTATGCAGGCTGAGAAACTATTTCACAGGGTGCTGTTGCTTGAAGATAACTCAGGGCACGCTATGCTTATCAAACGGGCGCTTAGTGACTGCTGTGCGGAAGTGTTGCATGTTGTAACTGTAAGCGAGGCGCTTAAGGCGCTTGAAGAGAATAAAATCGAACTGGTTATCTCGGATCTTCAGCTGCCTGATTCAACAGGTACAAAGCATATTGCCAGGCTTAAGAGTAAATCTCCTGACTGCCCGATTATCGTACTTACTTCGTCCACCTCTCTTCAGGATGCTGTGGAGGCCATGAAACACGGGGCCCGTGATTATATAGTGAAGCAATTCGACTTGGATTTTAAAGAAATTCTTAATTTATCGCTATCAAGGGTTTATTCAGCTTTGTTGCTTGAAGCTGAAAAAACCAGATTGCAGCGCGAGATGGAAGTGCTGCGAATCGCGATAGAAAATAGCGATGACGGGCTGGCTGTTTTTGATACCAACGGAGCACCACACTACTGTAATACTGCTTTTAAAAGATTTGTTAAACGTTGTAATGGTAAGCTTGACGATTTATCCGAGCTCTTTTCTCCTTCAGTTGTTAATTGGTGCGATTTAAACGAAAGTCTGGTAGCGAATTTTAAAAACTTTTCACCAGGAGCGGTTTGGAATACAGAGATAAATTTTGTAGATGATCCCGAGCATGCTTATGAATTCAGCTTTTCTGCTATTAGAGTGGAAAGTGTTGGAGAACAGGAGTCTCGTAATGAGGCTGTGCTGTGGGTCAGAGATATATCTGATTTAAAGCGTCGTGAGAGATTTCAGCGCGAGATTCTCTCAACCACCACTCACGATCTTAAAGGCCCACTGGGCGCCATACTGGTTTCTTCTGAACTTCTTAAAGATAGCCTGTCGCAGGATAGCAAAGAATATCAAATTGCTTTGCGTATTGCTTCCTCAGCTCAAGGGGCGTTGAATTTGATAGATGAGTTTTTAAGTGCCCATCGCATACGTGCAGGCAGTTTAATTTTAAAGCCTGCTCGCTGCAGAGTAGCTGATGTGCTGCAGGATGTGATAGAAAACAATAGAACTATAGCTGATGCTCGCAGTATCAGACTAGAGTATCGGATTGCTGATCCTGAGTTGGAATGCCTGGTGGATAAGTTTGGCCTCTCGCGGGTAGTTGGCAATCTGGTGAGTAACGCCGTTAAATTTACGGCCAAGGGGGGGCTAGTTCGGATTGACGTGGGTAGTAAAGAAGGCAATTTGCTTATAAGCGTTGAGGATACTGGAACTGGCATTGAGCCAGCTGAGATAAGAAAGATCTTTGAGCGCTTCTCACGACTTGATAAGCACAGCGATCTTCCGGGGTCGGGTCTGGGCCTCTTTGTTGTAAAAAGCATAGTTGATGCGCATGGAGGCTCGATTGAGGTTACCAGCCGGGCAGGTGAAGGTACCCGCTTTACGGTAATGTTTCCTGAATCACCACCGGTAAATGAGCGTGGTGAGCTTTTTTCGCTGGCTTTTGAAGATGATGGAGTATCCGGAGAAACATAAACGCCGTTTTGTTTTTTTATGATCGTGATAACCTATTTGATGAGACCAAATTGTTGCGCTAAAGTTGGGTGGTAACCGCAGAGAGTTTTTAGCTGAGGGCGTTTTAAGATGTTAAAGAGGATGATTTCATTATTTAGAATTATCGCTGTTAGTACGGTTTTAGCGCTACTGGCGGGCTGTGCTCCGCGAGGAGAAACCAGAACTCTTGATCAGGTACTTGAAAGTGCCCGGGGCCGTTTTGAAAAAGCCGACCGAAGTAGTGTCGCACCTGAGGCCGGTACGCAGCTTAGCCGAATTGAGGGTCATTTAAAGCGCCTTGCAGATGGCGAGGGCGCAGCAGAGGAGCTTAATGCCGTTGCTGATGAGTTAGGCTCGCTTATACCGATGGCTGGGTTTACCAATAGGCCGGCGCTTACTGAACTGGGCAATCAGTATCGCCAGTTATCATCCTCAAGCAATCGAAGTTCTGGTGCTATCCGGCTTCTAGTGGCAAGAACTTATCGTGCGCTGGCAAGTGAAATTGAGACGACCAAATTTCGGGTGGCAGGCTAAAATAGCTAAAGGCTGAGTTTGCGTTTAAGCCTTATTAAATCGAGTGAACGGGCAAATTTGATTATACCCTTAAAATCTCTGCAGTCCGATTGCGCAATATTAATTAATCCGCTTTTGAGTGTATTTAGTACAATAGAGCAATTGTTTGCAGTTGATATATATAAACGTGCTTTATGCCCTTTGATGGACATCACCTCTTGCTTTTTGACCTTCAAAACAGGTGGTTTGTATTTATTAAACGCTTGAATTAAACCAAATTCAACACTTGAGCGGTATTTTGGATGGGGAAGTAGCACTTCAACTTTGAACTGTTTTTCATTACTGTTTTGATATTTAGCAGAAGCATAGGCATATTCATACTTTATCTGTGCATGCTCATTAATCTTTCTATAGCCGCTAATATTCCCCCCAATCCAGTTTATGAGTAATGAGGGGCCGCCAACCGAGGGGTTGAAAATTTTGTATAATGATGACCCTTTTTTTATCCAAACTCTACCACGACGTGCGTTGCGGTTCATAATTTGTCGGGATTCTAGGGAGAACTGAGCCATACGGGGTGAGTTTAATATATCTGTTAAATTATCTGCATGTGCTGTTCCGATAGCCCCGGTCAGCGGGTAAAACAGACCAGTTATCAGTACTACCCAGTTATGAAAACTTTTTTCCATTTGCTTGCTTTATCCAGCGCTAACGTTCTGGCAGCTGAAAAGTGAAATTAGTTAAGGCTTCACAAGTGTTATGAGGCCTAAAGGGCTTAGTGTTTCGTTAAAAAATAAACTAATTTAGGGAAGTTATAATATTTTTCAGAGCTAATCACTTCGCTGCACCAGCACTGCGACCGGATGGGGCAGTTGCTGCCGGTTTGTTTTTGTTTTTAAGCCTTTTTCTCAGGCGCCCCAAGCGAGTTGCCGGCCCTTTGCTACGTTCTATACAGAAACGTTCCATAGCGGCTATAAGCTCCTCATCTCCACCCTTTGCAAAGGTGTGAGCCAGCTCAGCTGAGCGCCTGAAGCCTGCCATGGCCCGCGGTAGTTCTCGCTTGGCAGTGTCAAATTTATAAGCCTGCCTTAATACGGTTGCTGCTTTATCAAGGCTGCTCATCATTATTGCAACTAGAGCTTCATTTCTATCTTTAGCTTTAAGAACCAGCTCGGAGATTGGCTCACCTTTGGTAGAGTTAATAACAGCAGATTCAACAGTATCAACGGTAAACGGTTTTACCAGATATCCTTTGGCCCCCATAACCAGCATATCGAAAACATCATCCACATTGGGCTCATAGGAGCTGGGGATACAGCAGAGCTTTGGATCGGCTTCAAGAATTTTTTTAAGAAATTCCTTTGCCGGCATATTTGTTTTTTTAGCTTCAAAGATGACGTGGGTAATAGGACGTTCACCTATTTTTTCAATTGCCTGTAAATGATTGGGGGAGTCAGTTACACTGCCAAAACCCAGCTGACGGATAGCTGATTTCATCCTGTTACGGTCGCTGCTATCAGATTCAACAATTAAAACATTAGTTCGCGCCCTTTCGGCTGGAGTCATGCTTAGATTCGGCGCATCATCCTTAAATGACATTTATTCTTCCCTCGTTAAATTAACTGATACCGCTCTAATTATGAGGTAAAACCGTTGCTTTGCCCCTAATACAATATCGGCGAGGCATTAAATTTTCTTAAACCTGCTGGTTATAATACTGGTGAAATTTTTGGGGCTCTAAATTATTGTAGTTAGCTGATATTAAAAGTTTTTTTTCAGTTAGCTGAAATTAAGCAAAAAATAAGGGATCTTACTGCAAAAACGCCCGCTGCCCGTTGCTGAGTTGATCCTCCAGTTTATGAATTCTTATAGCTAGAGTAGGGTATATACTGGCAAGCCGTGGAGTTGTGTCCCCCGATCTGTAGTCAGCCAGCTTCTTAAGTATTGAAACTGCAGCACTCTGCTTAAAACCTGAGCTCTTCATTATGTTAAGAGCCAGCCTGTCAGCAGCCAGTTCATCGTTTAAATACGTCTGGAATGCTTCACTGGGGTTTGAGTATGACAGCATTTTAGTTCTGGCATGACTGTGATGTTTTAGGACAAAATGGGCTAATTCGTGTGCCAGGACAAACGCATACTCATCCCTGGAAGTTGTGAGGTTTATTAATTCATTTGATATTATTAGCTTGTTAGGATATTCGGCAAAAGCGTTTGGTTTGTGTTCAAATACTATATTTACTACCGGATTTACGCCGCTAAAAGCTATAAGATCGTCGCCGGCGAGAGAATGAAGCAGCTTCTCTGAATAGCGCTGCCATCTGTCCATTGAACTATAGAGACTTTCTGTGTCAGATAGTTTGATGATTGCCAGTTTAAGACGGTTAAATTCCGTTGGGCGGTATTTAGCATTTCTAGCTTCTGATTGACTCAAATTGGGAGTCAGCAAGCAAACTACAATAACAGCCAGTAAACTATTAAACCTTAATTTGGAAGATAAATAAAACACCACTTAAAACCTGTTTAACTACCTGAAAACCTGTTTTTAATTATGATTAATGAATTAATCTTTGCGGTCTTCAAATTTTGCAGAGGCTTTCAGGGGGCAATCTTGCCATTGGTAACCTGTTGTTATTTAATCGGTATTTTAGAGTCGTAGCTTAATAATACGTTGAATAATTATTCTGTACAGGTAACAGCCCTATGGCTAAAAGTTCTACAACAACCGTTCTCTGCCTCGGTGATATAGTTGCTCGCCCCGGCAAGGCATTTCTACGGAAAAAGCTTAAGGCTCTCAGAGAGACATATGGCGCAAGTCTTGTGGTTGTAAACGGCGAAAATGCTGCTGGAGGAATTGGGTTGGACAAGGAGTCAGCGAATACCATTTTTCATGCTGGAGCAGATGTTATAACCCTTGGTGATCATGCCTGGAATAAACGTGGTGTAGAAACACTGCTTGAGGAACAGAGTGCTCGAATTATTCGTCCTGCAAATTACCCGGAGGCTCCCGGAAAAGGTTATACAGTGTTTAAAACTTCATCCGGTGTAAAGGTGGGGGTAATGAATTTAATTGGGCGGGTCTTTATGAACTTTTCGCTTGATTGCCCCTTTAAGGAAGCTGACCGGATTCTTGCGGGACCTCTTAAAAATTGTGCGCTGATTGTCTGTGATATGCATGCAGAAGCGACGTCCGAAAAGGTTGCTATGGGGCACTACTTAGATGCCAGGGTGTCAATGGTTTATGGCACGCATTCACACGTGCAGACTGCCGATGAACAGATACTTCCTGGCGGTACGGCCTATATCACAGATCTCGGTATGTGTGGTTGCAGTGAAGGGGTAATTGGTATGGATAGTGATGTGGCTTTGTTCCGTATGACCAGTGGAAGACCGCGGTCATATAAAGCCGCCAAAGGCAGGGTTATGCTGAACGGTATCGTGGCGACGTTTGATAATAATAACGGCCGGGCGCTGTCAATTGAAAGAATCAGACTTGAGGGGATGGTTTAGTGGAAAATTTAAGATGATTAGACAAAGAGGCTTTCGGCTGTCTAGCAGTGCACTTTGATTTCCCGGGCGGACTGGTAGATTAAATGTGTAGTTTAGTTTGAAAGTTGGAGTCCCTCATCGGGAACGAATCTTTTCGAAAGTTCTCATAACCTTTCGAAAAGATTCGTCCGCCGTATGCACAACAGTGCTAACAGTCTCTTTTCTGGAGCAATTCTCTGGTATCCGCTTAAGTCAACAGAGTGGTTAAAGTTGCCGTTATCGCAAGTAATCCTTTACAATCTGTAGGATGTCCTTAGGGTTAAAAGGCTTTGCCAGATAACGATCTGCTTTCACATCTGCTTTTGAGGTGAGTTCTTCTGTGCTGTTATTTGCTGATAGCATTACAACAGGAAGTCTGGCGCAATTGCTGTTATTTTTAATTTCTTTTAAAACATCAATACCGGACATGTCAGGCATCTGAAGATCTAGTAATACCATTGCTGATTCACCCGAAGCTTCCTTTGTGATCGCCTCTAAAAAAGCATGCCCGTTTTCATAGGCTTTTACGTCATAACCGCTGGCAGATAGATAATCTTCCACCAGGGTCCGGATAACCGGATCGTCATCGACTATATAAACCTGTGCTGTCATTTTTACTCCAGTTCGGGACTCTGGTATAGTTATCGGCAAGTTACCTGGAAATCTTTACGATAACGCCATGTTATGCTCGTTAGTGATTAAGCCGCTGAATGTGTTAAGACGTAAGTTCCTTAAAATGTTTACCCTTGGCTTTTTGGCCGCAATTCTAGCGCAGTGTCACAGGGGGCATAAGCGACTTCACAGGAAAATCACGTTGGGAGAGCTGGCTGGGTTTCAAAACCCCGTTGTCCCCCTGCCGATGCTGAGGCTTGCTGTTCTGCGGGATAGTCGGGGTTTTCGGGTGGTGAGTATGGTTTGTACGCATCAGACCTGTCTGCTTGCGGTCAATCGGGAATTAACCGGTTTCAGTTGCCCCTGTCACAACTCTAGTTTCAACCTCTCAGGAGAAGTGCTTAAGGGACCAGCTAAAGAACCGCTTAGCTTTTATCGCCTTGAGCTAGATTCAAATGGAAAGCTAGTCGCTGATCTGGCGGAAAAGGTATCCTCCGATTGGCATCTTACTCTCTGATCAACTTGCTTCCAAAGCTTCCCTGATCCTTACTGACAGAGTTTCAATGTCAAATGGTTTGGGTAATACAGGAATCCGGCCACCATTTCTTACGGTAGCGGTACCGTAACCGGTCATAATCAGAGTGCGCATGTTGCTATGAATCTCTCTTATTCGTTCTATAACTTCACAGCCATTCATCTGGGGCATCATCATATCGACAAGAACAAGATCAAACTTTCTCTGTTGGCAGTGCTTGAGAGCTTCGTGGCCTGAAGAACAGCTGGTAACATCATATCCAAGCGCTGACAACATTGTGGCCACACTTTCACGAACCTGTGGTTCATCTTCAACCACTAAAATGCTTTCCTGGAATTCCTGTTGTTTAGCTGAAGATGAGTTTGAGTTTATGATTGTGCTTTGATGCTCAAGAGTTTCGCCGGGTTGAAGTTGCCGGGCTGGAAAATATAGAGATACTGTTGTGCCCTTATCAAGATTACTTTCAGTAGTAAGAAATCCGTCATGGGCACGCATTATAGCAAATACTATTGATAAACCGAGCCCCGCATGCCCACGACTGCCTTTCGTGGTGTATAATGGGTCAAAGGCGTGCTGTAACTGCTCAGCTGACATGCCTATTCCTTCATCACGTACCCGTACTCTGACATAAAAGCCTGGACGTACACCAGCATGTAGTTCTGCCACTTCTTCGGGGATATCTTCGGTGTCAAGGTTCAAATAAATTTTACCGTTTTTGCCATTATATGATTCTCTGGCATTTAATATCAGATTGGTCAGGGCCTGCATTAGCAGGTTAGGATCGCAGCTGACTGCTGTAGCATCATTTTGTTTGCAGTAAACGATTTCGTAGTCTTCACCTGCTACACTTTTTAGCAGGTCAAGTCGATCTTCAATCAGCTGAGCAGGATTGTGTTCTTTCCTTTGTGTTGGTTGGCCGTCAGCAAAATCCAGCAGTTTTCGTACAGTCTTAGCAGCGTTGTGTGATGCTTTAAGAATTTGACGCAGTGCTTTCTCGCGTTGCTTATTATCACTGGAGTGAATAGCATAGCTGGCCTGCCCGGTAATTGCTGTAAGTGCGTTATTCACCGCATGAGCCATGCCGCGCACAAAGTTTCCCAGCGAGGACAGCTTCTGTCCTTGAAGTAAATGCGATTCCACAGCGCGCCGTTCTGTTATGTCACGGACTGTGATAATTACGCTTTGTGGGCCGTCTTCAAGCGAGGCTATTCCACTTGCTCCTGGTTTAAGAGAAGTGAATTCAAGGTAGCGTAATGGATCGGGTAACTGATTTAATTTAACTTCTATTGTCCTGGGTCCTTTGTTAAAAGTTATTTCCATCAAGTCCAGAATATGCTTTGTAATTTGTGGATCTAGACCGCAAGAGGCCACATGTTTACCAATAATATCCTCTCGGTGTAGCCCGCTGATAAAACGGAAAACCTTGTTTACGAAGGTAACGGTACCATCACGATTTAGAGCAATAATACCTTTATCAGCGTCAAAGGGCTCGTTTGTATGTTTTGAAATAAATTCCTTGGTTGCAGAGCCGGTAACAGCCTCCTCGCTTTTATTGGCGCGGCGTCTGCGCCAATAGTCGCTAGCTAAGCCAGAGAAAGTCTTGCCACGCGTCTGTGGCAGTAAATGTGAAGGAAAATACTCGCCCAGATTGTTTTGCAGTAATAACGCAATTCGCCAACCAACCAGGGAAGGTAGTACAATTGAGAAAAGCAGTAATGCCGGCATTAACCAGGGCAGGGCTGCCAAAACTGTTGCACTTCCAAGTGACGGTGCGTTCAGTACCACAATTTCCGAGCAGTAGAGTATTGTCACAGCTATAAGAGTTAATACATGCATAAAAAGTGTTGTTGCTGACGGCACTCTCGGATGATCTTTTAATTTGGCCCATACCGTATCATTTAAGAGAAGGGCACCGGCCACAAGAACAAGCAGTATCTCAGTGTGAGCTTGAAACGATAGTGTTACAGGAAAGCTCTTAATCAACGGGGACTGCGCTAATATCATCAGCGGTGCGTAAACAAATACCCAGCAGGCTGTAGCTACCAGGTAACCAGGTGTTTTAGGCCATTTGCGTGATGCATATCCGATAGCGACAGAAAGAGTAATAATTCTTAAAGCATAAAGGTGCGCGCCGTTTACGAAGGTTTCAGGAAGAACACCCGCGGCGCTTGCCATCAGAGCTCCGCTAGGACCGAAAGCAGAAGCAGCAAGGAAGATCATTATATTACCGGGTTGTATGGCCATGGCGCCAGGGACCAGTACTTCTGACAGGAAATTGATCAGGTAAGCTACAAACCCCATGGCCAGTGAAGTGGTAATCTCCTTTCGGGTGCTTTGATAGGCTGGCACTATAAGTTATCTCCTGAACCGGTCTGGCTCTGGCTGGTTACTTTCAGGGCCAAACATAAAAACCTGTAAGCGACCGCTCTAAAAAATCTTTTGGGTTAGATTTATAACTGTAAGCGGCAGACAATTCACTGTTCACGATATAGATGCATGTTAAAGGCAATCGATTTCATCAGCGCACAACGTTATATTAGGTAACCCTGTTTTAATGTAGAGCAAGGAAGAGCAGTCACGAGTTACGTTGTTCTAAATAGGCCCTCAGAAACAAAAAATGCAAACAGTACAACATGTTAGCAATGGTTCTTCGCCATTCAAGAAATAATTGGAATTGACGACATTTTTTCTGTGCCTGAAACAATACCAGTGAATCTAACATTTTGACTTGAGCTGTTAGCATGTTCCCCTTATTTTGTTGGTATAGGGCAGATATAGTGGGGATTTTGCCTGCCGGACAGGGTGTTATTAAATGGCTCTTTTGCCGTCGTAATGTGCTTTTTTGTTACCTTTTTGTTTAAAAGGATTGAAGATGCTTAAAAAACTTATATTCGTAATTGTTTTGGTAAGTCTTCCGCTTGATGTAATAGCCCAGGACTATTTGCCGTATGATAATGGCTTGGCTACTTATCACACTTCACCACGTTATCGTGAGAGTGAATCTCATCCACTTAGAATTTTTGCTTATGCACTTCATCCGATTGGCTGGGTGGCAAGGGAAGTAATTTTTAGGCCATTCAGTTATTTTGCATCCTCAAGTGATGTGACACGGAGCGTTCTTGGTTATCGCGATCCGTTTGACTACAGGCAGCCCGAATGTTTTTCCGCTGATGATAGTGTGCCTGACTGCCGGGCAGTGATGCCGTTTAATTATGATGCTGCTCCGGAACCTGCTGCTGAGGAAAATACGACTGCAGCTATGAATACAGGCGAGCGCCAAGTGTATTTCCCGGATGTGAATTTTGACTTTGACGTTCGTACCTTAAATGCTCTCGGAAAAGGACGAGCAAGGCAGATAGCGAACCTGCTTAAATCTGAGCCGGGGCTTAAGGTGGTACTGGAAGGGCATGCAGATTATATAGGTTCTGAAGATTACAATGAAAAGCTTGGCATGGATAGAGCTGAGGCAGTTCGAAAAGAGTTAGTGGCCCTTGGCGTGCCGGCTGAACGGCTGGCAACCGTTACATTTGGGGAGTCCCAGCCGATTTTTACGGAAAAAACCGATTGGGCCCGTGCCGTTAACCGGCGTGTTGAGGTTAAGGCAGAAGAGGCTCAGTAAGGTCGAGCAGTCAGAAAGATTACGTACCTCCATCATGTAACTACTCTTCAATCCTCTGGGACGGATGTTAATCCGTCCCTTTTTAATTATTGTCTGTAAAAGTTATCCACAGTTAACTTTGGGAGTAATTTCTCTCAAGACTCAACCGTGATTCTGAGTTATACTACTTAATAACCCTGTTTAGCTTAATGTAGCCCTTTATAAGTTATATGGTAACCCTTCTTCCAAGGAGTGTATGTTATGGGTTTTCAGGAACTGGTGTCAGAAACTGAAGCTACTGCTTTTGCCGGAGTTTCGTCAGCTACGTTACGACGTTTTGTTGAAGCCGGCTATCTTCAGATTGAACATGATTCTGATGGATTGGTGCTTTATTCAAAACCTGAGCTTGAAGGGTTGTTCGGCATAACTGAAACGGGAGTGTTGGATGATTACAAGACAGAGAGTATTATAACTGATTTTGACGCTGTTTCGCTTGATCTTGATCAATCCCAGGACGGTTTTCTACAGCAAGATAGCTCAGGTTGCTCGACAACAGACCGCTTCGATAATGGTGATAATACAGATAACCAACATACGCATAAAGATGTTTCAGAGCCGAGGATGAGGAGACAGGCAACCATTCCTCAGCGGACGGTTGAGAAAATAACAAAACTTGAGCGTGAAGCTGTGCGGCTGAAGAATCTGGTAGAGCTTCAGGAAAAATTGCTTGAGATGCGCGAAGATCAAATTCAAAGGCTAAAAAGTGAAGTAGATTGGATGCGAAAGAGAGTAGAGCGCAGCGAGGAAAAAAGCGATCGATATCAGTTGCTCTTATTGCGTGAAGCAGAGACAATTCGTGGGCTGGTCTCACAAATGAATCAGAAACGCCCGCTCCTTCAGCGCGCCTTTGAGTTTCTCGGTCTTTTGCCGCCACCAGCCGAGAAGCATCATTTTGGAAATGTTGGAGAAGGGACAGTTGAGGTCGAGAGCCGCCCCAACGGTACTAGCGGCTCTCAATACAAAAAGGCCGGAAATATTTAAAAGTCCTTTTCACTTACTCTCCGTACATCATCTCCCGGATCTCCAGAACGCTGGTTGCACCAGGAGTACGTACCGCAAGGCCACCGGTAATTACCGCCCGTGTGCCATTCGGATAGCCCTCAAGTTTTTGGACGTTTTTTAAAGCTATTTCAAGTTCTGCCATGTGGCTGTCAGTAGAGGCGCACGAAATTGGTTTAATTCCCCAGTACAGGCACATGCGATTCAGAGTCGCGTTTGAGCTGGAAGCTCCATAAATGGGTTGTTGCGGGCGGTATTTAGCCAGAAGACGCGCACTGTTACCAGTTTCTGTGCAGGCAATAATAGCTGCGGCCTCTACTTTGTTAGCAGCAGCGGCAGCAGCGTAGGCAACTGCATCTGGCACTGTAGCTCTATCGGCATCTCGCAGTCTTAATTTATATTCGCTAAAGACAAAGTTTTTTTCGGCCTCATTAGCTATGCGCGCCAGGTATTTTAGAGCTTCCACAGGATGCTCACCAATAGCTGTTTCTTCAGAGAGCATTAATGCATCAGCTCCACTCATTACAGCAGTTGCAATATCTGACACCTCTGCTCGGGTTGGCCTTAATGAGGTTATCATGGAGTGCAGCATTTGTGTTGCTACTATTACAGGAATGCCTCTGTAATTGGCTTTTTCAATCAGTTTTTTTTGTAGCACAGGGATCTTTTCAAGCGGAAGCTCCACTCCCAGATCTCCCCGTGCGACCATCAGGCCGTCTGAAACGTCCAAAATTGAATCAATATTTTCAAGCGCACTTTTTCGCTCAATTTTAGCTATTATTTTACAATCAGCTGATTTTTTTCGTATGGCTTCACGTACCATCAGCACATCTTCAGCAGTACTAACAAATGATAGCGCTACATAGTCCACCTCATTTTCTATGCCCCATTCGAGATCTACCATATCTTTTTCTGTGGTAGCGGGTAATTTAATGGAGCTGTCGGGAAATGACACTCCTGCTCTCGAGCGGATGCGGCCGCCTTTGATAACATCACAGAGCACATGGTCCTGTTTGATCTGCTGGGCTTGCAATTGTAGCAGGCCGTCGGCTAACAGCAGTCTGTCGCCAGGCTTTAAAGTCTGAACTGGATCTACAGTTTCCACATATAAAGTTTCAGGCGTTGAAAAGGATCCATCTGCGTGCTTCAATTTTACCTGTGGTTTATTAAGCTCTATATAATCTCCCGTAATTTCTGATATACGGATTTTCGGCCCAGATAAGTCCTGTAGTATTGCAACTGGCTTATCAAGCTCGCTAGAAAGCTTTCTTATTGAATTAAGTACCGTCAGATGGGCGTCGTGCGTACCGTGGGAAAAGTTGAGCCTAAAAACATTTACTCCTGCTAGCAGTAGCTCCCGAAGTTTTTCCTCGGAATTGCTGGCAGGACCTACTGTGGCAATCAGTTTAGTTTTACGCTCCAGTGCCGCTTCTCTGATATCTGTCATCTTCTGATCCCAATGTCTTAGCGATTTTTATGAGGAAACTATCACAAATTATTAATAACCTGAACACAAAGCAGAAACTATTAATTTATTAATTTATTTCGAAAATAGTGTGGGCATAGTGTTAAGTTTTGATTTAAAAAATTTTAAAAACTGCAAGAGAATACCACGTGCAACCGGGTTGGCGGCCTTGGTCTTGTGGGGTATGACGATCAAAAAAGCCGCCTAATAGGTTAGAAAAACAGCGTTTTGAATTTTTTGGATTTGTATGGAACCGCGGACGGGTTCAATTACATCATACCATCAAAGAGCGCTGATACAGCCGCAGCACAAGGTTTTGTAGTGGATTTAAGTGATGAAAAAGCCAAGATATACCTCCAAGAAAGTAGAATTTGGCGGCAAAAAGTTAACGCTCTACAGCATTGATGGTGTTACATGGTCAACAAGAAAGGATGAGCTTTTAACTATTATGCAGCGCCATGAGGAGGAGCGGCTGATTCTGGGGGAAATCGCAGGTTCGGTAACTGCTGCTGAAAAGCGAGCCAAACTGGAAAAGCACCGTAAAGAGCAGGAAAAGCTTAAAGCTGAAAAACAGGCTGTCAGTGCTGCTAAATCAGAAAAGACTAAAAAGACTCCTGCAAAGAAGGCCAAAACTCCGGTAAAGTCAGCTGCCAAGAAAAAAAATAAAAGCAGGAAAACAGCGGCCAAGACCAAAACCAGTAAAGCTAAAGCCAAAACCAGCAAGGCCAAGGCAAAAAAAACAGCCGCTAAAAAGACACCTGCACCTAAAAAACGTTCAAGCTCGAAGCCAAAGGCCAGTTCCAAGAAGAAAAAGAAAGTGGCCTGAGGTTCCCTGGCCATTTGCTCTATAATATTATGATGTTCTCAACAGAGCTTACATAACCATCTGCGATAAGCGCGTCGCGCTGAGAGGCTGATAGCAAACAAGATTGTAGACGTCAGGTTTGCTGAGTATTAATTAGCGCTGGTAAATTCGCAACATTTGCAGTTTAAAAAGACTGCTCCGTGTCTCCGGCCTTATCTGGGTAGAGTAGCTCCCGATTGATGTCCCACTGTTTTAATGTCTCAGGCTTAAGGCCATCTGAATAAATGATCCTGGAGATATAAACTGAAAAGTTCCCATCTTCTGTATACCCGAGATCCACAGCAGAACGGTTTTGATTATCGTGGTTATAGGTGATATCTACACGCATAGCTAACTCCCATAGCTCCGGAAAGAAGATCGCTTTTATTTCAGCGTGACCAATCAAGCGCTCATGTCTGGCTTCATCTTCAATATAAATCCTCACAGGAGTGCGTGCGTAGTCAATTCCTGATTCCTTATGTACAAATTCAAGATCATTTATCTCCAGTTTATTAATCCAGGGTTTTAATTTCTCTCCGCGGGCAAATTCCTCAGGTGTAAGAGCAGGGGGCTGTGGCGTAGTGAGTTTAATATGAGCTGATTTTATTTTATTATCCTCAATATTAACCATCCAGTTAAAGGTTACATCACTAAAGGCAGCTTCGCCATCAAGGATAGGTGGATGTACAGGTTGAGCAGGAGCAGGTTTTTTAGCGCTTTTTTTCTTTGAGGCAGTATTCTTTTTTCCGGATTTTTTTTCTTTAGCTTTGGCTCTGTTAAGCTGTGCTACTATCTTCTCCTGAGAGATCTTTGGTGCTTCACTTGCCTGTGTAAAATACAACCAGTTTGCAAAGATAAGCAGGGCAACCAGAATCAGAGTAACTATCACATCTATTATTTTGCTGTGGCTGGCTTTCTTGGCGACTTTTTTAGGTAAATCCGGCTCGCTCTGTTCGTCGATTAATTCTGGTGGGGCGGTTTTTGCTTCGGTTTTTTTAGGCGACTCTGTATCCTCCCCGCCAATTGCAAATTCCACCCCGCTTATTTCAGCACCTTCCGGATTTTCTTCTTTAGATTCGTGGTATTCCTTGGGGGTCTGTGAGCTTTTAACCCCTAATTCGTCAGCAGATAAACTTTCATCTGTGGAGTGGGTGTTATTTCGTAGCTCTGACAGGGGGCTAGCCTCTCTGGCTGGTAAGTCAATAGAGTTGTTTTCTGGCAACGGTTCAATATCTTTTTCGGCTGCTTTTGGTGGCTCTGGAGTACTTTCAGTAATATCAAAGAGTAGCTCATCTGCTTCATCAGTTGAAAGAGTGAATTCATTAGGTGAGCTTTTCGGTTCTGATATGTCATCAGGTATATCAACAGAAACTTCCTGATTGCCTTCAGTAGTCAGATCCAAATCGTGTACAGGTTCTATAGCATTTTGTGCCTGCTGCGGGATGCTACTTTCGCACTGAGCTTCCTCTTCAGGCTCAAGGGAGAACTCAAGTTCATCGTTGTTATTATCCTCATCAGTTGAGGTGATATCAATTAGCTCGCTATCCTGGCCCGAGTTTGATACTGATTCAATCAGAGTATTAATTGCTGCAGTATCGTCCAAATTAAATTCGAGCTCATTACTATCCTGTTTGGCATCTTCAACCAACAAGTGTTCAAGAGGATTAGCTTCCTCTTCGGTCTCTTTTGGTTCATCTGCCTTTGAGGACTCCTTATTATCCAAATCCGGCATAAGTGGGGATTTGTCATTGCTTAGAGAAGCAACTTCATCGGATGAGTTGAGCTCCAGATCAAGCGATAGCGGTGAGAGTTCGGTCGTGTGTTCTACAAGGTTGTCATCGGTTATTTCTTCAGCAAAGAGAAGTGATGCATCGCTATCAAGCTTACTCTGGGGATCATTATCTTGTAAGAGGGGATCATCCAGTTCCCATACTTTTTCTTTACTGTCAGAGTTTGTTGTGGGTGCTTTCTGGCCCTTTGGCCGCACGATTAATACTTTTGCTCCTGCCTCCTTTAAAGCTTCGAAAGGGCCTTTGAGCTCATTTTCGTCTTTCGCTCTTTTGATAGTAAGCGGGGCGTTGTCCAGAAAGTGCTGCACCTCGCTTATGCTGCACTCAAGGTCAGCGATTAATACACCCTTTACTTTTCTAAGCGTATCATCATCATCACCGGCGCTCTCAAAGACCAATTCATACTCTGCCTGCCTGTTTTCATCTGACACGTCCCAATCTCCCTAATTTGAAAGGTCCCTTCGTTTATTAACGGCAAAAAACAAAAATCTCTGAACCGGGAAACATCCAGGCTATGGAGGCGAAATCTATAGCGATTATATCGGCAGGAGGCACTGGCTGATGGGACAAGATATTGATATCACGCGAAAAATAATAGCGCTGCTGGCGCTCAGGACTGCTACTGGCGTTTCGCAGGCTCTAATCGATAGTTTAAGTTCAGCACGGAGTGAGACAGAACTGTTTAAAAAGCTGGATTTAACGGCTGAGTTGCAGTACTTAAAAGAGAGTTATTTAAATTCAGAGGTTAGATTATTTGCTGCTGGGGATATAAAGCGCTGGGAAGGGAGCGGTATTAGTCTGTTAGCGGTTGGGTCGCCGGACTATCCTGAGCTTTTAGCCAAGATCTACAATCCGCCAGCGCTGCTTTTCTGTCGGGGAGAGATTCCCGCTAAGCGTTTTCCGCTGGCGATTGTAGGTTCGCGTGCTGCCGATCCGCAGGGAGCCCGTTTTGCGTCTACTCTGGCAGCTGAGCTTGCCAGCTCCGGCGCATGTATTATAAGCGGTCTGGCGCTTGGGATAGACGGGATGGCCCACAGGGGAGCACTCTCCGGGAGTCAGCAGGGCGCAACTGTGGCTGTACTCGGCAGCGGGTTAAATGAAGTTTACCCGCGCCGGCATCTTAAGCTGGCTGGTGAGATTTTGGCCAGTGGCGGAGCGTTAATCAGTCAGTTTGAGCCTGATACCCCGCCTTATCCGTCAAATTTTCTGGATCGCAACCGTGTAATTGCAGGGCTTTCACGTGCAGTAATAGTCGTGCAGGCTAAAAAGCGGAGTGGAGCGCTTGTTACTGCCCGCTATGCGCTGGAAGAGGGCAGGGATGTGCTTGCTGTGCCCGGTTCTCCTGGTAATCCGCTTTCAGCAGGTACTAATAAACTGATAAAGAGCGGGGCATACCTGGTAAGCTCAGCCGAAGATGTGTGCGAGCTCTTTGAACAGTTAAGCAGCAATAAAGAGACTGCTGGCAGAGCAGGCTGTAGTGACCCGGTTTGCCGCCTGCTGGCTGAAAGCGGCGAAATGCATATAGATGAATTATCGCGCAGGTTAGGTCTGCAGGATAATCTTCACCTGAAGCTGCTTGAGCTGGAACTTGCCGGCAGCATCGAGAGGCGGCCGGGTAACCTGGTGGCTTTGAAAACTTACTGAAAGACGTTTTGAGTTTGCAGCCATCGGTGTCTTTAAGCAGGAAGTTCTCCGGCTGGCCGCCGAGGACCAGCCGGATGGTTATCCTGTTTATTTAATTAGCTTGGGAGGCGAAAATTCTGTTATTCTCTCCGCCCTGCCTGATTGTTGCGTTATTCTGACTGCCATACTGGTTGAGGGTCAGTGAAAGATCCCGGCCGTGTTGACTCACACTGGCCGCATTTTCGGCGCCTATTTGGGTGACTCGCAAATCCGAATCAAAGCCTGCCTGGCTAACTGAGGCGGTATTATCGCGTCCATACTGAGTTACCGATGCCCTCAGGTTTTCACTTCCCCGGTTCCCCTGGGAGAGGTCTATGCTGTTCCGTTCTCCTGATGTACTGGCAGATAGAAGGCTGTCTGAACCGTACTGTTTAACGTTGACGGTATTTTCAAGGCCACTTTCGTAAATAGAGGCGTTTAAGTTTCTCCCGTTCTGGTATACGTCAGCTTTGTGTCCCACCCCAAACTGAGAGAGAGTTAGGGAGCTGTCAAAACCACGCTGTCTTACTACGGCTGTATTATCTTTTCCTGTCTGGAAGGCTTTTACAGCAATATTTTGGCTCCAGGCATTGCCCTGGTCCAGATCGATCGAATTATTAACTCCAGCCTGGTAAACTGCCGCGGTGCTGTTGTCCCCAAACTGTTTAGCTGTAATTGTATTATCAGGGCCAAGTTGGCTTGAATAAAAGCTGCTGTTTCTGGTTTTTACCTGTTCCAGGTCAAGAGTATTGCCCTGCGCCATAGCAGTAATTGGTATCACAAGTGTTGCAGCTAAAAGTCCGGCTGAATAGCCAAAGATCCTTGATTTTTTAACCTTCATTACACCCTCCTTGATGTATTAACCGTTTATTGCCAGGGGTGAACACAGGCAGAAAACAGTAAGATTGTTTC
This sequence comes from Candidatus Dadabacteria bacterium, assembly GCA_003696425.1. GTDB lineage: Bacteria > Bdellovibrionota_C > UBA2361 > UBA2361 > J046 > J046. Next base: position 8,898 of record RFHI01000104.1, on the reverse strand, counting down.
TCGGCCATCCGGGGGCGACCCGTTGCTGAGCAGAACGACAATCAATAAAGTTTTCTGATTGGGCGGGAAAACATTCCCGGTTCGATTAAGATGCCTGCTTGCCTGACCAACCCTCCAAGCTGACCAGTGAAGCGCTACCACCGAACTTCACCCATAGCTTCCAGGAAAGGTTATGCAGGGCATTTTAAAAGTGTGACCTGAAATTCTGATGGTGCCGGCATCTTCCGGGTAAGATGCAGGGATTTATTTGAAATTAGACTGCGGTTTATTGAGAACAATACCACCCGGAAATGTCGATCATTGCGGTGTACGACATACCAGGGGCACTCATTGCAATGAAAGGATTCTGGAAAAGTGGCTGTTAAGCCGACAATTGGCCACAGCCACTTTTTGGGGGATTAGTCTCTCTGAGCTACGTTAACGCTGCTGCTTGTGCCGCTCTGGCTAACGTAAGCTGAGTTAAAAGAGCCTCCCTGGCGTATTTTAGCGCTGAGAGCATCGCCTCTTTGATGTACAATTGATGCATTTGCCATGCCTGTTTGTGCGATATCAATTGAATTGTCGCTACCTGCCTGGCTAGCAGCAAGGTACAGTCCGTCGCCCTGTTGATCCAGTTTCATCTTGCTGTTGGCACCAAGCTGGATTGCTCGTGCAGCATTTCCGCTGCCTTTTTGCAGCGCATCAAGAGATAAGTTTTTATCGCCTTCATTTTCTCCCTGTCCTATACGCATGTAATTTTCGTCACCGGTCTGGTCAAAGTTTATCGTACTTGAAGCTGTACCTACTTGAGCAACATCTGCGGTCTGTGCGGAGCCGATTTGCAGTGAATCAACGGAACTTTCAGCGGTTTCGACCTGCTTAATTGAAACCAGGTTGCCCTGTGCCAGCAAAGAACCCGGCAAAAGGAAAAAACCTGCAAGTAAAGCGGACAATAGCGTGAGTCGACTTGTGATGTTTTTCATTACGTCCTCCTTGTCGTAAATAACCTTTAAATGCTACGGGTTAACACCAGCCGAAAGCTGACACCTGCTCCTGTTTACTTGCAGTTTTAGCCTGCAGTAAAAAGGAGATAATTATTGTTGAGCTTTCGGATTGGGCGGGAAATCCATTCCCGGTTCGATTAAGATGCCTGCTTGTGTGATTGACCCCACACGTTGACCAGCAAAGCGCTACCAACGAACTCAACCCATAGCTTCCAAAGACGGTTATGCAAGAATCTGTACGGATGTGACATAGTATTTCAGGCAGTTTTTAATCTTATGGTGCTTAGCCGTTCAATTCAGGTTTGTTCTGTAGTAACTGTAATGTTTGCAACAATAGCTTTTGTAGTTGTGCCATCTTTTGTGTTATTTATGCTGCTGGGAGTATCAGGGGAAAAGGATTCGTAAAGAGTTAACCAAATCTAGCAGGGTGTAATCTATTGAAATTATAGTAGATTGTTTTGGGGTAAGGTTGTCCAGTTAAATTTGCTGACAGGCTTGATAAGCAGCTCCGCGTTTGCAAATAATCATTGGTCACAGTTCTGTTCGGCCTGCCGGATATGTTCGACATGGTGGCTGTAGCTCAGTCGGTAGAGCCCCGGATTGTGGATCCGGTTGTCGTGGGTTCGAGTCCCATCAGCCACCCCATTTTTACTTCGGGGAACGTTTCGCTCGCTTATGTTTAACACAACGCTCGCTGCACGCAGCGGGGGCTGATGGGCGTTCGCACTCCGTGCTCACTGGACTGGCAGTTTCTTCCCAGCAGGACATCCTTTTGCTCGCTGTAGCGAGCGCTTGACAGGCATCTATCATGTCTCTACAATTACCCGCTTATGACTTATTTAAAAGAAAATCTTTCGAAAGCCCCGCACTGCTTAATGGTGATACTGCTGTTGGTCGTCACAGATGTGCGCGCAGATCAAAGTGCCGGGCACAGCCATAGCTCTGAAGGCGCGAGCTGGGATGTTGGCCTTTCGCTTGAATATGTTTACCTTGAGGGGCACAGCTCATCTGAGGCTGAACACCACGAAGATGAACACGAAGAGCGTCACAGTGATGGTGATGAATCAGCAGTAGGGACACATTTTCATATAATCAGAAAATTTAGTACTGATTTTCCGCCCCGGCTAATTGGAATTGGAGCAGGAGCGGAAGTCGTCTTTACTGATAACCCGCACTATAACCTGATGGGGACAGTAGCGCTTTACCCCTGGCGGGATCTGGTGGTTTCAGTTTCACCAGGAATCGAGTTCGACAAACACGATGGCAGATATCTGGAAAAATTTTCCATGCATTATGATATAGGTTATGGCTTCGATCTAAACGGCCTGCATATCGGACCTGTAATTGGCCTTGGGCGAAGTGGAGGCACAAACCACTATTTTGCCGGATTGCATGTTGATTTGTTCTGAGGATAGCTCTCCCGCAGTTTTTGTTATAGTGCTGCTTATATTATGATAGCTGTAAGGTTGCCCGGAAGGATAGACTATAGCTTTTAATTCTAAGTGCTAATGTAGATAATAATTTAGATACGAATATTTCCTAGTAACGTATTATCTAAGTACTGCACAATAAAAGTCTTTGGCTGGGTCTGGCATAAACTTTGCTTGTTACCCCTCTTAGTGAAGTGTAGCAATATTATTAGTAGGGTAATGAGAAATGGTAGAAAGTGGTGGTAGCTTAAGACGCGAAAAGGGTGGTGTGCTGATTGAATCACTTCTGGGTATTCTGGTATTCCTAACAGCAATTTTATTCGGTACAGATTTGATAAGAATAGCTTATAATGCCGCACTACTTAAATCTGCGGTTATTCGAGCAGGGCGCTGGGCTGAGCTTGGATTAGCTGAAAGCAGTGATCTCAGCACAACGGAGCCGGGCGTAAACTCAGTTCGCAAAAAAGTAATCCAGCTTAGTAATATTAATGTGTCTCACGACGATTTCTCTATGTGTGAGGTTGAGAAAGCTGCTCCTGACTGTTCTACAAATACGCGTGGTGATGCTATGCGCTGGATGTATATAAGTGCGAAAACGAGCCTGCCCGTTTTTTTTGGTTACACCAGGATACCAATATCGGCAGCGACGGTGATTCAAAACGAGCCAGGGTTTAAGTTGACCCCGATAGAGCAGGTATCTCAAACAGAATTGGCTGTTAAAATAGGTGGCGATAATAAAGGTGGAAAGGGTGGTAACAAATTTACTGGCGGTATGGTAGAAATATACTAATATTATTTATAGCTGTTTTTGTTATAGGGCTTCAGGCTATTTTAGTTCCGGATGATTTACGGGCATGATGAATGCTGTGTTGAAGCAGATAATTCGGAGGTCGGATGGTTCGGCCTTGGTTGAACTTGCGATTGCATTACCGTTAATAATTATGTTTTTTTACGGAGGTTTTGAGTATTCCCGTTTAATACAGAATCAAAATACATTGGTTGCTGTTAGCAGACAGTTAGGAGCTGCTGCCTTAAGGTTGTGTGCCAGCAGAGCTAAAGGCGCTGCTCCCGGGGGGACGCTTGAATGTCTTAATACGCGAATCGTGAACGAAATAGGTAGCCAGATCGAAGCGATTCTACCAGGTGTGAAATTTAAAGTAAGTGTTGTGCGTTGGAATCCTAACCCTGGCATCCCTAAGGAAGGAGCATATATAGATGAACCGATTGACACCGTAAGCTATCCTGCAGGTGTCGTAGGGAAGATAAGTAAAGAGTATTTTCTTCCGGATTATCCCACACCGAGCGAGCAAGCAGCCTTATTAAGAGATCATGAAGTTTTGGTCTATTCTGAAGTGTTTTATGAAAACCAACCGCTTTTTTCGGTTATTCCGCTATTATCGGATAATTTAAAACGGGAGTTATATGCAGTATCGGTCTTTTAGGGCGTTGAATAAGAGCAAGGTATATGGCGACGAGCATGGGGTCTTTTTGGTGATCGCCGCGGCTGCTCTGATTGCTATTATTGGTTTAATTGGCCTGGCAGTTGATTGTGCTAACCTGTTTCTGACCAAGCGACAGCTTCAGACAGTGGTAGATGCTTCAGCACTTGCTGGGGGAAGGGTTTTGGTTTTTCAGATAGATACTACTACAGATCAGGTCCGTGCCCGCATGGTTAAGCTGATAAGAGAGAACCTTGCTCTTATGAATTACAGTCAGCAAGAAATTGATAAACTTGCCCCTGATCCAAAAAATTCTCTGCCTCCCACTTGTAATTCAGATGCAGCATTAACCAGTCCGCTGTGCATTGACATCAGTGACAATCGACAGCAAGTTAATATTGCTCTAAGAAGAACTCCCAGTCTTCATTTTCTTAATGTAATACCAGGGATAGATAAATTTACCCAGGTAAGTGCTGCAGCTAAAGCTGTAAATACCAAGCTTGAAGTGGTACTCGTGCTGGACATGTCCTGGTCAATGAACCGGTCAATTCCTAATCCACCACCTGGTTGCAGCGACAGGCTGTGTGCGGCCAAATATGCAGCCAATAAGTTTCTCGACATGATGTTACCGTTTGATGAAGCTACAATAGTAACCTTTGCTTCAAATTACAGTAAGGATGTATCTCCGGCAGTTAAAACAGTGCCTGCAGACTACACAGCTCTTACCGCTGAGGAGCGTCTTGCAAATTATGCTAATGATGCTCGTGTAGAATATCCCTGTCCGGACTATTCCAGCAGTATTTCACCGCCACAGCCAGCTACGTGCAGCTCAAGTCCTTTTGTTATGATGGGAGACAAAAACTCAGCTACCAGGCAAAATTTTAAAAATTTGATAAATGCACTGGATTTATACGGTAACACCAATATTGGTGCAGGACTATATAAGGCACGCAATCTTTTTGTGGGAGACCCTCCGCCTAATACGCAGAGAACCATTATTTTGTTCACTGATGGAAGTCCGGCTACTGAACCAGGGGCTTATTCAGGGCCGCTTTCCTCAGCTGATATGGCTCATAAAGCCATACTGCAAAATCCATATGATTCAGTAGATACTGATATGTATTTCCTGCAGTGTGGTGATAGAACGCTAGAAGAGAACAAATTGCAGCTACGACAGTTGGGAGTGCCGGCATTAGCATCTATTGAAAAGCGATATGTTGAATACGATAAAGACACTCTTTTTGGTTATAATGCTGACCAGGTTCCAAGCAAAGGGCCCAACAACAATAATTATGAGCTGCAACGCAGGCTTCGCTTTATGGATGCTATCCTTGAAGCGCAAGCTGCGCAAAGGCGGGGTATTATTGTATATACTGTTGGACTTGGTCCAATTGATCCAAATGTGTATCCGTCGCGAGTTGATGATCCCTATCCGGCATCACGGATTTTTTATTCTCCCTTTCAGGATGGTCGTCAAAAAAACAATGCTGCTATTGGCAGCCAATATGCTGAACAGGTGAAAGAAGCTTTCATGGCCCTATTAGCTAACGACCAGACAAGACTTAAAAATCCAACTGTTTTGCCTAACCCGATGCCAGCAGGATACAGTGCATCTTATTTTTGGAAATTTCCCTGTGTGCCTAATGGACCTGAAATGGTTGGCAAACCAGAAGGTCTCTTTGTAAACGTTTCGGATGGGAATGGTCTTGTTAACGCCTTTGAACTGATAGCACACGATTTAAGGACAAGACTTGAATCGTAAGGCCTGAGTGCAGCTTTACGGTTATGCCCTAAAAGATGGCATCGGCGATCGGTCGAAGTACAATCCCTATAATAAAGCTATACGTTACGGAGGGTTGGCAGTGTCTGCCGGGCTGTGTTAAAACTTATATAACTGAGTAAAGTATTTGGGAGGTTTCAGGCTATGAAAGAAAAACTGAAATGCTTTCTTGCTACAAAGGCTGGAGTAGAGCTCACTGTGGCACGGGTAATGCTTGGAGTTGTTTTTCTGCCGCACGGTCTTCAAAAAACACTTGGGCTTTTTGGTGGCTATGGTTTCAGCGGAACTTATCATCATTTTACCGGTATGGGTATGCCGGCTGTTGTGGCGTTGCTTGTAATTTTAGGTGAATCACTTGGCTCTTTGGGCCTTATCTTTGGATGTATAACCAGGTTCTGTGCTTTTGGAATTTTTATGATCATGGCCGGGGCAATTGCTATGGTGCACTGGCAGAATGGCTTTTTTATGAACTGGTTTGGACAGCAGGCCGGCGAAGGTTTTGAGTATCATCTTTTGGCGATTGGTCTTGCGTTAACAGTAATGATTGGCGGAGCAGGTAAATATTCAATAGATAAACTGCTTGAAGAGAAGCTGTAGGGCCAGTTAGCTGATTAGTCCCGATATTGTAAAGTCTTCCTGAGTGCCAGCACAGTGCAGGCCAGGTAAAAAAGAGCTTCAAGCCAGTTTTGAAAGCTAATCCGCTTTCCGGCAGTAATCTGTTCGGGCGTTTCCGGATCGTAAAAGATCTGTATTTTTTCGCCTTTTTTAAGCGGGCTGCGGTGGTGATAGCGGTTATCGTAATCAAAATAGTGGGCAAGTTGTTCACTTCCATCTGCAAGCTTAAATTTTACCGTGGTTTTGATGTGACGGACGTTTTTTTGCCTGCGTCTGCCGGGCACTTTATGTTCTACCACAACTGACTCAACAACTTCGGCCTGTGTGGCCCGATAGCTTGCAATTAGCTTATAGAGGTGAAAAGCTTCCCATGCGGTTAATGCTGCAAAGAGCAGCGTTAAAGATAAAAATATAAAAAAACGGCGTCGTCTCATTATAACTTGTCTTTCCTTTTAATTTTAGGAGAGCGCTATGAACGATATTGTACAGAATATTTCACTCATTCGTCTTACCTTAATGCTAATTCCGGTTGCCGTAGTGTTTATTATATTTTTTCGCTGGCAAACCGGCGCTACTACAGTAGTTTATGCTACAATCCGGATGATAGTTCAACTTATTCTGGTTGGCTACTTGCTTAGCATGATTTTTAACTCCAACAGTCCTCTGGTAATCGGGCTGGTGCTGTTATTTATGTTGCTGATATCAGCTTGGATAGCCATCAGGCCGCTAAAGGAAAAAAACAGGCAAGGGTATTTCAGGACGCTTTGGGCCATATCTATTGGATCGCTTCCTGTCCTGGCTCTGGTAACGCAGGCAGCTTTAAGAGTGCAGCCGTGGTATGAGCCGCGCTTTATTATTCCGCTGGCGGGCATGATTTTTTCCAACTCAATGAATGCGGTAAGTCTTGCGCTTGAGCGCTATGGCTCTGAGATTGCCTCAGGAACAGGTTTTCTGGATGCGCGCGCCGTTGCATACCGCGCATCGCTTATACCGATTACCAATGCTCTATTTGCCGTAGGACTTGTCTCGCTTCCCGGTATGATGACCGGGCAGATACTTTCAGGGGTTTCGCCGCTAATCGCTGCGCGTTACCAGATAGTTGTCATGTGCATGATTTTTGGTTCAGCTGGAATTTCATCGGCTGTTTACCTTAGTCTAGCAGGAGGGGGGCTGAATGAATCCTAAAGCTCTATTGTTTGTGTTAATTGCAATTTTTACAGGTTGCAGTAACACGGAGAAGTTGCTGCTACATAGTAAAAACTCCGGCAGCCAGCCGGTAAGTATACTATATAAAAACTATTGCGCCAGTTGCCATGGAAGCGGGCGGCTAGGTGCTATGGGGCCTGCGCTTTTACCTGAAAATCTTTCACGTTTAAAAAAGACTGAGGCAGTGGCTGTGATAAAAAATGGCCGTGTAGCTACCCAGATGCCGCCTTTTGGCGCGCTGCTGAATGAAAAGGAAATTAAGAGTCTTATAGAGTTTATATATAGTCCGCTTAAAAGTGTTCCTGAGTGGAGCAAAAAAAATATTGAAAAAAGCAGGCAGGATTTTGGCTGTAAGCCTGATGACAAATCATTGCTGCCTGCTGGAATTGATCCGCTAAATTTATTTGTTATTGTAGAGCTTGGCGATCATCATATTACTGTGCTTGATGGCGATAAGCTTGTGCCACTTAAGCGTCTTAAGACTGACTTTGCAGTGCACGGTGGAGTAAAATTTTCGCCTGGTGGACGCTATGCTTATATTGCCTCTCGCGATGGCTGGATTAGCAGATATGACCTTTATACCTTAAAGCTATGTAACAGAGTGAGGGCCGGAATTAACATTCGTAATATTGCCGTATCAGCTGACGGCAAATATCTGGCTGCGGCAAATTACCTGCCACATACGCTGGCAATTCTTGATGCTGAAAATTTTTCGGTCTTAAGAGTGTTAGCGGTTAAGAGCGGTGGGCGTTCATCACGGGTAAGTGCTGTTTATTCAGCTCCGCCCAGGAAGAGTTTTATTTTGGCGCTTAAGGATATTAAAGAGGTCTGGGAGTTTCCTTACAGCGCCGTTAAAAGAGACCGGGGACTACGCAAAATAAAAACAGAGAGCTTTATAGATGATTTCTTTTTTAATCAGAGCTATAGCGAGCTTATCGGAGCTTCGAGGGCTGAACAGTCTGCGCTGGTACTTGACCTTGATAGTGGCAGAGAGCTTGCCAGGATTAAACTTTCCGGCATGCCGCATCTGGGGGCAGGGATAAGTTTTGATTATCATGGCAGGCGGGTTATGGCTTTGCCGAATCTCGGGAAAGGTTTAATTTCAGTAATTGATATGAGTAGCTGGAAGACGGTTAAAGAGATTAAGACTGCGGGACCCGGATTTTTTATAAGAAGCCACGAAAAAAGCCCCTACTTTTGGGCTGATGTTTTCTTTGGACCGAATAGAGATAAAATTCACGTTATAGATAAAAAGACTCTTAAGATTGTTAAGACGCTTATTCCTGCGCCCGGTAAAACATCAGCGCATATTGAGTTTGACCGCTATGGCCGCTACGCGCTTGTAAGCATCTGGGATATGGATGGAGCGCTGGTAATTTACGATGCCGGAACTTTAAAGGAAGTAAAGCGGATTAAAATGAAAAAACCTTCCGGCAAATATAATG
>RFHI01000103.1 GCA_003696425.1 Candidatus Dadabacteria bacterium | reverse complement strand
TATTGAAATTTTAAACGGGCTAGGTGGTTAATAACGAGTCTTTTAACCTTAGGAGTGCCTTGAACTCTGGCTCGAATAAACGGAGAAGCCTTTCTAAGGGTATCCTTAGCAGCAATGCTACATCTACCCTGGCCAATACACCTTCGCAAGTGGCACAAGCGATCTTACCTTGCTATCCAGGGCTTCGTAATACTCGAGCAGCCAGTCCGTGAGGTCATCAAGGTTAAGCAGCATAAGTGGTACTGAAGCACATTCGGCTTCGTAGCGGGCGTCCTTGGTAAAGCCACCGGTAGTTACATAAAGGCCCTTGTCGGCGGTCCCGCGGCGCGGCTTTAACTTTACTTAAATTTATGCTGCCCCGCTTTATATTCCGCAGACACCAATTTTGGGGTCATGTTGATTAAACGCAGGCTGAGACTCCTAAACCGACCTTGGGAGAGGCAGGGCAGTTAAGGTAACTTTACTCAATGACTGAGTATTAATACTCAATCATTGAGTATTAATTTAACTATTTGATAATACGAAATAATAAAATTCCTCTGTTATGCCGTTGATGAAATGACCGGAAGTCTTGGAAAAAATAATCCTGTCAATTGCCCCCTTTTTTAGAGAGGTGTAGTTACAAAAAGCAGGAATCCAGGATGTATCAAAAGCTCTCAAGCGCAGGTTTTGATTTGCGGGTCAGCTTCGTGGTGCTTTGCAGATTACGACTGCGGGCAAGCCCTTAATTCAACCGAGGGGTTTCTCAGATGAGTTTTGAGGGCAGCCTCAATGTCCGTACAGGCACCGGCTGAACCGCCGCCTAGGTGTGATGTTGTGCCACTTTCCACAGCAATCCAGTTACTGCCGGTAGGCGCATCGATAGTCAGGCCCTGAGACCCATAGCCGTGCGAGTTACTATATGGTGGTTCGGCAGATTTGGATCGAGAGTCTGTATTGCCATTAAAAAACCACCCATAATGGGCGGTGGCCGAGGTAACATTTTCAGTGCTTGAATTATCCCACTGAATGAACGCAATGCTAGAGCAGGCAGATTCATAAACTACCGTACGCACCGCAATACTCGCAGGAGCTTTTCGGGTATAACACCCACATCGAGCGCTTTTGGCGCTTTGCGCCCGAGCCTGTTGAGTGCTGTCAGATACACACCCCTTACACCGCTTCGTCTCCTTTAGCGCATTTCGCAGCTTTTGGCGAAGCTCCCGCTTCTTTTTTGTATTCTCTAACAGCGTATTCAAAGCTTCTTCAGGGAGCTGGTCTAAAAGGTCCTCCAGCGTTATATCTCCACTATCAAATATTCCTGCGACTTCACCTTTTTTAATCGATGTCCTTAGCTGCTTCACAGTTTTTTGAACACCTGGAATATCCAGGGAATTGCGAAGGGGGCGATCTCCAGCTGGCCCGGTTTTCAACTTTAGAAGCTTTTTCTGCACTCTATTCAATCTCATCATTTCCTGACTAAAGCGTTTACCCTTCAGTTTGTTCAGTTTCCGGCGAACCGCAGATTGCCCTTTGCTCACTTTACGAACTTTACCGTCATCCCCTAAAACTTGAACTGTCGGGCCGAATCTGGCCGAAGAATCAACATCACACCTAATCACAAGTCTGCCGATTGAGTCTACCTCACCAATTCTAACTTGGGCATGTAAGGGTATAGAGAGTGCTGCAGAAACCAGAAATGTCAGGGCAATATACAGGCTGAGAGAGATTGGGCGACCTTGGTTGCATTTCATATTGCCTCCTTCTCGACAAAAACGAAACTATCAATAATATAAGTCGGGTAGAGGCGATCTGGACCACCATCTCCTTACACTGTCGCACGTTACAACATCAAAATACAAGTAAATTACTCAACTACGCTCATTTAAAGCAGTATGCTTCCGGCCATGTCGAACTTTCGTAAGTAAAAACAGGTATCTCTGTTGAGTAGGAGTATAGTAGAGTATGGTGTACATTTTTTCATTCAAGGCCGGTAAAAGTGTCTTTCGCATTAGGACCGCGGCTGCTGGGAAAACTTTGGCCTGACAATACTGGTCCTTATAGCAATAGACTTAGATAGACTGCCTGGGCCTATTGAATATTTATCAAGAAAAATTTGCCTTATATTCCGCAAATACCAGCTTATGCGTCATGTCAATAAAGGCGGGGCGGGGAAGCTCTGACTTTACGCGCTGCCAGTCTTTACGCTTTATAATCAAAACAAGATTGGACTTTACCTTGCCGCTTTCTAGTAGAGCGGCTAGATCTTCTGCGGTTTTTAAATGACGGGCCGCCTGGCCGGGATACTTAAGACCATAGCTAAGCTCGCCTGCGCCAAATAAAATATAAACATCCGTTCGCTTGTAATACCAGCAGGCTGACTGCACAAGCGAAGGGCTTGCAGCGACAATCAAAGTGCCTGGTGAAATATGGCCGGCATTTTTTAAATAAAATTCTCCCGGTGCTCTTTTGTCGATAAAATACTGCGGAATGGCAAAGCCAATAGCAGCATACAAAGCAACCGGTGCTAAGGCATAAAACATTAGCTTTTTTTCAGGAGTATTTCGCCTGGCTGAAAACCAGGAAAATACAGAAAAAAGCAGGAGCGAAACGGAAACTATAATAAACTTTAAACTCTCAGATTCCGTATACAAAACCTTCCCCGAAGGAAAGCCACTTAAATAGTTAAGGAGAAGCACGATAAATGCAGCGCCCATGATAAACGCTAAAAGTAAAGCTCCACAGTTAAAAGCCTTGCGCGAGGGAGACTTAAAATATTGTAAAATCCCAATTGTAAAAAGAATTATTAAAGGCGGCACACAGGGAAGTACATACGTAATCAGCTTGCCGCGGCAGACAGAAAAAAACAAAAACGGAAATATAAACCAGGTGATACTGTAGTCTACAATAAGCGGCCTGTTTTTTAACTGCCTTAATCCTAAAAAAGCCGCAGGGAAAAGAAACGTCCAGGGCAAAGCTCCCCATAAAATTGTGGGAATATGAAACCAGAAAGGCTCAGCATGCTGGGCATTAGAGGCTAAAAAGCGACGGATATGCTCTTCCCAGAAAAAATATGGCCAAAAACTTGAGTCGCGGGCGTGGATTAAGAGCGCCCAGGGGAGTACAGCCAAAAGTGCCACAATAAACACAATCCAGGGAGAAACCAAAAGAGTGCGCCATCTTTTTTTCCATAAGAGAAATGGAATAAGAGCAGTTACCGGAAGGGCAAATGCCAGAAATCCCTTGGTAAGAAATGCCAAGGCAGAGCTAAGGCCACAAACAATTAGCCAGAGTAGCTCTTTTTTTCGGTCGCCGGCTTCCATGGCAAAGTAAAAGCTGGCCATTATGGCAGTAAGAAAAAATGTAAGTAAACTGTCCAGGGTGGCAGTTGTTGATACGGCATAAACCAGCGTGCTGAGTAAATATGAGCTGGCTGCAAGGCCAGCCGCCACGACTGATTCTACACTCTTTTTTATTAATAAAAATAATACCAGCGCTGTAAGAAGCGCAGATAGTGCCGGTATAAATCTTACGGCAAAAGGAATTTCTCCAGCCACAAGCATTACTCCGGCAGTAAGCCAGTACTGAAGAGGAGGCTTTTCAAAGTAAGTTAAATTATCAAGACGCGGTATAATCCAGTCACCACTTGTTAGCATCTCACGCGGAAGCTCAGCGTAACGCACCTCATCAGGAGTAAATAGCGGTCTAAAGGAAATAGAGAGCAAATAAAGCGCCAGCAATCCTGCTGCTGCTACGATCCAAAAGCGGGAGTCTTTTAGCTTTAACGTGTTCATTAACTTATTGTCTGATTCTTACATGCTTATTTACAAAAATACTTAACTATAAGCCTTAGCTGTAATCTCTGCCAGTCACAAGGTATTAGGCTGGCTAAGGGGGATGTGCGCTTTTACCGCGAGGGGTGCGATAGGCCGCCAGTGTTTTATGTGTTAACTATCTGGTAATACGAATATAATTAGATTTGCTGGAAATACCGTTTACCAACCTAACATAAGTTTGGGGGAAATAATTCATTGGATTCCTGAAAACCGCCTTAACTTATCCGCTCATATACCTGTAGCGTTCCTGTCGGGCGGTAATCAAGCGTTAGAGTGTTGCCATCTGTGGATATGGTAACTAGAGCAGAGGATTCTTTATTTACTGCCTGCTGGCAAAAAGTACTTCCTGTTGCAGCAGTGGTAAGCAGCGTAGCTTTGTCCGGCGATGTGCTGGTTGTGTAGGTCCCTGTCCAGTTGCAGCTTACCGGGCCAGTTAAAATCGATGTAAATGTAGTACTGGTAAATGAAATTGTGAGTGAAGTGTAACCGTTCTCAGCGGGGGTTTTCCCGTTTTCAGTAAGTACATTCCAGTTTCCAACCAGCTGGCTTAGCCCGGCAAGCTCTCCGTCTCTACACCTCTTAGTGCCGCGCAGGCCTTTTTTAGCAGCTTTTTTACGCTCGTTTAGTTTTTTCCGCTTTTTACTGCTGCGGGGCAGTGAGCGCATGCGCTGTTTAAGCTTTTTTATAATCCTCTTAAATTTTGCCAGTGCTTTTTTGGGGGTTACTTCGGAGCCGGTCTTAACAGACTTAATTGTAGTGCCACTGCAGGTAAAAAGCTTACCGTCTCCGATTGCTATCTGGGCATGAAGAGTTGGCGCAGCCGATAGAAAAAGCATAAAAATAACGGCTGATATTTTAACTCTGGGTGAGGTTTTCATAAAGAGACTCCTGGTGCTTCGGGTCAGTCCTTAGTCACTATACACCTTCAGAGCTTGAATGCAATCTAAATTAATTAAGAGGTTATTTATCACTTTTAAGCAAAAGGTAAGGTCACATTAGGCACTGCACCCGCAGCCTGAAGTGCCGGGGGAGAGCCAAGGTATCCAAGCCGCAGTTTTTCCGGGTTAAAAAACTGCTCTGCTGCTGCGCGCACGTCTTCAGCGCTTATTTCCTGTAGCTTTTCAAGCTTTGTGCTAACCGGAATTACAAACGACTGAGGTCTTCTGGCAAGTTCAGCCAATACATCAAAAGAAGTAATATCCTGGGCATTCTGATACCAGTAATTTCGGGATGCACTGTAGTATTCAGCTACCTTTTCAGGGGTAATTGTAGCTGGAAACTCTTCAAGTGTTTTTGCAAGCAGAGCAGGGATATTGGGGCCGTTTCTTGGATCGGTATTAAAGCCTATTTCTACATAGCCGTTTTCAGGGTATTGCCTTGGAATGGCACCGGCCCCGTACGTTACACCCTGCCTGTGAGAGAGCTCTGAGGAAACATGGCCGGATAAAAGCCCGGTAGCAACTTCAAGCGCCAGATGCTCTTTGGAATTGCCCTTATTTAAACCGGGCAGCCAGGCGCATACTTCAAGGCCCGGTATCGGCGGAGCAATAGCTGCATTAACCTGTGGCAGATCGTCAACGGTAGTGTTTGACCTTAATTCCGGCAGTCCAGATGGTCTTGGCCCTGAGCCTGGAAGGGATGCGCTTTCAAAGGCCTTAAATACCTGGCCGGTAAAGTCGGGTTTGCCTGATACTATAAAAGTTGCATTATCAGGCGTAAGCAGCCGTCTGCCGGCTTCCATGACCTGCTCAAAAGTATAGCCCTGTACTTCCTGCGGCGTTCCGCCGATCGGGTGATCATACCCGGTGTCTTTCATAAAGAGTGTACTAAAGAGGGCATCACGGATTTCTTGTTGAGCACAGCTTCGCTGTATTATTTCATTGATAATCCTTGTTTTCTCAATATCAAAGATGGCTTTTAATGCGTCACTTTCGGGATTTAACATGGCCGTGACTGCCGACAGCATCTGCTCGCCGTCAAAATCAGGGCCAGTTAATGCTATCGAAAGCATTTCTTTGGTAACCATTATATTGCTATCCCAGCTTCGCGCCTGAGAAAGCCTCTGAAGATCTGTGCCGCCGCTCGTAATTCTGAAGCTTCCAGGGGGCAGGTGTTCAAAAAAATGCATTTGCCCGTGTTCACCGGGGTTCTCCCTGCGGGAGCCGGCATCAAAGATTACTCCGACGCTTGTTTGGACTGCATCCGGGTGCACGACTGAAATAAGCTTTGCGCCGTTAAGTAAGTTTGTTTCTGAAATCTCTGGCTCTGCATTACGAATTCGATTAAGCGCAATTGTGTTCGGTGCGCTTTCAGGATTGGATCCTCGTTCTAACACAACACCTCTCCTTTGCTGTTACTAACTAATTTATAATCAAAAGTAGCTGCTTTTAAGGAGTGTTATTGGGCCTTAGTCTTTAATTGCAACATCAAAGAAGAATTCATTTCTGCAAGCTATTAATTATATAATAGATAATGTTGGCTCTATTGGCTCGACAGGAGCTTGTTCAGGTAGTTCGGGCGGCAAGCTCTTCTCCCACGCGAAAGAGGGAATACAGCACCATCCAGAGTTCCTCCAGCCCCGCAATAATCCTGACAGCTGCCCTTTGACTCTGATATTACCGCCAGATCGTCTGTAAAATTGATGGTCAGTTCGCAGGGAGGTAAGTTGGGAAACTGGCGCAATTCCGGGTAGGGATCAGGTACTACCAGCTCTTTTCCATCCCATCTGCCAGTACCGGTAAATTGGCACACGTAGTAATTGCTGAAGGTAAGAAAAATACCTGTGCGCACCCTGCCGTCCGGAAGCGTTTTAAGATAGAGGCCGTTTAGCTTGCTAATTCTTCTGTACTGGGCAGTTTTATCAAAGTAAATAACGCTATGACGTTTGCTGTAGCAGCCGTCGTAGGGAAAGCTTTTGAGTTCTGCAAAGAGGATTAATGGATACAAGAAAAAAACAGTAACAGGCAGAAAGTTGCGCATAATACCTGGCTTAAAGAAATTTATCTTTTAGTCCTGATTATAGTGGTGAGTTTTATCTCTAAGCCAGGTTTTTTGTCTGTTTTAGAGTCAAGAAAATAATCCGCACCAGTTTCTGGGGCGGGTACAATAGATATTAACTATTAGGGGTGTGGCTAACTCGGTCTCATTGGAGGCGTGGCTGTTGTCCGAGGTGGTCGGGTGCACGGACCTGCAGCGCTAATCAATTAAAATAACACATAATTTAGCTTGTGATTAAATCTTTGGAATCACCAGTCACAGTAAAGCTGCAGTAGCCCATAACATATAAGTATTTAAGCGTTTTTTGATTTTAGGGGTCAAATTGGGCAGAGCACAGGTTGATAGCACGGTAGTAACGGCGGAGAGAGCTGACGGGGCCAGGCAGGAGGAGAACCTGACCGGTGTTTCCGGCACCTTGCCGGCCGTTGACTTAGATCGTGACATCCCACAGGGCGGGCAGTTTTCAGACAGGGAAAAGCAGTCAATAAGCAACGATCCCTTCCAGGGAGTTCGAACCAATAGAAAACTTTTATCTCTGGGTAAATCTGGTGTCGACGTTTTTCATCTTCAGGAGGACTTAAATAAATGGCTCGAGGAGAACGGAAAAGAACGAATTAATGTAAACGGCATCTATGATCAGGCTACAGTTGAAGCTGTTAAAGAGTTTCAGAGAAGTTATGCGCTCTCAATTGACAGAGCAGAGTTAAGATCCGCAGACAGCGAACACGGTCTGGCAGTAGATGGGATTGTCGGGCCGCGCACTATGCGGGCACTTGATCTCTATCTAAAGCGAAATACGCTTGATTTTAATACTTTTAAAGAGGTTACAGGGGGCATCTGGGACAAGAGCCAGGCGCGCTTAGGGTATGAACATGCCGATGGTTTTAACTACTGGAGAGAGCACGAGACCGAGGATATAAGAGTTAATTTTCCCGGACTTGAAGAAGAGTTCTATGCGGAGGTTGAACGCGTTGCCGCTAAACACGGAATGAATCCAAATCATCTTATGGCAGTAATGCAGTTTGAAACTGTTGGAAGTTTTGATCCAAGCAAAAAAAACCCCCACTCCTCCGCTACCGGGTTGATTCAGTTTATGGAAGCTACTGCTCAGGAACTCGGTACAACTACAGCTGAGCTTCGCAGGATGAACAGGGTAGAGCAGATGGAATATGTTGATAAATACTTTAGTCTGCCCCGTATAGCGCGTCCCCTGGGAAGGGTACTTGAAAATAAGGGAAGGCTTGACCTGGAAGACGTATATTTAGCGGTTCTCAGTCCCGCTAATGTAGGGAAAGATCCGGATGAAGTAGTCTTTAGGGCCGGCACAGAAAAGGCCCGGGTCAATCCTGTCTTTGGTGATGGGGATATTACTGTTGGTCGAATTGCTCAGAGAATCGGGGCTGGAAGCGAAATTACCTGAAACCTAAACCCGCGCCTAGGCTGTTCTGGTGCGGGGCTACTGGAATAAATGCGAATGCGAACCCGCGCCTAGGCTGTTCTGGTGCGGGGCTACTGGAATAAATGCGTAATTTCAACTGGTTATATTTGCAGTTATATGTCCCGGCAAAGTCCTGCAAGTTACCAGATGTGCTCCGGTACTTTCGGCAATTCCTAAAAGAGCATAGCAGGCAAACAGCGTTATACTCACTTTTTATGGCTACTTTACTGAAAATATTTCGCAAACTTTACGAACTGTTTTGACATCTTACGATTTGCTGGCTATAAGAGAGAGTGGCAGTTAAGAGCTGCTGTTTGTTGTAAGTGTTAGGAAGTCTTTAGTATTTTTTTAAGGGGACGGATAAGTGAATAAGTCTGAACTTATCGAGAAACTGGCCGAGCGTTCCGGTATTAATGTAATGCAGGCTGAAGAAGTCGTAAATCTTATTTACCGCAAAATGCGCGATACCATGGTAAATGGTGGCCGCATTGAAATTCGCGGCTTTGGAAGCTTTGTGGTAAAGGAATACCAGGCTTATCAGGGACGCAATCCTAAGACAGGGGAAAAAATTCACGTTCCGCCCAAAAAACTTCCGTTCTTTAAAGTCGGAAAAGAGCTAAAGGAACGCATAGATAATGTCGCTGATACAGGAGAGGGAGTTTAGCCTCTATATTTCAGCCTGTAATTTTCTTTTGTGGTTTTTAATTAGTTTTTAATTTTTTAACGGAACGACACTATGTCTATTGATTGGATCTTCGACCTTGAGCGCGACATTGATAACGGACAGGAAGTCCTGGCATGTCCCGGGCTGAGCCGTAACCAGTGGTATATCGGAAAACCTTATGACGAGTTAAAGCAGCTCGCGCAAAGAGTCGCCAATCACAAGAAAATGACAGTCAACATTGTGCGGCTGGTTTCTCATCACGATGCTATTGCAGGGGATCTCTTTCTAGTTCCAACAAAAATTGGCGAGCCCGGCGCGCGCGGTGAACCGCACATTGAATGGTCAACAGTTGAAACCAAAGAAGCTGCTGAAATGATGCGCGATTTGCGCCAGGGGCCGGCACCTTTTTTTGCCATGCAGCAGCAGGAGACAGTAGACCCATCAGATGAGTGAAGAACTCACAAAACTTGATTCAATACCGGTAAGAATAAAAGTTAAAGAGATTCTCTCTTCGCGCTACAATAATAATAAACGTCCACTTTCCTGGGACGAGCGAAAAGACGGTAATGACATAGTGCGCTCCGAAGATGGTCGCATCTTAAATCTCTTCAGTAACGGCCAGCAGTCACCGCCCCAGCCCGGCTGGGTAATTCTTATTAAAGGCGGTGATGCTGATAAGGGGTACAACTGGACCCTTTATGGCATGACCCCGGGCAGTTAATACTATGACTGGTAATTAATAGCCTCAACTCCCGAGGGAAAGCCTAGATCGCTTGAAAATTTCACTTTTCCAGCTGTTATGGTGTCATGCGGACTATTAACTGACATAGTACCAGCTTCATGTTTTGAGCCATTAAGCCGCATTAGGTTAATAGCCCGTTTCTTTTTTTTAAGCGCTTTTTAGAGAGAAGTTTTAACAGGCTTAATTTTCGGGCGCTTGCTTCAGAAGTGTACTGGTTTCAGACAGATGACAGTTTTCTTAGAAGCTTGGCGGCGTTTGAAGTTCCCATTAGTGTCTTAACGAGCGTAAGGCATTTTCAATTTTTAAGTTTAACCCTTTCTCTAAAACCTGCCTTGCGTAAAGCCTCAATTATTAAAAACTCACTGAACCTTGGTCCAATGAGCTGAAGACCAACAGGGAGACCACTCTTAGATATTCCAGTCGGGAAGGCCACAGCCGGAAGTCCCAGCAGATTCACTGCCGAGGCAAACTGAAAGACCTGCTCAGAGGCGTAATCCTGGCCGTTAATATGAAAAGTGGAGGTCCCGTGCTTTACAGGTAGTGTTGCCGTTACAGGAGATAAGATAAAATCATACTCCACAAAAAATTGAGCCGCCTGAATCCTTAACCAGTCACGGGCGTGCCAGGCGTCAAGCACGTGCTCAGCCGTTAGCGGAGGAAGTTCAGCTTTAACCCGCGAGCGCAGAGTTTTCATAGCATCAGACTCTTTTGAGATGTCGCGTGGTGTGCCAGCACGCGCAGCCAGAAGATCATCAATTAAAAGAGCAGCAGGGCCGGCCAGAATTATAAAAGGATAAAGCGCCTGCTCGAAGTGGGCTGGAATCTTTTCAACCAGCGTAAAGCCTGCAGCTTCAAATTTTTTAGCAGCTTCTTTTATGTGCTTCAGAATTAAAGGATCGCATTTAACCCCATTTAATTCAGAAAAGTATGCAATTTTTCCTGTTGACGCAGGGCGGAGCATCGAAGCAGATGAATAAACACTTCGCGGGTCGCGCGGGTCGTAACGTATAAGAATGCGAGCCAGTATTTCCAGATCATCTAAGGCTCCTGCAAGTACGCCGATACTGAGCATACCGGCATAGATAGAGTGCGGATAGGCGCTTATTCCGTGTGATGTAATTGTGCCGGGTGTAGGGTAGAGTCCAAAGAGACCACAAAAATTAGCCGGAATTCTAATTGACCCACCGGCATCTGCTCCTACTGCAAACGATGCAAAACCTGCAGCCACGGCTGCAGCATCTCCACCGCCAGAGCCTCCAGGGGTATAATCCGGGTTAAAGGGGTTGTTGGTGCGGCCGAAGTCACGGTTATCAGTCTGATAGGACTTTCCATACTCGGCCATATTGCCTTTGCCGATACAAACTGCTCCCTCTTTTTTTAGTAGTTTTATAACAGCAGCATCCCGAGAAGCCTTTTTAATTTCTGTAATTCTATTACCTTCACTTCGCCCCAGACATTTAACTTCGATATGATCTTTGGCGCTAAAGGTAATTCCGTGCAGAAGACCGCGAAAGTATCCCTGCTTAGCTTCCTGATCCAGGACTAGAGCTTCTTTTTTAGCTTCCTCAGTTGCAACAATTCTAAGAGCATTTAAAGAATGGTTAAGTTTTTTTATCCGCTCACAGTGCTGCGAAATAAGCTCAGCGGGCAGGAGTCTTCCGCTTCTGATCTTGTTTTCAAGCTCTTTTAAGGGTGAAAAAACGTATGGCATTACTCACTCTTCTTCCGGCTTTTTTGGGAAAATCTGAATTACCGGCTGCTCTGAAAATAGCGCCGGCCCCTCAATGCCAAGTGTGCGGTAAATCGCTGAGGAAAAGGATATGTCGGCAAGGTAGTGCCGGCCGGTATAGTTGTCTCCATAGTAAAGTCCCTGAAGTGGAGCACCCAGAGAGATGGTTGAAGAGGAAAATATCGCCTCTCCGCAGGGCTTCCCTGTATCCGGGTTAACCCCATATGAACACTGAACGGAATGAACAGGAGTGCTTAATTCGTTTAGTACTGGAACTGCCGGAGAAAACTCTTCCAGCTCATGTCTAATCGGGTCGAAAAGTCCTAGTAAAACGTTATGGCAGGAAGGTATAATATCTTCAAGTTGAGAGGCGCTCTCTAGAGAACTTAAAGGCGAAATATTTACTTCAGCTGCTTTTAAGGGTTTTAGCTGCTGGAGGGTATCAGCTGAAGCTTTATCGGGATCGCAACACATAAATACAAGTCCTTTCGCGCCTGCATTTACAAGCTGACGCAGGGTTGCAAGTGCAATCTGTCCACAAAGATTATCAGCAGCAAAGACACATACCTGACCGTCCTGAGCGCTTAACCCCAGCGCAAAGCGCACAACCATAGCCATGCTGTACGAGCACGATTCAGCTATTTGCAGGTTTAATATACCGTAGCGCTCAGCCAGCTCTTCAATAGCTTTACGGAGCGATTCAACTGAAACACCGGGCAGTTCCTGTTCCGTTTTTGTAAGAAAGACGGGTTTGTCGACCATTATACCGCTCTCAATTTTTAAATAATATAACCGCTTGAGATTATTACTATATATATATGCTGCTTATACTGCAAACCGTTTTGTTTGGGTCCACTGTCAGCTAACTTTACTGCAACCGCTTATGATTACAGGGAATCTTAATATATGCAGAGCAGCTATGACTACAAAAAAACGCGACATATCAAATCCGGAAACATCTGTCTTAATTGTAGACGACAGCATGCAGTACAGCATGGTGCTGCAAAAGATCCTACAAGGAGTTTTTGGCTATCACGATGTTACTACAGTTGATAATCCCGGTGATGCCTTTAAGTTAATTTCAGAAGATCCGGAAAAGTTTGGAATGCTTTTCGTAGATTATAATTTTCCTGACGGAAATACCGGTGGGGATCTTCTAAACCAGCTTGCTAAAAATGATCTTATTAAGGATAAAGTTGCCTTTCTGATTACATCTGAGCCTACCCCTGATAACATGAAAGCTGCAATAAATGCCGGAGCCCTCGGTGTGGTTGCAAAACCCTTTGACCGCGAAGAGCTTAAAAGACAGCTCGAAAAAGCCAGGCGCGCTCGCGAAATAGATGAGGTCGATAGTTTCTGAGAGCCACGTTTAATCAGTTTTCGCAACCTTAGATTAAATTCTGACAAACAATAATCACAGCTGATTAGCTCTGCCGGCTGGAGCAGGCTATTTTTGAGCGGATATTGTTATTACGGTAAATTAAGGTTAAATTATTAGGCTATTTGAAATACCTTTAATTTTACCTTAATCGGGGGTTTGTTATGGCATTAGAACCGGCAGTTGGCATTGCGGGAGCTACAGGGCTCGTTGGAAACGAAATGCTGGTAGTGCTTGAGCAGCTTGATGTCCGTTGCAAGATATTAAGGCTATTTGCGTCAAAGGACTCGGTTGGTGAGCTTTACAGCTTTTTCGGTGATGAGGTTGAGGTTGAAGAACTTAATGACGATTCCTTTGAGGGGCTTGATTTTGTTCTTTTTGCCACTTCAGCTGAGCTGTCAGAGAAATACGTTCCACTTGCAGTAGAGGCCGGGGCAGTGGCAATAGACAATTCCAGTCACTTCAGGATGCATGAAAACGTTCCACTTGTTGTGCCAGAGGTCAACATAGAAGCTGTTACAGCTGAAGATAAAATAATAGCGAACCCAAACTGCTCTACCATTCAACTTGTTCCACTTTTAAAGGTGATTGACGAACTGGCCGGGCTTAAGCGGGTAGTTGTTTCAACCTACCAGTCAGTTTCGGGGGCAGGTAAAGCTGCCTTGGATGAGCTTTGGGCGCAGACTCGGGCGGTGTTCACTCAGCAGGAGATGCCGCATGACGTTTTTCATAATCAGATTGCCTTTAATTGTATACCGCAAATAGATATTCTTCAGGATGACGGCTATACGCGTGAAGAGCATAAGATTATTAACGAAAGTAGAAAAATATTGAGTCTTCCGGATTTAAAAATCACCGCAACTGCTGTACGGGTTCCTGTTTTTCATTCGCATGCCGAGAGTGTCAATGTTGAAACCAGAGAGCCTTTAACTCCACAGGTGTTAATTGAGAGCTTAGAGAAACGCGATTGCTTCGACGTTTACCCCGATTTTCATGAATATCCCATGCAACTAGGCGTTACGGGGAGCGATAGCATTCATGTTGGAAGAATTAGAAGAGATTTGTCAGTAGCTAACGGCCTTGATATGTGGATTGTGGCTGATAATATTCGAAAAGGTGCAGCCCTGAACGCTGTTCAGATCCTTAAAGCGCTGATTGAGAGGGAAGTTTTTGGCTAATATCAAACTGGTTATCGAATATAACGGAGCCGGTTTTCATGGCTGGCAAAAACAGCCCGGGCTCAGGACTATTGAAGCTGAACTTGAAAAGGCAATTAGCACAGTGCTAAGAAAGCCGGTATCTCCGATTTATGCTGCCGGGAGAACTGATGCCGGTGTGCATGCCCGCGGGCAGGTTGTTAATTTTTACTTTGACGGAGAGCTGGATCTTGAGCGGCTTTCAAGAGGAGTAAGCAGCATTATGCGGCCTGAGCTCACAGTTATATCTGCTGAGTTTGTGCCACAGGATTTTCACGCGCGAAAAAGCGCTGTATCTAAACATTACTGCTACACTATTTATAACCGTCAGAATCCGCCGGTACTGGATTACGGTAAGGTGTGGTTCGTTTCAGACAAGCTTGATCTTGAAAAAATGAAGCAGGAAGCTGAGAAGCTTGTCGGCGAACATGATTTTACAAGTTTTCGAGCCTCCGGCTGCGGTGCTCATAGCCCAATAAAAACTGTTTATCGCAGTGAGATTTTGCAGGATGGCCCGTATCTTTATTATAAAGTAAGCGGAAGCGGGTTTTTAAAGCAGATGGTGCGTAATATAGTTGGAACTCTGGTGGCGTTTGGTAGGGGTAATAACAAACTAAGCACTATAGAAGAAATTATAAATGCAAGGGATAGAAAACTCGCTGGCGTTACAGCTCCGGCATACGGACTTATACTGGAGCGGGTTGATTACTGAAACTTAATAAGGGTACGACTTGGATGAAAAAGAAAGGAGTTAATTGCGATGTCCTTATTTTCAGCGCTCATCCAGATGATGCTGAGATGGCCATGGGCGGTACGCTTTTAAAGTTGGCACGTGCTGGTTTGAAGCTGCATCATGTAGTGCTTACTCATTCTGAGATGAGTACCCACGGAGATGTTAAAACCCGCGAAGCTGAATTTAAAAGCGCCTGTGAATTTATCGGGTGTCAGGGGGAGTTTCTGGACTTTTACGACACACAGGTTGAAAATACCCCTCAGGCACGGCTTAAAATTGCCAGAGTAATAAGGCAGTACAGGCCAGCTGCTGTATTTGCTCCTTATCATACTAATAACCGGGGTGAGCCCGGTGGGATCGCTAATGTGGATCATTATGCTACCGGTGCATTAGTACGTGATGCTGTAAAAATTGCGCGCTTAAAAAAAACTGTGCCTGAGCTTGAGCCACATACAGTTAAAAGACTTTTCTTTTATATGTTACCGCGTGATGTGTTACCTCGGCTATATGTGAATATTACTGACCTGATTGATGACGCTATGGCGCTTGTTCGATGTTATAAATCCCAGATGAAGATAAATTTTATGGGAAACGATATTGAGCATATTTTAAAGACCAAAAAGGCATCGTTCGGCATTGAAGTGGGGGCGGGGTACGCAGAAGGATTTACAACAGATCTGCCGCTTGAAATTACACCAGAGCTGATTATCGCATGACTAAGTTAAGCCCTTGTAGTATGCAACCAGATGAAAACATACTTCCCAGAGCCCATACAGTAGAAATTTAAGGCCAAAGACTTCCTGCATCACCCAGGCCATGAGAATGGTAAAGAGCGTTGTGTTCATTGCAACTACGTAAAGTAACCCAACCCGAAAGCCCCCTTTAATCACTGTAAAATCTGTCTGGTGCGGACCGATATCGCGAATGTTTAGAAGCGAGTCTAGGCCGTAGCCTACTCCGGCAGCAAAAACAAGCGCAGCGTGGTTGTGATACCAGAAAATAAGCGAGATTCCCAGCGCCGGCAGAGTAAAGAGCGGGAAAAAATATGGAGCCAGTGCAATAAATGCATTATACTCTTCCGTTGCTTTTGTGTACTGATATTCAAAGTGACCGGAGCGTTCAGCAATTTTCATACCTTTGGCTTTATTGCCCGCCAGGTTTGATACTATTGAGTGCTTAAGTTCATGTATAAACACTGAGGTGCGTCCACGAATTAAATAGTGTGCAGCCCAGCCACCGACCAGAAATGCTGCACTGAAACGCAAAATATTGCTAAAAGCATAAGAATCCCACAGCGAGGGCAGTAGTGTCAGATTAAAAATGGCTAAAAACAAAAGGAAAAAAAGCGAAAGAAAGAAGGCAAAGCCGCCTATTTTCTCATCAGCTTTTTTTTTCTTTTGCCAGAACATTCTTTAACAGTTTTCTCTATAGAGTTTAACAATAAATGCCAACTGTGAGGGCAGCAATAGATTAATAAGCCGACTGAGTCGGGACTGCTAGGGCCGTTGTGTAAACGGCGGATGAATCTTTTCGCAAGGCCTCATAACCTTTCGACCTTTCATATGATTTGTTCGCGATAAGAATCTCGCTTTTTAACCTGAACACTTAATCTGACAGTCCCGCTGAACCAGGTTGTTAAACCGTGTTTTCTGCTGGTCAGCTGCTAAAACTGCCGCATGCCTGTTTAATGGTTGTTATGCATTAATTGGCGGCAATCAGCTCATGAATTGACTAACGGGCGAGCATAGGGGCAGTGGGCAAAGGGCTTGAGGGATTTGTTTGTGAGAATAAAATTACGATAATCAGGCCTAATTACCTTCGCCCGAAAAACATGGCCTTTACTATCGCTTCACTGGGCACGTTATAACGGCCCGACTCAATGCGTTCTTTTATCTTGCGTACTTTTTTCTCGCGGGCAGTTTCAGGCTTTCTCTCTATTTTCAGTGCTGCATTTGAGTGTCTCATTTGAAATCTCCAGTTAAAAAATCCAGTTTATCCTTTACTCTGACTCCCCTTTAAAAGTGTACATTTTTGTACACCCTTTCGGGCTTATATAGGTTATCGTGTACAATTTTGTACAACTTGAGGGTTTTTTGGTTTTTTTTGAAATATTTTATGCTGTGAGTTTAGGTAGTTACATTTATAGCCAGAATTTTCTGTAAAAAATGGCAAATTTTTTACAGCCAGACCGAAAATTTTGCAGATTAACAACCCCTATTTAAGTGCCTTAAGCGCCGGAAGCTCTTTTCCTTCAAGCAGCATTAAAAACGCTCCTCCACCTGTAGATATATAGTCAAACTTATGCTCAAGCTCCATCTGGTGAATAGCTGCATCAGTATCACCGCCGCCAACCACGCTTAAGGCGTGGGCGCTGGCAATATGCTCAATCATCTCAAATGTACCCTGGGCATAATCCTCGTTTTCAAAAGCCCCCATCGGGCCGTTCCAGACAATGGTTTCTGCCGACTGAAGAGCTTCTTTGTAAAGGATACTGGTGGCTGGACCGATATCCAGCGCCATTGTGTCAGCCGGGATTTCAAGCGCAGGCACTTCACGTGCAAGCCCCTTGGAAGTAGGCGAAGGGCCAACTCTGACATCAACCGGAAGATAGAGCTTGCAATCCCGGCGGGTAAGTTTCCCAAGCAGCTCCAGTACAGTCGGGAAAAGCTCCGGTTCAAACAGAGACCTTCCAACCTGAAGTCCCTGGGCTGCCAGGAAGGTATTTGCCATAGCGCCGCCGATAATCAGCTTGTCAGCCTTATCTGCAATATTAAGCAGCGCATTTAACTTTGTAGAAACCTTGGCACCTCCCAGTACGACACAAAGAGGTTTCTTTGGTCTAAGCAGAGCCTTTTCAAAGTATTCCAGCTCTTTTTGCA
Organism: Candidatus Dadabacteria bacterium; assembly: GCA_003696425.1. Lineage (GTDB taxonomy): Bacteria > Bdellovibrionota_C > UBA2361 > UBA2361 > J046 > J046. The sequence goes on along the minus strand of RFHI01000103.1, from coordinate 99 downwards.
TTAAAAGCCCAATCGCGCATTCGTTCATTACCGCTGGTATTCCTACCATTGAGGCGTGACTTCGATGGGCAGTTGCAAACGCGTCGTTAACATATACAT
>RFHI01000102.1 GCA_003696425.1 Candidatus Dadabacteria bacterium | reverse complement strand
GTACAATGGAAGTGCTTAAAGCAGTATGTTGTTGTATATTCAATTACTTAATAATGTTAACTGTCAGCTGTCGATTGTGTTCAGCTATGCTTGACAGCATTAAGTGCAGTGTCTATTTGTTACATCTGCACTTTTACAGTTTAGTATGCCCTGTTGAATTATGCTTGTTCGGGGCGAACTTAAGAAGAGGCATAAAGAGGACTTGTTAATTTCGCGATCTCATCTGATGGTGAGCTTACGAAATTAACTACGGGCCAGTAGCTCAGCTGGTTAGAGTGCACGCCTGATAAGCGTGAGGACGTGGCGGTGTGAGGGTCTCGAAGAGACCCGCAACAAGAGGCGCCACGTAGCATGGCAAACGCGAGCAAGCGAGCGTTTGATTCGATTTCCGACCTCACGCGACCCGGCCGGGCATTCTAACGAGTGCTGGTTCTATCGGGTTATGTGTGTCCTCCTTCGCCGTGTTGACTTTGGTTGTTTGGAGTGAGTTTAGTAAGAAGGCTTCGGAGGACTTGTTAATTTCGCGATCTCACCTGATGGTGAGCTTACGAAATTAACTACGGGCCAGTAGCTCAGCTGGTTAGAGTGCACGCCTGATAAGCGTGAGGTCGGAAGTTCAAGTCTTCCCTGGCCCACCACCCGCAGCTTTGGTTTCGGGTAATTTATTAATTAAAAAAAAGCTCTGTCGCCAAACGGCCAAGGCAGGCTGGATGAGTTGTGCAGGCGAATTGCACGGATAATCTGTTAATATCGGCTTCTCACCTGTCGGTTAGTTTGCCGAGTTCTTTGCGGGGCTGTAGCTCAGCTGGGAGAGCGCAGGATTTGCATTCCTGAGGTCAGGGGTTCGATCCCCCTCAGCTCCACTTACTTTTCTTTTGGGGAAAAGAAAAGTAAGCAAAAGAAAACCGGATTATCCTAAATGGTAATGCTGAAGGGGATCGAATCCCTCGAAAAAGATACAGTTTCGATGCGATTTGCTTTCCAAATCGCGATCCCCCACTTTTCTTTTGGAGAAAAGAAAAGTAAGCAAAAGAAAACCGACTTATTTCTCATGGTAGTGCAGTAGTGCTATAATACAGTTTCTGCACATTTGTTGACTATGATCTTCTCCGGCTCGAAACTGGTATGTCGTTTGGCGCTGATATCTGCTGTAACCGCGATGGCTGCGTTTACTCCTGCCGCGGCGAGCGCCCAGGAATCCTCCGGACATACACTTGGGCCCAAAAAAGCCGCTAAGCTTAAAAAGCGCCAGCTGCGCCGTGACAGGCGCTACCTCAGACTGGCTATAAGAACACTTAGAAAGCCGCGTAACAGCGAAGTAAAAGCCGAGCTTCTGCCTGATGATAAAATAAACTCAGCAAGTGTCCCGGTTAAGGTAAAATTAAAGGGAGGAAAAAAGCGTGCCTTTTTACTCGATTCTCAAAGACTAGGATTAATTAACCTGGGACATGCTGTCGCTGCCAGCCGTAACCGCAGGAAACTAAAGCGGGTTTACAGGAAACTTAAAAGTATGCTCCCGACCCGCTACCGCTCAGGTCTGCCGTCAGTAAAGAAATTCAAAAATTTAAAGCTTCCAAAAGAGATATCAGTCATAAAACGTCTTGCAAAGCGAATCCATGATAACTTAAGTGCGATACTTATTGAGATCTCCAGTAATTCATCGCAGCTGCCACAGACAAATTTTATTGCTGACTGCTCCTCCGAAACCGGCTTTGAATCATCAGGCCCAAACGGAGAAGTGCCTGATCGCTGCCTGCTGCCCGAGTATTCAAATATCGGTATTATGAAAAATATCAGTTTTCCCTTAAGAAACAAACAAACCTGCGTGAAAGACCAGGGTAGACGCGGCACCTGCGTGGGCCATTCAGTGGCAGCAGCGGTTGAAACTCGTGTGCTAATTGATGGGGGCTCTCCTGAAAATCTCTCCGAACAACATACATATATGACCGGCAAATTATTCGCTCACTGGAGCTGGCGCTACACTGACGGCCTGCCAATAGGACCAAGCCTTGATTATTTTACCGGCCAGGCCTACCGGCTGCAGTTTGAAAATGTCTGGAATTATAACCGTTCACTGAACCGCGGGGCGCTTGATACCAGCTTAAATACCTACCCGAATTCGTGCACCAGCTACACAGGAGAAATGTGCACCGGTTATGCCTTTCAATGCCAGGAAACAGCAGTTTCAGTGGGTAGTGGTACAGCTTACCAGTACACTTACCCGCAGGCCTCTACCACAGCAGGGCACGCGATAGTCTCGTACGATACCATTCCAACTTTCTCATACCTCTCCCCGGAAATGGTGCTTTCCATCGCATCAGTATATGCTGTCTCAGGCGTTCCACTTATAACCAGCTTTTCGATGGGTGACACATTCACCGGGGTCGACTCCAGTGGTTATGTTGAATGGTCCACTGCTACAAACACCCCCGGCACTCACGCTGTGCTGATAATAGGTTTTGTTTCAAACAGTGAGCTGCCCGCAGGAGCACCTGCTGCTCTCGAAAACGGTTATTTTATCGCCAAAAATTCCTGGGGCACTGGTTTTGCGGACTGCGGCTTTGTCTATATATCCTACAGCTATTTAAAAAACAGGGGTTATGCCTGGCATTACCTGAATGCCGTAAATTAATTGCGGCTATATAGATCTAGTTATTGGTTTTGCCGCACGAGCCAGCCTTGCGCTTGCCACATTTGGAACAGCCGCACTGTTTCTCTTTGGCCGCACAACCTGAACATGATTTTTTAGCCTGACAGCTCTCTTTCTTTTTAGAACATCCCGAGCACAAATACATCCAATATGGTATAGACAAGCAGACATATCGCTCAATCGATCCTGGTATGATGTAGGAAAAACATTACTTAATTTCTTCTTTAAATTCAGCAGATTGAGACTTTGCAAGCACTCCTTATTTACACGACATCCTGAATCATTTTATTGCAGTCTGAATCTAATTCTTATGACTTGTCGTCAATAACATTTTTAGGAAACCCTTTAATATGCCCAAAATACGAGTTTCACTTCCTCTGGAAATATCGCTTGAAGAGCTCCTTGCGCAGCGACAACACTTCGGCAAAGGTGCGATCTCATCAATCAATTTCTCATATGACCAACTGGTCTTACATACCTTGTCTGAGAGCTATAGCATTGGACCACAGGGCCAATATAAGCGAATTTACCACTATCACATTAGAAAAACTGCGGGACGCTTTGTCCATTATTCGTTTTTTAACCTTGATAAAGATTTTGAAAATCCGGGAGATTTATACCGAGCACTTTCCGAAGCAAGCAACGCCGGACACGGTCTTTTAAATGGAACAAAGCTGTTCCTCGGGTGGAATGTTCAAGCTTTAGAACGCGGACTCTATTACTATGGTTTTTCTCATGAACCTATGCATAAAATTAAAATTCCACCCGCAACGTTCACGCTTACCGTCTTACGCGATCCTGTTGAACGATTTCTCTCTCACTACAAAATGCTAATACAGTTTAAAGAAGAGAATATTGATCATCCCTGCATGCAGACAGAAGGCCCCTGGCTGGGAAACTCAATCTATGACTTCATTGAACGCATACCAAAAGAACACGCGCTTAATCAAATCTACATGTTCTCCGAGAATTTTAGCGTTGATGAAGCATACAGAAATATTACTGGGTTATCGCATTACATGTTCCAAAGTGATCTTCAAACAGGCATGAAGCAACTGGGACAAAAATTAGGTATAAATTTTGAAGACGTGGGGCTAGTAGGTGCTGGTTCGAAAAAAAAGCTTCACTTACCAGATGATGCACTGCAAAAGCTCCATAAATTGTTAGAACCAGAGTATGAATTGTTAGAGCGCCTGCGGAATAACAGCACCGAGCACCGATCATATCTAACCTGTACTGATCAACAAGAGAAGATGCAGCTTTTATAGTTAAGATGTAACCGCTTCCAGCAGCCGCGCGGCACTCTCACGCACCATTTCACGCAGTTTTTTAGGATAAACTTCCTCCACATAAGCACCAAGACTTAGTACCCGCCGTACAAGCTCAGGCGCTATAATACTGGGAAAGCGTCTTACCAGCACTTCACCGTCCCACTTGTCCTGCTGGTCAGAGTGCCAGCGCTGCGAGGCGTAATACTCTGATGCAGGCGGAAGAATCCGAACCTCGACCTCTTCGATCTCTTCGCCGGCCCAGATTCCAAAGCCCTCAAGCCAGGTATCTTCCGGCAGAAGATTACAAACAGGCATTTCAAAATCCAGGTCTTCATTGAGAACTGAAAACTCTCTGATAAAGGCAGCATTTAAAACCAGCTCTCTTCCCGATACTTCCTGAAAAAGAAGATATAGATTGCCATCACTAAAATGCACACGTAAAATTCTTCCTCTATAACTGCGCGGACTGGTATGCCGCCACGGTGATTTATACTCAATCTCTACATTTTCACCGGCACGTGCCGCGGATACGTACTTAAGTACACCGCGGTCAGCAATATCTCCAATGACAGTTGAATCGCAGGAAAACACCTCTGCCAGCGGAGTTAAGTCGCGTGAGATAATGTTATTTGAAGCTGCAAACTGTGCCCAGAGATTATCCAGATTTTTTTTTAAATCATCAGCATCAAGTGATTTAACTATATCACGAGCTAAAAGAAGCGCTGTCAGTTCATCTTTGCCTGCCGGTAATAGTGAGGGAAAAGTATAATCAGGATCAGTCAGATAATAACCTTTTTCAGAGGGCTCATACTCTATCGGAACAAGATACTCATCACGCAAACGGTAAATAGTCCGCTGGGCCGTGTTCTTTGAGCAGCCCGCCAAGGCTGCCAGGGATGTTGAATTAGGATAACGGCCAGCCTGAAGCTCATTAAAAAACAGTCTGGCGCGGCGTAAAAACGTACAGCCGTCTACCACCATTTTCCGGTCTCCTGCCTGAAAAGAATCTTCTCTTCAAAACTCCCTTCCTGTTGCTTTTCATTATATTAAAGCAACGCTTTGCCTCCAAAATAATAATGCTGTTGTAGCTTCTGCTGCCCGTAATTTCCACAACCTACCCCAAAATATGAGGCTGGTTTACAAACGCTAATTTTTTTTGCTTAAGTATTGAATTGGCAATATTCTGTAGGCGCTAAAGGAAACCGCCCACCGGAGAGAGAGTGACTTTGAAAAAAATTCTAATATTTGCAGGTATTTTGTTGTGCTCACTGTTAACTGACTCTTCCACTGTCAGGGCAGAATTGCCTGCCACCCGTAAAATCATAGGAGGAAGCTTCCTGGATTTAACCAGCTCCCCGGTAGCGCTGATTCTCACAAACTCTTTTTTATGTTCGGGTGTGCTTGTCGGCCCGCGCCACGTCCTTACCGCTGCCCACTGTGTAACAGGGCCAGATGTTCCACCTTCTGAATACACGGTACTTATTAATGGTCAGGCCTTTTCGGTAACGGCCACTTACCATAACCCGCGATATAATCCGCTCGACTCGCCTTTTTTCAGTGCCCCCCACGATCTCGGCATGCTGGTACTTAATCGGACGCCTTCCGGTGTAACTCCTGCGGCAGTGATGCACGATCTTCCGGTAGCAGCCGGAGATTCTGCAGGAGTATTCGGTTACGGCACTAACGAACTCTCAGGCCTTCCACTTCTCTCAAACGGCAAGGGTGCCAACCTTATTATCAGTGATGCTGATGGGGGAGTTTTAATTGCATCCCATTCTGAATCAGGAGCATCAACCTGCCACGGTGATAGCGGTGGACCGCTCTTTCAGGCTTACGGCAGGTTCTCCGCCTTGGTTGGAATTGTATCAGCCGGAACAAACTGGAATGTCGGCGATGTGTGCATACTGGGAGGAAGCGGGGTAAGTATTTTTTCTGATCTTCAGTCTCAAAGCTCTAAAAACTTTCTCTCGTCTTTTAAGGGACTTTACCGTATGTCAGGGCCACTTATGCTTTTTCAGGCTACTGTAACTGATATTAAAAAATCCGTAAGAGCTACATTACTTCTGCGCTCACAATCAGAAAATCTCTCCTCCTCAGCAGCCTCATTTATGCGGATACTAAAGGCTTTAAAAAGGCTTGTATCGGGCATAAGATTCAAGCTAATTAAGCGCTCTATTAGAAGTGCAAAAAAACTGAAACGAACGTCTTCGAAAAAAGCTGCCCGCAAGCTTATAAGAATGCTTAAGAAAATTGAAAGGCTGGGAGTGCCGGTTGAAATCCAGTAAAGGCTTAAAAAAATTACCCTGTACTTCCACATAAGTATCCTCATCCTGTGTAACTTTCCGGGACGATAATCGAACTACAGCATAAAGCAATTATGGCAGCGGTTAATGCTGTAGTGATGTCTTTTACCGTATGTTATTTTAGAGCGTTATGACCATAAGCTTCTTTAAAGTGCCCATACAGCTGTTAATCCTGCTTTTACTGCCTGTTCCAGCCATACTTAAAGCTTCGCCGCTTAAGATCGAAATATCAGGCTCAAGTACACTTGCGCCGCTCATTAATGAAATTGCTGCGCAATATGAAAAAACCAGCCCCGGCAGCAGAATCGATGTTCAAACCGGCGGATCCTCGCGCGGCATAGCAGATGTAAAGCGCGGCCTTTCGGATATTGGCATGAGCTCAAGAGCGCTATTCCCAAAAGAAGCTACCGGAGTTAAAACTTTCGAAGTAGCCCGCGATGGTGTGGCCTTTGTAGTACATAAAAGTAATCCATTAAGCGATATTACTAAAGACGGGCTGCGCGCACTCTTTAAGGGTGAAGTAAAAAACTGGCATAAGCTCGGAGGATCCAGTTTGCCCGTTACTGTAATTGATCGGGCAGCGGGCCGCTCGGAGCGTGAGCTAATTCGAAATTTTCTTGGCTTAAATTCCTCTGAGGTTAAAGCCGCCATGATTGCCGGCGAAACACAGCACACCATTAAACTTATGAAAACCTCCCCGGGCGGAATTGCATATCTTTCGCTGGGGGCTGCGGAGTATGCACGAAACCACGGAGAGCCACTAAAACTTTTAAGTATTAACGGTATAGCTGCAAACAGCAGCAACGTGCAAAACGGAACATACCCCATAACACGTCCGCTGATTTTACTGGTACGATCGGAAAATATCGAAAAAGTATCCGGTTTTCTTGAATATACACTGAGTAAAAAGCGAAACACTTTAATCAGGAAGTTTGCCTTTGTACCGCTACGCTGAAGTATTAAAAATAAACCTGGCTCCGCAGGCTGCACGCCTGATAACGTTTTGTGTGCTATGCGTATCAATTATACTACTTTTAACTGTTACAGCTGGAAGTCTTGATACATTGAAAAGCTTAAGCCTGCTAAGGTTAATTAGCGATCCGCGCTGGGATCCCGCGGCATCAGGAGGGGGTTTGTATAATATCCCTGTGCTCCTGGCTGGAACCATATCGGTAGCGCTACTAGCGCTCTTTTTTGCTGTTCCGCTGGGCTGTGGTTCAGCCGTGGCAATTGAGTTTTATTTGTCTGGATTTATCCGCTCACTGGTTTACACAGTTGTTACTTTACTCTCCGGTATTCCATCCGTTGTACTGGGCCTCTGGGGTCTTGAAACTATCGTACCAATGATCGCTAAAATGCATACCCCCGGAAGCGGACTGCTGGCAGCTTCTTGTGTTTTAAGTATTATGATTTTTCCTGTGATTGCTTTTAGTGCCGTAACAGCCTTAAAGGAAGCTAGAAAAAGATACGCGCCGGGTGGTTTAGCTCTGGGCCTCGGTAAATCATCGCTAATTTTGGCAGTTTTACTGCCGGCTGCCCGGGCATCAATACTCTCAGGAATTATGCTGGCCCTAATGCGTGCACTTGGAGAGACAATGATTATTCTTATGCTGGCCGGTAATGTAGCAGTCTTTCCAGATTCAGTGTTTTCGCCGGTTCGCACACTGACCTCAACTATTGCCCTTGAGATGGGTTATGCTTACGGAACACATCAAAACGCTCTTTACCTGCTGGGACTTATTCTGATAACTGGCGTGGTAATCATCTCTCTTCTCACCCGCCTTTTAGCAAAAGGTGATAACCAATGAGTACAGCCACCGGCCGATACAAAGACGTTTTGCTTTCGCTATTTGCCTTTGGCTCTACGGCATTAATTTTAATCCTTGCCGCCAGCATTGTTGCCAGGCTTCTTCCGGCCATGCAGAGCTTGAACTTAGACTTTATTTTAAAACTTCCGGAAAACGGCGGTCGAGGGGGAGGCATTTATCCGGTAATTGTTTCAACAGTTTTAATATTAATTATAAGCTTGCTTACAGCGCTGCCATTCACCATCGGCGTGTTGTATTATTCGTTTATCAACAGGCACAGAAATAGTGTCCTGCTCACTTTAATAAATACCTGCATTGATCTGCTGGCAAGTACGCCATCCATAGTTTTTGGTCTGGCCGGTTATGCCTTTTTTGGTGTTTATCTCGGTTTTGGATATTCAATCTTAACAGGTGCTTTTACTCTGGCAGTCATGGTGCTTCCATTTTTAATACGTCTTTCACTGGACAGTATTCATGCGCTTCCGGAGGATTACACCTTAAATTCCGCAGCCCTAGGCCTTTCTACGTATACTGCTTTTTTTAGAATCATTGTGCCTGCTGCCTTTCCGGCACTGGTTGTTGCTTTTGTACTTGGCAGCGCGCGGGCCCTCTCTGAAACTGCAGCGCTACTATTTACCTCCGGATACAGCTTAAGAATGCCAGAGTCGATTTTTGATCCCGGGCGCACCATATCAGTTCATATTTACGATCTGGCTATGAACGTGCCGGGTGGAGAGCAGAATGCTTATAAAAGCGCTGCTATACTGCTTTTATTAATTCTGGTTATTGATGGCCTTTCTCAATTCCTTATGAAAAAATGGAGAGAAAAAGGACTTTGCAAATGAAGAAAGCGATTAGTCTGTATAAATCCGATCTTGAAGACGTTCGATACGCCGAATGCGATACGGGCGGTGCTCCGGCATGTTCGCCAATTGAGATCGAGTCCTTTTCTGTGAATTATGCTTCAAACTGTGCCCTGCGCAATATCAGTATTTCACTACCTCCCTGCCAGATATCAGCAGTGATTGGTCCATCAGGATGCGGCAAAACTACTCTGCTCTACTCCATTAACCGGCTTATAGATCTGATTCCGGAAGCAAGAGCAAGTGGAGCTATAAAGATCGGAGCAACAGATGTTTATTCTGCGAAGTGTAATCTGGTTAATCTTAGAAGGCGGGTTGGTATGGTATTTCAGCAGCCTGTACCGTTTCCATTTTCTATCCGCAGGAACTTCGAAATCCCGCTAAAAGAGCACGGTATACAAGATCGTAAGCAGATTGAAGAGAGAATGACCCAGGCTTTAAAAGACACTGGTCTCTGGCATGAGGTAAAGGATCGTTTAAACAGTTCTGCTGCCACTCTTTCGGGAGGCCAGAAGCAACGGCTATGTATAGCCAGACTTTTGGCGCTTAAACCAAAGGTCCTGCTTATGGATGAACCGTGCAGCGCACTTGATCCGATAGCTTCAGAAAAAATTGAAGAGCTGGTTTTGTCCCTGAGAGGCCGCTATACAATTGTTTTTGTCACTCATAATCTGCAACAGGCAAGACGAATCGCAGATTATGCAGCCTTTTTCTGGCTCAAAAATGGCACAGGCGAGTTAATAGAACACGGATCAGCTGATGCAATCTTTTCCTCACCACAACATGAGCTTACCGGCAACTATATCAGCGGCAGAGCGGGGTAACTGTAACGCTTGCAATTTCAGGGTCAGGAAACAACGTGGAGAGTTTTATGGGTTGCTGCGGCCTGGTATCTTTGACTTTCCAGTAAGCCGGGCGCAACGCGTCAAGCAATGGGTGTTTAGGCGGGCGCTTATGAATATTTTCACGTGTTCCAATGTCGTAAGCTTTAAGTGTAACAGACACCTCAACAGGCTTGCCGCTATTGTCGAACAAAGATAATCCGTTAATCCCCACGCAGGTATCATCACTGAATGATATCTTGTGTAAAAACGATAAAAGCGGAAACTCAGGTGTGGTTTTAAATCGCGCTACAGCTTCTCCCCTTGCAGCAACCCCTCCCGGAAAGAAAAAGGCTGTCCCGGGAAGATCTTTATCGTTTCTAAGATAATAGAGAAAGTCCTGAGTGTGTCCCTCCTCGCAGAGGGATTTAACAGCAGAAGTAGCTTTTTGACCTATCTCAAAAAGACTGTAACCTTCCTTATGTAAAAGATAGCCACCCGGAGAAAGAGTAAAGTCACTATTATTTAGTATCTTAATTTCGAAGATGCAGGCTTTATTATCCTGAGCCTGAACTGCAGAGACAGCAAGGATAATTAAAATTAGGGCTGTAAAATAACGCATCTTTCCTTAACGTTTATATACGTCGGCGTTTCTAAAATATCTGATACACTCCCTTTTCAAAATTATAGCGACTCTGAAAAGCAACCTTACCAGTTGTATACCGGGTGCTAGTTGAAGAGCCACCATAATCTCTCAGTTGCCTTATGTAAGTTAACAGATTTTCTTTATCCTGCGAAGAGAGCCTTTCCTTAATTCCACCTTCGGAAAACTCGTACCAGAGTTCAATATCAATTTCAAATTTACTGAGATCCAGGTCGTCAGCTTCAAAAAAGCGCGATAACGATACAAAAGACGCTGTTTGCGGCTCAACGCGCTCTGCATTGCGGCTGTAAGGGTCATCATCACCGGCATGAGGGGGACGGGCAAGATCTTTAAAGATATCCTCACCATCCGGCTGTTTTTTATCGGGATCAAAGTTTTGTGCCACCACTTCCCTTTTATGCTTTATTAATCACTACCGTAGTCATTATACTGCATGAGATGGAAAGTGTGCTAATAACTCTCTGTGTAATTCTTGTAGCTTATTTTGCCTATATTTACAACAAGTTAACCAGGCAACGTAACCTTGTAGCAGAAGCCTGGAGTGGCATAGAAGTTCAGCTTAAACGCCGCTCTGACCTTATTCCCAATCTGGTTGAACTGGTTAAAGGCTACGGCAAACATGAACGCGAGACTTTTGAGAACGTTATCTCACTTCGTGCCAGAAGCGAAGCTGCAAACGAACCGGCTGAGAAAGAAAAGATTGAAAAAGATGTTGCCCGCGGGATTAAAACTGTACTTGCACTTGTAGAGGATTATCCGGAATTAAAAGCAGATAAAAACTTCCGCGAATTGCAATCTACTCTGACCGAAGTCGAAGATAATATTCAGTATGCAAGACGGTACTATAATGGCACTGTAAGAGACATGAACATTCTGGTGCAATCCTTCCCTTCCAACCTGATTGCCAGACAATTTGGATTTAGTGAAAAACCATTTTTTGAGATCGAGTATGCCACTGAGCGTAAAACTCCGGACATTGATTTTTAGTTTAGTATACCTGGCAGTCTTTGCGCTTTTCTTACCTCTGCAGGCTTTTACTGAAGAAGCTATATTATTTTACCGCACAGATATTGACGTTCATGATAGCGGCAAACTTACCATTACCGAGACAATTAGCGTCAATGCAGAACATATTAAGATAAGGCGCGGCATTTACCGTGACTTTCCTGTCCGCTACCGTGACCGTTTTAATAATATGGTTTACGTGCCTTTTAATGTCATCTCGGTTAAGCGCGACGGACAGGCCGAGCCTTATCACATTAAGACAGTTGGCCGCGTCAAGCGTTTGTACATTGGCTCTAAAAACCGCTACGTCTCAAAAGGCCGGCACGAGTATGAAATTAAATACTCAACTAACCGCCAGCTGGGATTCTTTAAAGACCACGATGAACTTTACTTTAATGCTATCGGGCACGCCTGGGATTTCCCGATATATGCCGGACAGGTAATTGTCAACCTGCCTCCCTCAATTGATGCACATGATCTTAAAATTACTGGCTACACGGGTGCCTTTGGTACAAGTGGAAGAAATTTTACTTATGAGAAATATCCCGGGCCAACAGTAATATTTCATTTAACCAGGGGACTGCCGCCCCGCTCGGGATTTACAGTTCTGGTAGGCTGGCCCAAAGGGCACGTTAGAGAACCAACTCTAAAAGAGCGATTCACCTGGCTTATCCAGGATAACCTGGCAATATTGCTGGCCCTGTGCGGCTTTGTGCTGGTGCTGCTATATTACATAGTTACCTGGAACGCTGTAGGACGCGACCCCAAGAAGGGGACAATTATCCCGCTCTATAAGGCTCCCGACGGCTATGAGCCTTATGACGTGCGTTACGTCTTGCGAATGAAATACGATTCACGCTGCTTTACCGCGCTGATTCTTAATCTTGCCGTTAAGGGATACATAAAAATTGTTGAAGTTGCCGGTGAGTACCGGCTGCGTAGGCTATCTCCTGAACAAGAAGAAAAGCTTCCGGTCATTGAAGAATACGTTTTGGAACAGCTACTGGGAAACATGAAGGAAATAACTCTCTGCAATGAAAATTACGAAGAATTCTCGCAAGCCGAAACTGAACTTAAGCGTTACCTGGAGGATCGTCACCTGAAGAAGGCTTTTTATGCCAACCGAACCCAGTTCTGGATCGGTGTTGTGCTGGCTGTCATTTTCTCTGTCCTGGTTTTTATAACAGCCGGTATTACCATGGTCGGCCCGCTTTCGTACCTGGCAATGGATCTATTGCTAATTTTCACTATCTGGCTTTTTTACGACCTCTTAAAAGCGCCAACTGTTGCCGGACGCCGTATTATGGACAGGATTGAGGGATACAAAATGTATCTTGAAACGGCTGAACGTGACAGGCTCAAAACTGTAAACCTTCCTGAGATTACTCCTGAGCTTTATGAAAAGCATCTCCCCTATGCCTATGCTCTTGATGTTGAGCAGGAGTGGTCAGCTATCTTTGAGAGAAAACTGAAGGCAGCCGGAATGAATCCTGAAGAGTACCAGCCGGCCTGGTACAGCGGTACGTCAAGCTGGAGCAGCAACCATTCGTTTTTCCACAGCTCATTTCCGTCTCGCGTTTCTGCTACCATGGACAGCCTTACCATGTCTGTAGGTGCTTCACTCACGGCCCCCGGCTCTTCCAGCGGGTTTTCCGGTGGGGGCGGCTTTTCTGGCGGCGGTGGAGGAGGCGGCGGTGGCGGCGGCTGGTAGTCAGCGAGTATTAAAATACCAGTGAAATTAAAAATTTGCCCTTGCAGGGCAGATTTTTTAAGATAATCTGCCCTTATAAGCAAAATTTTAAAAAGGGTACTGCAAACCGCGGATTTAGTGAAACAATCTATATCTGACTGGAGGCCCAAAAGGCAGAAAAAACCAGTTAACAGAGAGAATATAAATAGACAAGCTTATCCTTAAACACAATGGGTGCACACGTTGATCACAAATTAAGCGGACCGGTGGAGGGAGCACTTGCCGGCGGAGGAGACCCTGCCACCTCGCCGTTATATGTCTTCGGGCCTTTTCTTAAACTGCTGGTTGCTGGTGGCGTAGCTTCGATCTGCTTTGGGGCTGCCGTATGGCTGGCAGTTTTTACGGTTGTGACTGTCTCCGCCATGTACTGGCTGGTAATGCACTGGATACCGGACGGAAGTGGTGGCAGCGGCCTTAATGAAGAGGAGTTTGGCGGCTGGGCTGTTAAAATAAATGCCAGCATCACTGTGATTGAATACACGCTAACGTTTCTGGTAAGCGTTGCTGCACTTGTAACATTTATTGCTGACCGCTACCCGGCTTTAAACCAGCATCTAATGGGCATGCCGCTTAGAACCTATGTGGCTGTGCTGCTTACTCTGGCGGTGGGATTTGCGGTAAATCTTGGCCCCAAAATTTCTGCCAGACTATTTGGCCCGGCCACTGCTGCCGTGCTTTTGCTCCTGTGGGCTATGATCCTGGCAACTATATGGAGGTTCGGCTTTCATCTGCCGTCAATACACTGGGAGGCCTTTGCCCCTAAAAACCTTCACTACACTCTGGGAGGCTATGCACGCATCCTGGCCCTTATGACCGGTATTGAGATCTTCGCCAATCTGGTTGCTGCATACCAGGGCACAGCTGCCGAGCGGGCCAATAAAGCTTTTGGCAGTCTGCTTATTATTATGGGGACTACCTCCCTTACAATGCTGATAGTCGGGCCGGCCATTCATGACCTCTCTAATCCGCTTAACCCGGAAGTATCTGTCTTTACCCAGACTATGGATAAGCTGCTGCCTCATCCACTGCCGTATGTTGGAACATTAATCGGTATAGCAGTGCTGCTCTCGGCTGCCGCTGCCAGCGCCCAGGGCATTCAGAACCTCTCTCTCGGTCTCCGTTACCGCCACTACATTCCAGCCTGGCTTGGAGAGAGGAACCGCTTTCAGGTAGCTGACAGACCTGTATGGCTGCAGGTTCTGGTGTGCGTGGTGTGTTTCATTATTTTTGGCACGCTGGAAGAAACTTACCTGGCTCTTTATGCAGCCGGAGTTTTTATTCTATTAAGTTTAACCGGCTGGGCTGCTGTTAAAAGGCTGTTAAGACACTACCGTGAAGAAGGTAAAACTTACCTGCTTTTTACCATTTTGGGAACAGGACTTGCTGCACTGCTTACAACCGGTGCAACTCTTATAATTTTCGAAGAACGTTTCATGGAGGGTGCCTGGTGTTATTTTATACTTGTTCCCGTCCTGTATTTTATCTTCGGATATGTACGTAAACGACTTGGAGCACCAGGGAAAATTGAGGATCGCCTGGGAAGTCTGATTGTATCAAGTACCCTGCCGCCTGACTTAAATGAAAAATTGTATGCCGGTGTAAAGTTTGAAAACATTCTTGTACCTCTAGATCAATCGCCTTACGCCGAACTGACCTTGGCACCGGCACAGACAATGGCCCGCCACTATGATGGCACTGTCTACCTTTTAACAGTTCTGAGTGACAAAGAAGTGCCCGCAGATGAGCCGGGGACAAGCCTGTTGACCTCGAAACAGGACAGTGCACGGGAGTATCTTGATGATGTAGTAGCTGACATGAGTGTTGGTGGCTACAAGGTTGAAACGATGATCCGGATCGGTAATCCCGCTGAAGAAATAGGCAAAGTTGCCAAGTCAGGCTTAATTGATCTGGTAATAATGACCACTCACGGCCGCTCCCGCATCAGCCGTATGCTTATCTCCAGTGTAACGACAGAAGTCATCTTTCAGACAACCCCGCCGCTGCTTGTAATCCGTCCAACCGATGACTGGCGCAGTAACCGCACACGCTTTAAGCGTCTGCTTGTCTGTCTGGATGGATCGGATGTAGCCGAGCAGGTACTGCCGTATGTTCATGAGCTGTCAATTAAATTCGACAGTGAAGTAATTCTTCTTACAGTTCCGGAAGGAAGCGACTCCGATCACTTTCCCGAAACTGCTTCAAAATACCTGGAGGGTATTTCAGCGGCCCTCCAAAACAAGGGGGTTAAGAGCCGCTACATGGTTACCGGCTCAGGCCCGGTTCAGACTATCCTTGAAGTCTGTAAAGGCGAAAGCGCAGATTTAATTATGATGGTAAGCCACGGACGTGGGGGAACGGCGCGCCAGGAACATGTAAAACTCGGAAGCATTGTTGATTCGGTGCTGCAGCAAACACCCTGCCCGGTTTTTCTGGTCTCTGCCCGCTAAGGAAGGTTACTCCTGACCCTTCTCTGCCAGCCAGAGAAGCGCCCGGCGCTCTTTACGGCTTGAAGCTAGTTGCAGGTACTTCCCGCCGGTAGCTTCGGGGACATTAACTACCCGCACAACATTCCCGACAGATTCAGCAAGCTCACTACCGACAAAATCCGCCAACTTGTTGTCACCAGTATTTTTAAAGAAATCGTAGTTAAAATCAGTATCTTCAGCATTTGGTTTGAGAACCATTACCCGAAGCCCAATCG
Source organism: Candidatus Dadabacteria bacterium (assembly GCA_003696425.1). GTDB lineage: Bacteria > Bdellovibrionota_C > UBA2361 > UBA2361 > J046 > J046. The sequence continues at coordinate 10,829 of RFHI01000102.1, read as the reverse complement.
CCTTCAGATTCGATGGCCAGTGCGCCCCGCCAGAGGCAGTTGCAAAATGGAGACCTCCGCTGGTATCAATTATCTCTCCCAGCACAGCAGCCTTACTAATCTGAGTAAATTCAACCGGTAAGCCGTAACGCGACTCATCCATATTTGTACCCCAGCGTCCGGGAGCAAGGTAAAAGGCGCTTTGTGGCTTGACTTTCGAATTAACTGCGGCAACTGCCCTGACAACCTCTGAGATTCTTTTTTGCACTTCGCTTCGGCTACCGCTCTGCTGCAAAGCTTCATAGGCAGCCGGATCTATATAAACAAAGTATTCCAGGTCTTTTTTAACAACAGTCGGCAGCATCTTATCAGATGAAATTTCAAAAACCTTATCCTCCGCAGTTATATTTTCAGGAACAGTGACGCCCTTTGAACTGTCATACGTCATCTGATGACGGCCCTGGAGGAAAGTGAGGGTCTCTCCGTTACTTGCAAATTCAATATCCACTTCTTCATCAAAGACTGTCCGCAGGCGGTTTAAAGCCCATTTCATCTTTTCAGCAAAGCGCCGGTCTTCTGCCAGGCCGTCAAAGGTAATAACTTTTAACCCCTCATAGACACCTTCAAAGAGTTGCCCGCGCCTTTCAGTTGAAATTGCCCCGGCAAAGCGCTGATCAAACTGTACCTCTTTCTGCAGATCATAGAAGTTTTTCTTTACAAACTGGCCGTATTCCAGATCCACACAGAACACTTCTTTTTGTGATACATCCTGTATTGAACCTAAATCATTAGCACGCTCTGGCCGAAGCGCTGGTTTTGAGAGATGTATATCACGTACCGGATTTTCAGGAGTTGCATCGACTACTGCTTTCCCGTGACCTAACGCAAGACTGACCAGACCATCTTCGGGTGTCATATTTTCATCTGTTACGTTATCGTCATACGAAAATCCAACGCCGCTAAAAACCGGCATAAAATACTTGCCGACCTTAACACCCACCATCTGCTGGATAGTTACACCCATATTTTCTTCAGCATCAAAAATGCCGAGATGGGAAAGAGCCTTTCTGTAGCCAATTGCCCGCTCACTGTAGGTGCTGGCATATACCTCACCGATTGCAGCTTTCAACTGGTCAAGACGTTCCTCTCTAGAGCCCTGATTAATAAAAACCACGCTGTTATAAATTCCTGAAAACGGCGCGCTAGTACTATCTTCAAGCACACTTGAAGAGCGCACCATAAAGGGACCCATCCCCTCAATACGGTCAACTAACGCCTGAAGTTTTTTCTCTATGTCAGGCGGGAATTCAATATTCCTGAACGTATCGAGGGTGTCGTGCTCAAGCGCTTTAACCTCTTCTAATGGCCGCCTTTTATACGTTCTAAAATCCTGAAGCTTATTAAAATCTATAACATGCTCAAAGACATCTTCGGCTGTAAGTGTGCAGGCCATCGGCTTTTCTATGGGAAGAAAATCAGGATGGGGATCCGGATCGAGCTTTACTCCAAGTCTCTCTTCTGCAATCTTTTCATCAACTGTAAGGGCTCTATGAAAGAGAATAAGCCCGGTCATCTTGCCCCCTACCTTGCCGATTCCATTATCGGTAGTAATTGCGTTTCTCGCTACTTCAAGAAAATCTGTAATATCGAGGATTTTGCTTGCAATTCTTATCAGCTTGGAATCCTCGGTCAGTAAAAGTCTGGTAAGTTGTACCTTGACTGCCTCCATATCGGCCGGGCTAAGCTGTTCCTCCGGATTCCAGGAATCTTTGCTGGTTCCGGCCGGTGGAGCAACAAACTCCTCCAGCTTTCTAAGCAGCTCGGGGCCGGTAATTTTTTTTTGGGGATCTAACAGATAATCAGCCAGGGATTCTTCCTTCGCTTCCTTAACGGTTCGCACAAGAATTTGCTGCACTTCCTCATAGGACATTAATTCTGCAGCCAGCTCACGGGTAGCCGCATCAAGCCGCGCGCGCTCCTCACTATTCCAGCGGCGCTGGTGGGTATCGGACGGAAAATCCTGTGCCTCGTGAATAAGGTTGGCTCGTCTTTCTATGTCCTCACGTACGATCCTGCCAGTTGCTATCAATTCTTCCCTGAGCACCCGGTGAATCAGGCGGTTAAGCTCGGGGTTTTCCCTAAGAGTATGCTCTATATACGATAAAATATTTGATACTGATTTATCGGGGTAATTCTCAGGGCCTTGTCTTCGCCCGCCTTGATCCGGACCCATGTAACACCTCAGCTCATTTCCGACTTTAATACCTCCGGCTTAGCTGCCTCCGGAGACCTATAAATAACCACTACTGGCTGTAATGACGATTTTAGCAGAATCAGGCAAGTAATTAAAATTATGTTTTATTATTTTTCTCTGTTACTACAGATAGTTACAGGGTCAAGCGTCAGCTAATCAAAGCAGCAGCTGCTCACCTAGTTTTTACGCCTACCTTTTGACCCGCGGGATCCAGTACGACCGGAGGTGTGCCCTTTTCTGGAGTGCCGCTTTTTATGCTGCCTGTCCCCCTGCTTACTCCCGGAGCTCTCTGCTCTTAGCTCTTCTTCAAGACTCTGCGCCTCAACATTTACAAGATGTTCAGTTGTAAAATGTAATAACCGCCCTAAAAACTCAGTTAACTCAGGTTCCGGGTTATCAATACCACCTATATGTTTTAATGCTCTGCTGGCAAGCGCCAGATCCTTTTCTCGAACCTCTCCTGAAAGCGATTCTCGTAAATGCTTTAACCTGGCAACTGCCAGTTCATCTTCAGAGGGCAATTCAAATTCTTTAAGCTCAATATCAAGTGATTTTAAATTTCTAAAAGCCATAAAATCATGCGGGCTTACAAGCGTAATCGCACGGCCGCTTCTTCCGGCCCTTCCGGTCCGTCCGGTTCTGTGAACATAAATTTCAGCCTGCTCATGCACACTGAAATTAATCACCATCTCTATCTGCTCTATATCAATGCCGCGGGCTGCAATATCAGTAGCAACCAGAATTCTGAGCTCACGCTCGCGAATCTTTGTCATTACCCTTGTACGCTCGGACTGTGTAAGATCAGAATTAATACGGCGGGCATCGAAGCCGCGCCGCCTTAAAAACTTTTCAACCAGCTCAGTTTCAGACTTTGTATTACAAAAAATTATTACCGACTCAGGATTAAGATACTCAACGATATCACAGAGAGCGCGCGGTTTATCACTGACCTCTCCACCCACATTACAGTAAAGATGCTCAATATCCGGTGGCGCCTGATCAATCTCTGATGCTCTAATATGCTTATAATCATTTAAATAGCGGCCTGCCAGTGATAGCACCCGCCCTGAGATGGTAGCACTGACAAACATGCCCTGCGCCTCTTTAGGGATGTCGCTTAAAATATCCTGCACATCCTTTATAAAACCCATTGAAAACATCTCATCAGCTTCATCAAGTACAAAAAAGCGCACATGATCGAGAACAAGATCGCCGTTTCCCAGCATATCAAGTATTCTACCGGGCGTGCCAATAACTATGCGGCTGTCCCGTTTTAGGGCGCTGCGCTGGCGTGCATAGGAGGCTCCTCCTATAACTAAAACAGGCGCGACTGAAGAGTCCAGTCTGTCAATCACTTCCGCAATTTGCTGGGCAAGCTCCCTTGTAGGCGCAATTACAAGGCTAAAGGTCTGGCCTTTCTTATTAGCTGCTTTACTCTTATAGAGCGCTTCAAGCATCGGGATAACAAACGCCAGGGTCTTACCGCTCCCTGTTTTAGCTTCTACTACCAGATCGCTGCCATTCAGGGCTGCGGGTACAGCCAGAGCCTGTACAGCTGTTGCAGTTTTAAACCCGGCTGCCTCTAAGGCTTTCAGCAGCCTGCTGTCTTTAACCAGTTCATAGAAGAAAACTTCCGCTTCCGTGTTATTCATTTCAAACTCAAATACTAAGGCTGAATGTTCTGAGTCTTTTTACACGGAAGTTTGGCTTTTAACAATATTCAGTCTGTTTGGGACTAATTTGCACTTGAGTATAAGTGCTCGCGAATCATATCAACATCTTCTTCACGCGCAAGAATCAGTGAATTTTTCACTAACCATAGATACTTACCGGCTGAGAGCTCAAAATCATCAACCCCGAAGGAATCAATTAGAGTTCCACTATCAGCATCAAAAAGCTTAAGCCCCGCCTTTTCAGCCGGAGCAAGCATAGCAGCTATATCCCAAAAGCGTCCCCCTACTGCCATGGCCCGACCCTTACCGAGAATTGTGTAAACAGCATGTGCCAGTGTAGCTGAAAAATTAACAACTGTCTCAAGCTCCTTACTATCCCAGACAAGATACGGATCAATAAGATGCCCCGAATCAAATACAACCTTACTCTGTGAGCTGTGCTCGCCCAAAATTTCAGTAGTGCCTGTCGCAAGATCGGTAAGATAAGCATTATCCTGGTCGTTATAAATCATAATGCCGTCAGCCGGCATAAGCAGCATGCCAAATAGCGGCACAAGCTTATCTCCATCCCGTTTCATAAGTGCCGGAGCAACAACAAAATTAGGTATGCCGTGTGCAAAGTTGGCCGTACCGTCAATTGGATCGACCACCCAGACATAGTCCGATTCAAACAGCTCTGTAGCCCTGTCTGCGTGCTCAGCAGCAGTCTCTTCACCTAGAAAGGCAGCATCCGGTATAAGCTCCAGCAGTTTTTGGCGCAGCATTTTTTCTACAGCGCGATCAGTTTCAGTCACTATGCTGCCATCATGCTTGGTCAGAATACTTTTGGAGGCATCTCGGTAACTGTTCATTACAAAAGGTGCCACTTCAGTAAGCATAAATTCGCTTAGCTCCTCAGCAATAAGACTTAGATTAACGTCTGGATTATGTAGTGACTTATCAAAACTACCTTTTATGTCCTCTTTAGAAACCGACAGAAACTCTACCTGCTGCATTATAGTAACCCTATAAAAGCTGTTGTTTTTAAGTGGTATTGAGATTCCCCCGGGCAGCAGATGATTCGGAGGGCCCTGAATTTTATATTTTATCAACGATATTAATAGATTACTAACGGCCGCAAAGGCCTCAATCCTGCCTGATAAATTTCCTTAAGATTCAACTGACAGCTATAATTGCTTAAAGATCAGGCGCTAAATCAAGCAAAAAACTGAAGTATCAAGTAATGCAAAAAGATAAAATCATTCTGGGCCTTATACTAAGGCTTGCTATTATCATACTGGTAGCACTGCTGTCAGGATGTGGTGGCTCATCATCCGGTCAGGGAGATTTTACCAGGGCGCTTTTTAAGGGACCGGATAACATTACGGCAATCTGGGCAAACGATGGTCTTGATAAAGTCTTAAAAGGAGAAGTAAGGGCCAGTAGCGGCGCCAACACCCTCAATTCACTCTGGGACGGAAGCAGTATTAATATTTTTGGAGCTAAAAATGAAGTAGTGTCCTTCAACCTTATACTTGAGGCCGCTGGCGAAGGTGCAAGCAGAGTTTCAGTTACGTTCGACTCACTCCTGCATGATAGTGGCTATACGATTACTTCACGCCATACCTCCGGTGATGGGGTTTTTAACTTTGTAGGCCGGAATATTGAGCTCTTTTATGTTCGTTACCTTCAAATTAAAGGACTTAGCCTTATGGGATATGACACTTACGATGAACGTCATATTCCACCGCGGTTAAGACGTCCTTACCAGGGTGAAGGCTTCGGTAGTGGCAGCTGGCAGGATAGACCCGCTCACGACAGTTTTTATCCCGATATAGCTGTACCGCTTGAACTGGTTGGTAACTTTGATATAGCTGCCGGCAGCAATCAGAGCATCTGGGCTGACATATATATCCCACGCGACGCCCCCGCGGGTAAGTATCACGGTGAAGTCACTGTTGACTCTGGATCGTCACAGGCATCAGTACCTGTGATACTTACAGTCCGTAACTTTTCACTACCTGACGTGCCTGCATCCCGAACTATGCTGTACCTTGGTTACGAAGACGTTAGCCGCCGTTATATCGGTTCGGAATATCCTCAAGATGACAGCCAGAAATCACTGGTAAGAATGATACGTGACCGGCACTTTATGCTGGCGCACCGTCACAAAATCTCGCTGATTGATTCAGATAACGGCCCTGACCCGTGGCCTGAAGACAGCCCCAGGCCGCAGTGGCGTCCCAGGCTCGATGGTTCGCTTTTTACAGCAGCTAACGGCTATGACGGCCCGGGAGTTGGTGTTGGAAACCTTGTCTATTCCATTGGTACTTATGGCACATGGACCTGGAAAGATGAGGGCCAGGCCGCCATGCAGGAGCACGCCAGAGGCTGGGTCGAGTGGTTTGAAAAAAATTCTCCACAGACTTCCTACTTTCTTTATTTAATTGATGAGTCCAGTAACTTTTCACTTATTAACCGGTGGGCCTCGTGGATTAATAGCGCTCCTGCGCCTGCAAACAGGCTGCGTTCATTTGCTACAATCGAGCTTCCCGATGCAGTCCGTAATACACCAGAGCTTGATATAGCGGCCGGAACTCTGGCAGTAGGAGTTACCTCAAGCTGGCAAAATGCGCTCAACACGTTAAAGGCAAATAGCGATAAAGCCGCATTTTTATACAACGGCAGACGTCCTGCCAGTGGCTCTTTTGCTACTGATGATCACGGCACAGCCCTTAGAGAACTTCCCTGGGGCCAGTATAAAAAAGGAATCGACTGCTGGTTTTACTGGGAATCTACTTATTACAATAATTTCCAGGGCGGCACAGGCGAGACAAACGTATTTAAACAGGCTCAAACTTTTGGCGGCTTTTCCGGACACGATCCCGTTCTGGGCGATACCGGACATAACTATTCAAACGGTGATGGTGTGCTTTTTTATCCCGGGACTGACCGGATTTTTCCTGAAGAGTCTTACGGGATTAACGGCCCGATAGCGAGCCTGAGGCTTAAATACTGGCGGCGCGGCATTCAGGATATTGACTATATTGTTCTGGCCAGCAGAAAAAATCCCAGGGCTACTGCTGAGATTGTAAATTCAATGGTTCCATCAGTGTTATGGGAGCCAGGGGTAAGTGACCCAGCTGATCCAAGTTGGGTTAGAAAAGCACCCTCCTGGCCGGAAAATTCTGACAGATGGGAAGAAGCAAGAAAAAAACTGGCTGATATAATTGCTCCGCAGTAAATTCTGGTAGTTTTTATTAATAGGTTGAATTTACCGAGATAATACTGCGCAGAACCGGCTTAAAACTCCCGCAGGCCGGCTACACTTTACATTAGCTAAGCATTAAAAAGCCAGACCCCCTTTCTCCAGTCAAAGCCTTCCAGTGTCACTTTCAGCCGGCCAGCAGCACTGTTATTGGGGCTGAGAAGTTCCGAATTGCCTGCCGGAAATCCCTTTACTTTTAAAGCAATTTTTCCATTAGAGTTAACAGCTTCAGCATCAAACACTTCCCCCTGTTTTTTAAGAGAGTTGTATATACCTTCGAGCTTTAAAAAACGCTGCATTAGGGCCTGGTGAGAGCGGGCTTTGCGGTTAGTTACATTTTTAATCTTTAAAAGCTCGCTACGCTTAAAAACAGGATCGCGTCCTGCAAAATAGGATCTTATTTGCATCTGGTCTACCAGCCCGGGAAGCTCTCTGCCTTTAAAGCGAAGATAAGGAAACACATTCAGTCCACGGTGAGGGCCGGGATAAACCGTCCAGCGGCCGCGCTGTTCATATACATCCAGAAGCTCCCGTAAAATCTGAGTTTCGCCAGCCTGACTGACCCTGCGGGTAAGTTCACCAAAACCAACACCGGTAAGGTCACTTTTTTTTGCCTCAATTCCGGCTGCCTTAAGTTTTCTAAACAAGCGTTCTCTCTCAACTCTGGTTGGATAAGTATGTACACGATAAATCAGCGGCAAACCGCTATCTAAAAAATATTTGCCGATCTCTCGATTAGCAAAAATCATGGTGCGCTCAATCAGCTGATGAGTATCAAAAAGAGTGGCCATCTCTTCCAGTTTTCTTCCGGATGACGCACCGTTATTAATCCGCCAGATAGCTTCTGCTACAGCACCGACACTCTGCTGCACCTCAAAATCGTCACTTTCAATCTGCTCATCAAAATCCTCATGCGCAAAATTACGGTCTGTAATGGTAAGAACATGATCAAAACCGATTGATTTAACTGTGCCATCCGGGCGGATTTCTGCCCGTAGCCGCCAGGCCAGCCGCTCCTTGCCTTCATGAAAACTGCCTACTCCAAAAGCTATCTGCTCACCTAAAAGTGGAAGCGCCATTTTGTAGCCGTAATACGAGCTGACCGCTCTTGTCGCGTATTTAAAAACAGGGTCGTCCTGGCCATGTACTGCCCAGGATACATCAGCAAAGAGCACATCAAGGATCATGTTATCCTTACTTAGATCCTTACTGATACGTGCACGCCGCCCGCCAAAAGCATCTTCACGATCGCGGGAGTCGTGATCATCGATGGCTACCGTGATATTATCACGTTCATCCAGAGTAAATTCACTGACAGCTTCTCCCACTTCTTTAATTCTGCGCTCACCCGGAACTTTATGTCCGTGCATACGGTAAATAACCTCTTTTAAAACCCGCTCAGCGCTCCTGACAATCCCATCCCCGTCTGAAGCTGCAGCCAGCTGCCGATTAACTTCACGGTCCTGCGGCCAGGGACGCAAGACTACTGGAATACCTGTAACTGATTCTATATCCGAAAGCCATTCTTTTTCAGACTTGTCAGGTTCAGAGAGAGAAGAACGCAGGATTGCATAACGAAAGCTTCCCGCTTCAGCGTCTGTGCGTCTTAGCTCAAGTTTATAGGGACCAAGATCTTTTTCATGAAAATAGCGATCCACTTCATGCTTTAAAAATGCAGCTCCATAGCTTTTTGCTTTTTGCCGCAATGTGTAGTTATGTTCAATAACCCTGAGTCCATTTTGATCATAGATATAAACTGTGCGCCTCCCACTTTCCGCAGTACCGCTATCAATAACGCAGGCCAGTTTAACAGGGCTGGCAGTCTCACTCTGAAGCCTTTTGTAAATACCATGCAGAAGGCTCTCCGCCGGCTGCCTGTCTCTGCCGTGGAAACGTGCAATAACTGTACCGGTACCGCGGACTGAAATAACCTCCTTCTCAGACCAGTTGGGGAGCAGTGCTTTAAATTTCTCGTGTAACTGATCATGGTTATTTTCTCCTCTCATTTTAGTCCGAATACGGCTTAAGCGATCTCTTAGCTCGCCAAAAGGATCTGCTGCAGATTCATTTTTAGTATTCTGCAAGAGATCTGCCGGTTTATTACTGCGTTCAACCACCTGTTTTACGTCTCAGACTTTTAGATGCAAGTTTTCGTAGTACTAATTTTCTGGCACTCTTAAAAAACTTTTTACTTTCTTCAGTACTATAACTCGGATAGCTCCAGGGCAGTTCTTGCCAGCCCCCGTTTTGGTAAAGCATAGTCACTTCCGCCCAGATTCCCTCTCCAACAGCCAGCCGGTGCGGTGCAAACTTGGTTGATGCCAAAACGAGCTGGAGCTCGGAGATATAACCGGGGTCAATATTAACCGGCCGGGTCACTGCAACCTGACTGGTCTTAGCCAGCAGGCTTTCAATCTTGTTACTAAGTATTTTTCTGGCTGCCAGATTAAAAGGATTTTGCAGGTCTGAGAGTACAGCAAAGCAAAACTTAAGCTCCTTGCCCATATCCCTTTGGTAGTAATCAGTGAAATTAAAATCCATTAAATCAGAACAGCATTCAATTTCTCCCTCTCTCTTTTCAATTTCACCAAGCGCCTGCTTAATTACCTGCTCTTCTCTGCTCATAACAGTAACAAACGGCAAAACAGGTCTGTATAAGGACAGCTCTCCCATCAGGCAGCCTTTCCGGTAAATATGTTCTGTGGCTCCATAAAAGAAGCTCTATTGTCCAGACGGTTAAACAGTATCTGATCTCGCAACAGACTTGCTGTGACCGGTGCAAGTGCAGTACCCAGCTTATAATGCCCTGCGGCAACAAAAATATTTTCACTCCCGGGGACTTTGCCGATCACTGGTTTTCTTGCCGGCCCCCTGGGGCGCAGTCCGCGCCAGTGATAAATTTCTTTGATTGAGGATGATTTTGCACCCAGCGCTCTCTTAATTACAGTAAACAGCTTTTCCTGCGCCGCCTCTGTAGGTAAGCAGCCTTGGGGGCCTTTTAACTCGGTAGTTGCCCCAACAATAAGTTTTTTATTATCAACAGGGTGAAAGAATATTTTGCTCTCCTTATAAATACACCTCAAAAGGATACTCTCAGTAACAAAGCCAAGTGCTTCACCCGGAACTGTGTCAATCTGAAGCGGCAACCCGTGTTCCAAGAGTAATCTGCCGCTATCGGCGCCGGCAGCAACTATACAGGCAGCAGCGCTGTACGTAGCGTTTTTTAACTGAAGCGTCACTGTTTTACCATCCCTTACCAGCCTTTCAACTCCACTGCCATAAAAGCGGCTAACACCTAACCTGATAAGCGCCGTATCGAGCGATTTAATTAGCTGCTGTATATTCACTCCTGCAACTTTTTTCCAGAGCGCTGCTCCAAGCGGAGCTGGCATTATATTAGTTTCTAAATTCTTAAAATCCTGTGGTGTAATAATCTCAATTGAATCCCTGTCAAAATCACTTGAAGCTGACGCGGCAATCTCTTTTTGCGCCATATTATACTCATGCTCTGTCATAAGCGCTTCAGCGCCGCCACACATTTTATAACCGGTAGGTATTCCGCTGACCTGCTCAATTTCAGCCACAAAAGCCGGGTAACTTTGAAGACTTTCCCTGTGAATAGCCTGATAATCTGCGGTTCTTGTCGGAGAGGGCGGCCAGAGTATTCCAAGCGAGG
>RFHI01000101.1 GCA_003696425.1 Candidatus Dadabacteria bacterium | reverse complement strand
TTTTAATTTATCTTATGTTATAGGAGAATTGTTGAATTTAGAAGTTGTAACTGTGCTAAAAAGGATAATGCTATGATTAAAAATATACTGGTTACAACTGATCTTTCAGAAGAATCCAAGGTTGCCTTTCCGGTAGCTGTTGAGCTTGCTACTGCAATGGATTGCAGGGTAGACCTGCTGGCTATTATAGAAGATCCGGCACAGGCCGCTATGCTGTATGCTATGGACTTTCCTGTTGCTCCTGTCCCTGATATCCAGGAACAGCTTAAGCAACAGGTAGAAAAAGAGATCGCAGCGTTGGCATCCCAATATTTTGAATCTGTCACATGCCATACGCATGTGCGCGCGGCAGCGGGACCTATTCATACTGAGATTCTCGATTTTGCAAACGATAGAGATGTGGACCTGATTATTATTGCTACGCACGGTAGAACCGGAATTTCGCGGCTGCTTATTGGCAGTATCACCGAGAGGGTTCTGCGCCATGCAGTGTGTCCTGTGTTAACAGTACCGGTAAGTCGTAAAAAATAGAAATGTTTATGATTTTTGGCTTCAAACGTAGAAAACATCCGCTACCTAAATTCCCGCCCGCAATTGCCCCGATGTTCAGGCAGCTTTGTGAAGCTCTGCCGGAGGAAAATATTGATGAATACAAGAAGGAAGTAGAGGCGGCGCTTGCAGCTGTGCGTGAAGAGGCGGCTAATAATGATCGCATTAATCTGCCGCTGGCTGAAAAGCTGGCTGAACGCTGCATGCATTTATTGAGTATTTATCCCGAACTTTCTGAAGACAAACGGGCGCTCGCCATTGGAGCGATCCGTTATTTTGTAGTCGAAGAAGATCCGATGAGCGAGAGTAAATTCGCGGCAGGTTTTGATGATGATGTAAAAGTTATGAATCACGTTTTGGAAGAACTTGGACTGGAAGATCAGTATATTGAATTGTATTGATCTCTAACGTGCTAATAAAAAAGCCGGGATAGACCCGGCTTTTATAGTTAACTCTTCTGAGTCGGTGCTCCGCCTTTTTCAAGCCAGCGGTCAATAATTTTTTTGAAGTGCTCAAAGGGGTAGGCACCTTTAACAGCAACCCCGCCAACAAAGAAGCCGGGTGTGCCTCTTATGCCATGTTTTCTGGCAAGCGCCATATCCTCGTCAATCTGTTTCTTAATTTCCGGGGAATTCATATCTTTTTTGAATTTTTCGACATTAAGTCCCAGCTTCTGAGCAGTCTTTATATAAAAATCCTGACTTAGATTACGCTGGTTCTTAAAGAGCTCATCATGCATCTCCCAGAACTTGCCCTGTTTTGCTGCTGCCAGTGCTGCTTTTGCAGCTCCCATAGCGTTCTTATGAAACGGTAAAGGCAAATTTTTAAACACAACTTTAACTTCATTAGGATAAGCTTTAAGAACCTGCTCAATAGTAATTCTGCCTCGGGCACAATATGGACATTGAAAATCTGAAAATTCTACAATGGTAACCTTGGCATTCTTAGGACCTTTAACCGGGCTATTGCCAATCGGAATTTTCACCGGATTTTTAAACTGCTCTTCCATCTGGGCAGCTGCACGCTGCTCCTGCTTTTTGCGAGCTTCTTCCTGACGTTTTCTAAAGTAACCCTCAACAGCCTGGCCAAGAGTTTCCTGACCTTTCGGAGTTTTAAGATACTGCTCCATTGCCTTTTCAAATTCGGCCTGGCTGACCTCTGCCCAGGTATATGTAGGAAGCAGGGCTACTAAACAAGCCACGATTAAGTATTTAATACGCATATAATCACCTCTTAAAAAATAACTTAAAATCATTACAGAACACTTTGCGCCTAATGTACGCCATAGGCCTGTATAGCACATTATCCACTTGCCGGATATGAGTGCAAGCTTTGTATTGGACGGATAGCACCTCAATTCGATTCAGGTATTGTGGCAGGGAAGTTTTCTGTAATTATTCTCTCCTTTGACTGTACGTTACAATTAGCCTATACAGGGTATCAGAGGCATAATGTCGTAGAGGGTAGGATGCTGAAATTATTAGTTTAACGGAGTAAAAGCTATGCGCCGATTACTCGTTTTTGTTATTGGAGTAATACTTATGACTGAATCCCTGGCTGCGCTTGAACTGAGCGCTACTATTGAAACCACAAAGGGTAATATTGAAGTAAAACTGACACCGGATAAAACACCGTTAACCGTAGCAAACTTTGTGAATTTATCCCAGCGGGGCTTCTATAATGGGCTTAAGTTCCACCGGGTTATTAAAGACTTTATGATTCAGGGCGGCGATCCCCAGGGCGATGGTAGAGGAGGCCCGGGATACCGCTTCCAGGATGAATTCGATCCGGAGTTAAAACATGACCGTCCCGGAACACTTTCAATGGCCAACGCCGGGCCCAATACAAATGGCAGTCAGTTTTTTATCACGCATGTTCCTACTCCATGGCTTGATGGCAAACACTCTGTGTTCGGCTACGTTACTTCCGGACAGGATGTTGTTAATAAAATTGAGCAGGGGGATAAAATTATCAAGATTACCGTTCACGGGGATCCGGCGCCGCTTTTTGAAAAAGTAAAATCGAACCTTGAGCAGTGGAATAGAGTTCTGGATCAGAAGTATCCCAAAAAATAGGGTCGTACAGAAAGACTGTAAGTTATGAATAATAACGTTACAGTACATCTCATTATTACCGGTAAAGTTCAGGGAGTCTGCTTCAGAGCCTGGACACGTGAGCGTGCCCGCGCGCTGGGCCTTTCGGGCTGGGTGAAAAATTTGCCGGATGGCACAGTCGAGGCCGTTGTAAGTGGCCCTGAGGCTCTGGTAAATGAACTGATTGAAGCAGCTCGGAGCGGTCCTCCGGCAGCCAGCGTTGATGATATCAGAGTAGAGTATCTGGATAAGACGGATGATTTTTCAGGATTTGACATTCGCTACTAGATCGCATTTTTTATGAAACATTTGGGTTAAGGCAATCCAAAGCGGGCCAGGTTGCGGTTTTTATAGCGCTCATCGTGTGTAACTTCTTTTCCAAACCAGTCAGGCGGGACAAATTCGCGGCTTGCCTGCTCGGATTTGAATTCAACTTCGGCGCTAATAAAGCCCTTTAACTTGTCTTCGTAAATATCGAGATCAATCGTATATCGCTCCCAGGGAATTTTGTAACGCACTTTTTTTATTCTACATTCAGCTGTAAGCGGCCAAAGGGTATTAAACTGAGTTTCATTAAGCTCAATTTTTATCTCTTCACGGGTAAGACCGGTTCCCGATTTATAGGTCTGATAGAATTTTCCGGAGCGTGAACGTACTCTAATCTCATCACCATTTTCCGAAATTACCAGATAGCCCTGTTCAATTTCGCTGTGGGGAAATTTATCTAATGAGAAGGGGACATGCTCTACAATGAACTGTCTTTCAATCTCTTTTGCCATTTAACTTCCTGCAATATTTAAAACTGCTGTTCCTTTGAAGCCGTCGTATTTTAACTGTATAAGGGCCTGATTAGCATCATTAAGGGGGAATTCAGTTAGCTCGGGTTTGAGTCCCGCAGCTGCCGCAGCTTCTAAGAGCTCACGTCCATCTTCACGTGTATTGGCTTCCACACTTACCAGATTTTTTTCATGAAAAAGACAAGATTCGTAATCCATTGCCGGTATTTCACTCATATGTATTCCTGCCAGAGCCACAGTTCCACCTTTTTTTAAATTTTTGAGTGCCACAGGAACCAGTTCACCGGCCGGTGCAAAAATTATGGCAGAGTCTACCGGCTCAGGGAAATTATCGTATCCACCGACAACGACTTCTGCGCCGAGTTCTCTTGCAAGTTTGCGGTGCTTTTCATTCCGGGTAGCGACGAATAGTCGACCAGAGCGCGCCAGAACTAACTTAGCAACTATATGAGCGGAGGAGCCAAAACCGTAAATTCCTAGTGTCTTACCATCATTAAAAGCGCTGCGTTTGAGTGCGCGGTAACCTATTATCCCTGCACAGAGAAGTGGAGCTGCCTCTTGATCACTAAAACTTTCGGGAATGCTGTATACATAATCCGAAACAGCTGTTACATACTCAGCAAAACCTCCGTGCCGATGATAGCCAGTATATACAGATCCGGGGCAGAGATTTTCTCTTGCAGCGGTACAGAATTCACATTCTTTGCAGGTGCTAGCCAGCCAGGCAACTCCAACCCGTTCGCCGGCTTGAAATTTTTTAACGCTCCTGCCTGTTTTTTTAACCGTTCCAACTATCTGATGACCCGGAACAATGGGCAGTCTCTTTGCAGGAATATCCCCCTCGATAATATGGAGATCTGTACGACAGACTCCACACACCGACACCATTATCAGCACCTCATTGTCGGCCGGTTCGGGCATCGGGAGATCAACCAGTTTAAGTGGCCGGGTCTCTATAGCTGCAATCTTTTCAAGTAAGGCAGCCCGCATTACTGTACCTTTATATAAAAATTCTCAGGCTGGCGGAGTATCTGCCAGCGTTACCTCAACCGTCAAGTTGCCCTCCGCGGGGTACGCTTCAAGGGTGACAGCATCCGGCAGCACATTGCCGGCCCGCATTATATCGGGCAGTACAGGTCTTATTGCTTCAACTACCGGTTCTTCTGCCCTGATTTTAAGCTTTGCCACCTGCCACTTAAGCGTCTTTTGTGCTTCGGTCTTAACAGCACGAATTTTGGTGATAACCTCTAAGGCATTATCGAATGAAAAGCTGTGTCTGGGCTTTTCCACCGGGGAAGTATATTCTTCTGACGGCCAGCCTGAGCGGTGAATCGAATCGTTTTGATTTTTGGCAAAACCCCACGACCAGACTTCTTCAGTTATGTAAGGCAAAACCGGAGCAAACAGTTTCAGAAATACCTTTAAGGCCAGAGCGAGAGTAGCCAGAGCCGAGTCGCGCTCTGGACTGGCTTCTTCCGAATAGGAGCGGGCTTTTACAAGTTCAAGATAGTGATCGCAAAACTGCCAGAAGAGGTCTTCAGTTGCCTGAAGTGCAGAAGCATAATCAAAGGCTTCAAAATTTTTAGTCGTTTTTGAGATCAAATCACGTAATCTGTTAACAAAGGCTTTATCTAATTCCTCTGTTATCAGTTCCGCTGAAAAGTCAGCAGGCGATTGTCCAATGCGGTCAAACTGCATCATTACAAAGCGGCTTGCGTTAAAAATTTTTGTGGCAAGCCGCATACCTACTTTAAAGACCGAGGGATCACAGGCTGTATCAGTTCCCAGTCTGGCGCGGCCGGCCCAGTAGCGAATGGCGTCAGAGGAATACTGCTCAAGCAGGTTTTCGGGAGTAACTACATTTCCCTTTGACTTGCTCATCTTTTTGCGGTCGGGATCAAGAACCCAGCCGCTTATAGCGATATGTTTCCACGGTATTTCCTGGTCATGCATCCAGGCTTTTACGATCGTGTAAAAGGCCCAGGTGCGGATAATTTCGTGGGCCTGTGGACGAAGATCTGAGGGAAAGAGTTTTTTGTGTCTTTCAGGGTCAATGCTCCAGTAGCTCATTATCTGTGGAGTAAGCGACGACGTTGACCAGGTATCCATAACATCAGGATCGCCGGAAAAACCACCGGGTTTGTCGCGTTGATCTTCAGTATATCCGGGCGGAACATCACTTAGCGGATCAACCGGAAGACTTTCAGGAGAAGCAAAAATCGGGTTTTCGTAGTCAGGCTCACCACTATCTTTGACAGGGTACCAGACCGGGAAAGGTACGCCAAAATAGCGTTGCCTGCTGTAGCACCACTCCTGGTTTAGTCCCTCTACCCAGTGCTGATAGCGAACAAACATATGCTCTGGATGCCACTTTACTTTACGCCCCTGTTCAAGCAGAGCCTCTTTATGTTCAAGGATTTTAACGAACCACTGGCGGGTAGGCACAAATTCAAGTGGGCGCTCACCTTTTTCATAAAATTTAACCGGATGCGTAATTGGCTTGGGATCGCCAACAAGGGCTACACCGTTCCCGCCGGCAGCGCTGCCATCAGCTTTTAAAAGCTCTACAATTTTTTGCCGGGCTTTTTTAACAGGCAAACCCTGAAGTTCTTTGTGAGCAGCATTAGCTGCATCGGGATTCAGGCTGATAAAAGGCTCCTGACCGTGAGTTACAGCCATTATCTTACCGTTTCGATCGATTATCTGCTTTAACGGTAGCGACGATTGCTTCCACCACTCAACATCCATAATATCGCCAAAGGTACATACCATCAGAATACCGGTGCCTTTTTCAGGATCGGCATGTTCAGCTGCTGCAATTGGCACGGGTGAATTAAAAAGAGGTGTAATCGCAGTCTTACCAAAGTATTTCCTGTAGCGTTCGTCATCTGGATGCGCTACTACGGCAATACAGGCTGCCAAAAGCTCCGGTCGTGTTGTAGAGATTACAAATTCTCCACCACCTTCGACGCCAAAACGAATATCGTGATAAGCCCCGGGAATCTCGCGGTCTTCGATTTCTGCCTGAGCAATGGCAGATTTAAAATCAACGTCCCACATGGTGGGACTTTCAGTGTGAAGAACCTCTCCTTTTTTAACCAAATCAAGAAAAGACAGCTGAGAAATCTTCCTGCAGTGATTGTCTATCGTAGAATACTGCTGCTCCCAGTCTATCGAGAGTCCCAATCTTCGCCACAATCTTTCAAAAGCATCTTCGTCTATTTTTGTAAGATAGTCACATGCTTCTATAAAATTTTGCCTAGATACTTCGAGAATATTTCGTTCGTCACGTTTATGATTTTCAGGCTTCCAGTCTGGATCGTATGGCAGATGTGGTTCACAACGAATTCCAAAATAGTTCTGGACGCGCCGCTCAGTTGGCAGGCCGTTGTCATCCCAGCCCATAGGGTAAAAAATATTTTTCCCCCGCATACGCTGGTAACGGGCAATGATGTCAGTTTGCGTATAGCTGAATACATGTCCAAGGTGCAGTGATCCTGATACTGTAGGAGGAGGTGTATCTATTACGAATGTTTCTTCGCGTGGCCTGGATGGATCCCAGCGGTAAATTTTATTCTGTTCCCACAACCTGGACCATTTTTGCTCAATATCGTTGTGTTTATATTTTTTCGGAATTTTTCCGTTAGTATTACTCATGCTCTGCCCCGTCATACGACGTATTAGCATTAAAAACTACAAAACCAGAGTTATTTTGGCAACTTTACTCTTAATTTAACGAAGATCGTATCTTACCGGCAGCCAGTTTCTGGCCTTGCAGGATTTATCGGGGCAGACAAAGACGGGTTCATCTATGTTCGGCACAAGATTACGACGGAATTCTCTGCCGCAGCGCCCGCACTCTATAATTACTCTGTTGGGGAAGACCTCAAAGTATTCGGGCACAATAGCATTTTTAGCTGCTGCGCGGGCCTGCCACTCTGCCAGTTTCTGGGGAGTTGGTCGCGGACGGTTCATCTGGGGTTATCAGCTGGCATGTTATTATTGAACACGGAGGCACAGGATTTTCATGAAATCTTAGTATCGTTTACGTACACACGTGCACGTAAACGGCAACGATAGCGTCTACGTACACGTGGGTACTACAATTATTCACTATTCTTTAACCAAATTGCCAATAACTATGGAGCCTTTTTCCTAGCTTGAAAAACGCCTGGCAACATCTTCCCAGTTAATTACATTTGTAAATGCTTCAAGATAGGCGCCGCGGTTATTCTGGTACTTAAGGTAATAAGCATGTTCCCAGACATCACATACCAGTAGCGGCGTTACTACCCACTGGGTTAAATTCTGGTGCTTTTCAGCTGTTAAGATATCAAGCGTATCAGTGGTATTGTTTTTAACCAGCATAACCCAGCCGGAGCCTTCTACTGCTCCGCCGGCTGCTTTAAACTGAGAAATAAAGTTCTGAAAACTGCCGAAGCGGCTGTTTATTGCATCAGCAAGCGCGCCGGATGGCTCGCCGCCACCATTGGGACTCATATTTTCCCAGAATATGCAGTGCAGAAAGTGTCCGGCACCGTGAAAGGCTGCTTCTCTCTCCCAGTGCTTGATAAGAGAATAATCACCTTTTTCGCGCGCCTCAGCCAGTTTAGCCTCTGCGTTGTTTAGGCCCTTAACATAGCCGAGGTGGTGTTTATCGTGATGAAGCCGCATGGTTTGTTCATCAATATGCGGCTCAAGAGCGTTATAGTCATACGGTAAATCCGGAAGTTCATGTGCCATAATTATTTCTCC
>RFHI01000011.1 GCA_003696425.1 Candidatus Dadabacteria bacterium | reverse complement strand
TTATGTTTGTAGAGAGGCTTTCAATCGCTTTTTTTGAGATAAAATCCAGTTGCCTGCCTTTTGTAATTTCAAGCAAAAGCAGTATGCGCGCCACTTCAACTGTCAGCGGATCTTTATCAACTCCAAAGAGCGATCGTAGCGCCAGCTTTAATCTGGCAGAAGGTGAATCCATTTTTTTAAAGATTCTACCTGATAAGAAACGCAGGCTTTCGATAAGAAAGATTCCGGAACCACAGGCTGGATCAAGTATAAGCGGAGGATTGGTGGTGGAAAATTTTCCTGTTGAGATAGCTCTCCTTACTGCGTTATCAACAATCTCTTCGACAACAGGTTTGGGGGTATAAAAGATCCCCTCTTTTTTGTTTAGTCCGTTGCCTTGCAGGTATTCGAAGCTGTATGCAAGTGTTTCAACATTAAGATTGCTTGAGATCTTATTTAATGAATCCAGAAGATCATTTAAAATGGGGTTCTTAACAGGCAGTTTGTTATTTAAGTGCGCCGTGAAAAGTGTAGATTGAAATGACCTGTTAAGGGCCTGGAGGTGCTTATAGAAATTTTTTGATAATAAACGCTGCTTACCGGATGCTTTGTTAAAAAAAGATGGAAGGCTAAGGGTTGTATTCTTCTCACAGTATATAGCAAGCAGGCTGGAATATATTAAACTTCTAACCTGCTGCTGGTGTTTGTCCGACGGCTGTTCGCAGGTATTTAACAGGCTGGTAGTGATTTTCTTTATTTCAGAAAGAGTATTAGAATCACTCATCGGGTTTGCTCCGGTAATTTAATTATGGACAGAAATTAATATAGGCCTTTCTTTAAGTTAGTTAAAGTATTTAACGATAAGTGCTTAAAAAAACAGAAGAATATATTGCTTTTGGGCTTGTAAAGCTGCTGGTGGTGATTTTTGCGCTACCTCCGGCAGGTTTTAGCAGGCGGTTTTTATACGTGCTTTTAAGAGTAGCCCTGCTCTTTCAGCCGCGCTACAGGCGCATTGCCATGACCAATATTGGAATAGCCTTTCCTGATCTTGATAAGCGCGCAAGAGAGAAGATTTACACTGAATCCTGTTATGCACTGGCACGTTTTCTGGTTGATGCGCTTCGGGCCCCGCTGTTAAGCCGCGAATGGATGGAAGATCATGTTAAATTTCCCGCTCGGGAAGAACTTGAAAAGATAAAAGCTTCCGGCCGGCCGGTACTGTTTGCAACCGGGCATCTTGGAAGCTTTGAACTGATGGCTCACTACTATGCAAAGATTGGTTATTCGATACATTATGTCGTGCGTAATTTTAAAAACAAAGCTCTTGATAAGTGGTGGATTGAAAAACGCGAATCCTCGGGAAATAAAGTTATAAACAGAAAAGGTGCTTTCAAGGAGATGATTAAGGCACTTAAAAGAGGGCAGGATGTAGGTGCTTTGATTGACCAGAATGTCACCAGAAATCACGCTGTTTTTGTTGATTTTTTTGGCCTTGCTGCTGCTACTACAAAGGCCTTTGCTCTTGCAGCTCTAAGAGAAAAACCTGTAATTGCAGTAGCTTCAATGACTTGCGTGGCGGATGAGAATTATATCTTTAACGTGGAGTTCTTAGACTTTGACGAACTTTATGAAAGGGATGATATGACTAAGGGAGAAAAGATTTTTAAGATAACATCAGTTGTAACAAAAAAATTTGAAGAAATGATAAGGAACAATCCTGGCGAATGGCTCTGGTTTCACCGACGCTGGAAGACAAGGCCGGCCGGAGAGAGTGAAAATGTATACGCCTGAGATTTAGTTAGATAGACATAAAATACCGGTGTAGAGCGGTCTCATCCCCAAGTTCAATATGAAACGCGCTGGCCATTAGATTCCCTTCTCTGTAATGAACGCCCAGCCCATTATGTGAAGCAAGAGTTCTTACTTCCGCTGAAAGCGGTTTTAAGGCCGGTGCTCTAATAAAAGACACTTTCGTTTGAAGTTCAGGTTCCTTCAGGGTGACTAAGGCTTTAAAGGAATCAAGCTGACAGCCATAGTAATTTCTTGTTGCAGCAATATTCATAACAGCAAGCGATTCCTGCGAAGGATTCCTTACCTCTTTTGCCAGAAGAATAGCTCCAGCACAGATCCCCCAGACAGGCTTTGTGAGACAAAATTCCCGCAGCGCTTCAAAGAGCGAGACTTTTTTTAAGAGAGTTAGCATGGTCGTGCTCTCGCCACCTGGAATAATAAGGCGGTCGCACTGCTTTAATTCATTTATATCTCTAACCTTAATGGCGTTGACGCCAATTGCGCTAAGCAGACGCAGATGCGGATTGATACAGCCCTGAAGCGCAAGCACGCCGCATTTCATCAAAGTACCCCTTGAATTCTACCAGCCTCGTTTAGCCAGCTTCTCACCTTCCTCCAGTGTACTTGAAGCTACCCCACGCATAGGCGTTCCGAGATTACGCGAGACTTCCAGCAGTACTTCAGGTTTATCGTAGTAAGTGCAGGCCTGAACAATTGCGCGCGCATAAGCCGGGGGATTATCGGATTTAAAAATTCCCGAGCCGACAAAAACTGCTTCCGCTCCAAGAGATCTAACCAGCGCAGCATCGGCGGGGGTTGCTACACCTCCGGCGGCAAAGTTAGGAACTGGGAGTTTTCCGCTTTTTGCAACCATTTCAACCAGCTCATACGGTACACGGTATTCAGAGGCTTTTCTGTCCAGATCACTTCCCTTAAGTTCGCTGAGCTCAACAAGCTCCCTGTTAATAAGTTTAAGGTGTCTTACCGCTTCAATAATGTCACCGGTACCTGCTTCACCTTTAGTACGGATTAGTGCTGCACCTTCTGAAATTCTTCGTAATGCTTCGCCAAGATTAGTAGCGCCACAAACAAAAGGAGTTTTGAACCGGAACTTGTCAATGTGACTCTCCGGATCAGCAGGAGTAAGAACTTCCGACTCATCAATAAAATCTATTCCAATGGCTTCAAGTATTTGAGCCTCCCCTGTATGACCAATCCTTACTTTTGCCATAACCGGAATGCTGACTGCTTCTTTTATAGCTTCTATAAGAGCCGGATCACTCATGCGCGCTATGCCACCATCGCGACGAATATCGGCTGGCACCCGCTCAAGTGCCATAACGGCTACCGCCCCGGCATCTTCTGCGATTTTAGCCTGTTCAGCTGTAACTACATCCATAATCACGCCGTTACAGAGCATTTCAGCCAGTCCGGTTTTTAAATCCATTTTTAATTCTCCAGAAAAGAGAGTTAAAAGAGTGACCCCACCGGGGTTCGAACCCGGGTTTCCGGCGTGAGAGGCCAGCGTCCTGGACCACTAGACGATGGGGCCATCTAATCGTTAAGCAGGCTGAAGGATACTACAGCATGGAATCAAAATAAACCGTAAGCGGCTTAATTTGTTAGAAGGCTTAACAATCCAGATGCCGGTTCTGACAATATTTAGACCTATAAAAGTAGCTGTGCTTATTGCATTTCAGGCGCTAATGCACTTAAAATCAATAGCCAGTCTTTTGAGCTTGTAACCTTTTTGAATTATTCTTAAAATTCAAAAAGGCAATTACGTTCTGCCCCTTTGCAAGCCAAGGCTTGTCTGTTCGCCCGTGGTGTAATGGTAGCACGCCAGGTTCTGGCCCTGGAAATCGAGGTTCGAATCCTTGCGGGCGAGCCAGCTTTTATCTCTGCCAGAGGGAGGGGCATGGTTTATTTGTGAATGGCTGCATATCGGGGATTACATTTGTCTTGCTCGGATCTGTTTCAATTTAGTGTGCCAAACAATCTGATGCTCAGCCGAAGGTATTGCTGCCGTACTTCCCTTTGTCGGCAGGTACTTTGTCTTGCGCTGTCGTGTTTTGGAATTATTACTGTTAGTGGTTGTTCGGTAATACAGCCGGTCGGTGCTCCTGTAAGTCAACTTGACATTGAGGTTCAAAACGCAGCGCGCGTATATATGGATCCTGAGATTAAAGAGCACTCTGAAGGTATCCATGCCTTCCTGGTTGGTCAGTTGGCATTGTATCAGGAGGACTTTGACAGCGCACTTGAAAATTTCAAGAAGGCAGCAGAAAAATTAAAAGATTCTTCTCCGAGATTGCACGCACGGCTGGCAGATCTTTATCTTAAAAAGGGTGACCTTGAATCAGCGCC
>RFHI01000100.1 GCA_003696425.1 Candidatus Dadabacteria bacterium | reverse complement strand
GTGTAAGGGAACTAAAAATGCTTAGAAATATAGTAGTTTTAAGGGGTTAGCGTTTTAAGGAAAATAATGCACGCTGCGGTTTTAATGGAACAGAAGAATTTTGATCTGTTAGCGTGCAACGACCAGGGTGGTCTACTGCCCTGATTGCTTTTCTGCCGGGAGCGTTAAAAAGCCCATTTTATGGGCAGAATCGTGAATTGTGTCATAAAAATTTTTTTAAAAAAAATGTGAATTTTAGTTGCAAAAAATTTTATTTTAGCCATATAGTGCTTATTGCGCGAAAGCGTAACTTCATTTTTTGCCCGAAAAACGGGCTTTTTAACTCTTTTTGAGGAGTAGAATTCTATGGCACGTAAAACTGCTAAACGAAAAGTTACCCGTAAGTCTGCTACAAAGAAAAAAGCAACTACGCGTAAAAAGGCTACAAGCCGTAAAAAAACCACTGCAAAGAAAAAAACTGCAGCTAAGAAAAAGACTGCAGCTAAGAAAAAAACTGCAACCAAAAAGAAGGCAGCCGCTAAGGCCAAGCCTGCTCCGGTGAAGAAAATCCGCAAGGCTATTCGCCCCAAGAACACCCGGACCAACAGCTACACCCAGTCTGAGTTCGTAGAGAACATCAGGCAGTTCTGTGGTCTGAGTAAGCGTTCTGAGGCCAAGGAGCTTTGCGAGGATATTTCAGCCTTCATTAAGGATTCACTTAGGAGAGGCTACCGCATCCCACTGCTTGGGCTTGGAAAGATGTATGTTCGCAAGACCAAGGCCCGCATGGGACGTAATCCTGCAACCGGTGAGCCGATTCAGATTCCGGCTCGTAAGAGAGTCCGTTTCTCACCGGCCAAGGCTCTTAAGGAAGCTGTGCTGTAAGGCATAAATTCCTTTAAATTGAGTCTTAAAGAGCACCCCCTCCGGTTTGTAAAACGGAGGGGGTGTTTTTTGTTTGCGGGGAGCTTCTTTGAGGTAAGTTGACAGGGATAATATTGATAATATTACCGGAGCCTGCTTCATAGAGCGTAATACGTCAGGATTGCTTGGTTATTGATTAGCAGCAGTAAATTCGCAGAAATATATACGCAGAGGGGGAGTCAAGAAGCCAGCCTGGGGTAGCAACGTAAAAGCAACTAAGTTCGGATATAAGAAGCAGCTGGCTTAATCGTATAGGGTGTTTACTCGTTAGACAGTGGTCAGGCGCACATTGTTTTCGCTAATAAGGGGATGAGTACGCCCGGCGAAAGCCGGGTGTAAAAGCAATGTACGCTGGCCAGCTATCAATGTGCAGCCAGCGAGCTGGCTGCATTCATCTATTAAAGTGTAACAACTCCGGACATAACTAATACAAAAACTCTCTTTGGCTGCAACTTAGCTGCGACGCACTCGTCTACTTAAAAAAAATCTGCTCCGATAATAAACTCTTCTTAAAATAGAACATAATGTTAACCGATCAATCCTGACGTAGACGGCCACGTCCGCGAATTTTAGTTTTTTTCTGGCAGCTCTTCACCAGTTTGGGGTATAGATTGC
Organism: Candidatus Dadabacteria bacterium; assembly: GCA_003696425.1. Lineage (GTDB taxonomy): Bacteria > Bdellovibrionota_C > UBA2361 > UBA2361 > J046 > J046. The sequence continues at coordinate 18,771 of RFHI01000100.1, read as the reverse complement.
GGATACGGCAACGTCGCCGTGAACGTATAAACGTTTGCGTCGTTGTTCACGATTGCGCTCCTTGTCTATTTTTGTCCCCATATCGAGATAGGGATACTCATAGCAGCGGGTCATTTAGGAGTTAACCTCCAATCTCTCAAGCACAATCTCAGCAATATCCTTCACACTAAGCTTTTCTTCTCTGTCAGTAATTTTTATTCCGTCCTCAATCATCTGCATACAGAACGGGCAGGCTGTAGCTACGCACGACGCTCCGGTCTCAGCAGCCTCATTAACTCTTATGGTATTAATCCTTTCACCTTTTTTCATATCAAACCAGAAATGCCCGCCACCGGCGCCGCAACAGAGCGCTTTATTGCGGCTTCTTGCCATCTCAGAGGCATTTTGGCCTGTTGCAGCTCTAAGTGCTTCACGCGGCGCGTCGTACTCGTCGTTGTAGCGCCCCAGGTAGCAGGGATCATGGAAGGTTATACTGGCTTTTTCCGGTTTCAGTTTAAGTTTGCCTTGCTTTATGAGTCGCTTAAGAAGAACAGAATGATGAATAATCTCAGGAGAGCGGCCGTCGCCCAGATTTCCAAACTCGGGATACTCGTTCTTAATGGTGTTAAAACAGTGCGGACAATTTGCTACCAGAGTCTTAAATTTTATACTTTTTAAAGTTTCAATGTTTGATTTGGCAAGTGTCTGATAGAGGTTCTCTTCGCCGAGCCTTCGAGCCGGGTCTCCACTGCATCCCTCGGCGTTTCCGAGCACACCGAAAGAGAGCCCGGCATGTTTCATTAGCTTTACAAGCGCCTGCGCAATCTTCTGTTTACGCGGATCGTATGCTGAAACGCAGCCAACCCAGTAAAGATAATCAACACTATCTCCAGGCTTAAGTACCGGAACATCCAGCCCTGAAAGCCAACCGGCTCTGTCTTCAGGCGGGCCATACGGATTGGCGCGGTTTTCAAGGGCCCTGAGAGTGCCCTGAGCTTCCGAGGGCATCTCGCCCCGCATTAACACCATGTTGCGACGGTTTCCAACGATCTGGTCAACATGGTTTATTCCCACCGGACAGGCCTCAACACAGGCCATACAGGTTGTACAGGACCAGAATGATTCAGTATTAATCACTGAGCCGGCAATCTGGTCATCCACAGACTTTCCGGCGCTGTAAAACGAATTCTGTACATCAATATTATCAGCCCGTTTTATCCCGTCCTTTAAAACCCACGAAGAGCCATCCTCCGATGGCTTAAGACCGCAGGTATTAAGAAAGAGCTTTGTTTCAAGCGCCTGATCAACTTTTTTTAGAAGTGTTGGAAGTTTGGATTCTGTAAGAGCGTCCTTTACGTGCAGCGCACGGGCATGGTTTCTGGTGTCAAGAATAATCCACTTGGGTGAAAGCGGTTTTCCGGAGAGGTAAGCCGGGCAGGCGTCCTGGCAGCGGCCACAGCTTGTACAGGCTTCAAGATCCAGCAGCGCTTTCCAGCTGTAGTCTTTAATTGTGCCGAGCCCAAGGGTAAAATCATCAGATTCTTCCATTAACTTTTCAATGTCGCCGGTGGACTCAAGCCGGCCTTTGGGCCTTAGCCAGTCTTTCATATATAGATTGGCTGTGCTGGCAAGGATATGAAAGAATTTACTGTAAGGCGCTACAGCAACTGCCAGAAAAACTGTAGCAGCATGAAACCACCAGGTGAAAAGATGAAGTGCCCGCGCAGCAGTCTCAGAGAGTGGCCAGAAAAAGCCTGCTACAGCCAGACCTACAGGGGAATAAGCAGCCCAGCGGTCTGAAGTAACATGAATTCTTAGCCCCTCAAGCACATATCCCTGAATAATCAAAAGAATCAGTATGCCCAGTAAAAGCGCATCGGCAGGGGTGTTATGCAGCATATCTTCACGCTTTATATAGCGGCGGTAGCCAAACAGCAGACAGCCAATCAGCACCGCCAGCCCGAACAGGTCACTTAAAACGGTAACAGCAAGATAAAAGCGGCCATAATAAATCGGGATATTAAGGTCATGATCAATTGCAACCATAGTGGTTGTAAAAAGTAAAACAAGAAACCCCGTATAAATTAATGTGTGCGCGTAGGCAGCACGGCGGTCACGCACTACACCCCGCTGAAGAACCCCCCAGACAAAAAGACGTGCAAAGCGGCTAAGTCCATCGCCTGCGTAGTAACGGTAGGGCCTACCTGTGGAAACCAGCTCAACCTGACGCCAGATCCCAACAAGCCCTATCAGTAAAGCAACCGCGAAGAGACCATACATACCCGGGTATGTCAGTGGCCCACTAACGTTCCAGAGGATCTCCCGACCAGCGCTGCTTAAATCAGTCACAGTGTCATCTCCTGAATAAAATTAATTCCTAAAGCGGTGATTCACGATATAATGCCGGCAGCATTTGTAACCTACCATAAATATTGTTAGTTTCAATTGGTTTTAAACACGTCATTGTAAGAATGGCCGCTCCTAGTGGTTATATCCAAGTTGACAACATGCTGAAATGAGTAGAAAATATTAGTATACTATATAAGATGTGTGGAAACTTACACTTTTTTATTCCTCATTTGCTGATAGTTATTCCGGCCGGTAACACTCATTTTAGAGGTACTAATATCCCATTTTTCCCCGGGGGAGTAAGAGATTAGTATGGAGAGTGACAGTAGTGGCCTGGCGACTTATCTTGCGCTGGCTCTAATTCTTATACTTATTGAGAGCCTGATAATCTCTGTAATTAATGTAATTGCCAGAGTGCGGCCCACAATCTTTGAGGGGCATAGCTCCCGTGGGCAGCGTGCCGGACACAGAATAAGCGAAAATAAGGAAACGTATATTCAGGCTCTTAGAATAGCTATGATTCTTATTGCCCTCTGTCTCGGAGGGGCTGGAGCAGAAGCAGCAAGGATTTACTTTGCCTCGCACAGTAGCGCCGCTCTGTATACTGCATTACCGGTAACAGTTCTGGCCGTCACTGTACTTGGTTTTGGTTTTCTTTTTCTGGTTGAACTCGGCAGGTGGCTTGCCTCACTAAATCCCGAACGAGCACTGGTAATATTACTGCCCGTAGTTTACCTTGTGCGTTTAATTGTTTGGCCGTTCCTGGTTGTTGACAATGTTGCTAAAAAGATTTTAGCCGGAATAGGAATATCCGTACCTGATGAACATAATCTGGTAACCTCAGCCGAAGAGCTCGGAGAGCTTGTAGCCCGAAGCGGTGAGGCAGGAACAATTGAAGAAGATGAGTGTGAACTTATCGAAGGGGTTATTAATTTTTCAGACACTGTTGTTCGTGAGGTAATGACTCCCAGAAAAGATGTAATTTACGTTAGGGAGGATACGAGCTTTAAAGAGCTGGCAGATACATTTACAGAACACGGATTTTCACGGCTTCTGGTAGTAGGAGATGGATTGGATGACATAAAAGGGCTGGTGCTTGCCAAAGACCTATTACCTGTTCTGGCTGAAAAGAAAAAGGGGAAGGCGCGTGACATAATGCGGCAGGTTGATACGGTTTCATCAAATAGACCAATTGATGAGGTCTTACAGGAGTTTAGGAACAAAGGGGCGCATTTTGCGGTAGTTATTGACGAACACGGTGGAGTCGATGGCGTTGTTACCATGGAGGATTTAATTGAAGAGATCGTAGGTGATATCTTCGATGAGTACGACAGCCCTGAAGAGGAGGCCGAAGTTGTTGAGACAGGGGCAGGAGACCTGCTTGTTGAGGGAAGCCTGGCCATCGATGATTTAAATGACTTAAATTACGCAGAATTTCCGGAAGGTGAATATGATACAGTAGCAGGCTTTGTAATTAGCCGCCTCGGACATATTCCGGCCGAGGGTGAGAGTCTGATATTTAATGGAACCCGTATCGTGGTTGAGGAGGTTGAAAATAACCGTATAACGCGTCTTAGAATCTCAAAACATCAGAAATTATCAAGTAATATCAAAGAGCTGGGTGACCGGTTTGGTTCTTCTGGAGAGACTCCTGAAAATACTGATATCGGGCCTTCAAAAGCGGGAATCTCAGGCTCCAAGTAACACATCTATTTAGTAAGGCCGCAGTCTCCAGTGGGCTCTTAGTGTATCGTGAGACCGTGTTGAAATTGGATGCCGGTCACACAGTGATGCGAAAGACTTAAAAAATTAAGAGCTTAATGTAGCCTGGCAATTAAAATTTTATGCGGCTGCTTCTGACAGTGCAGTATCTTGTGATGTGAATGACTAAAGTTTACCGGCAAAAGGGCTATGGACGCACAGGAAAATACAGGTTCGGCGGAAGAGACCACTACTACAGAAAATACTTCAGCAGCATCTGATGTAGAATCAGGTGGTAACGGTGCTGGCAATGGCGTAACGGCGGCATCGAAAGAGCCGCACCGTCCGGAAGTATCTGCAGCCACGATAGGACGCATGATGGGGCTTGCAACTGCCTCAGATCTGATGCTGCTTGATAATAAGATTGATTTGCTTATGACCAGAGTGGGGAACCTTACTACGCGTATGGAGCGGGTAGTCTCTACTCTTAACGATGCTCCAACTGGTAGCGATCTTGAACGCATAGACGTTCAGATTGCTGCACTCAGAACGCTAATCAAGGATGTTCTGGCCGATAAGGTCGCTGAAAAAGAGGAAAAGGGAAAGTCAACAAAACTGAGTGAGACAATCAGGAGCAGTAGCAGCGAGGACAAATCCGAAGGGGAATAACTTGTCTGTTTCTGGCAGGTAAATGTAGCCCCTCAGGTTGTTCTCTGTAGGATGGAAGCTAACGAAGGAAATGCAGTTATGTCTGATAGACCAAAATCGCTCAGTGAGAAGATTGAAAAAACAAGTGAAAATCCGGAACTAAAAAACGGGAAAGCGCGGCGCGGCAGAAACAAAAAGTATGTGGTTGATCTTAGAATTCATAGCCCGGCATCGCTGGGGTACATGAAAATTGAAGGAATTGATACTGCTCCGGCACTGGTGCGTCTTGCTAAAGTAAAAGGACTCGATGTTATAGCTGTAACTGATTTTTATAGCGGTAACTTTATTGATCCGATGGTTGAGGCTGCCCGTGAGAGTGACCTTACTGTTATACCCGGTGTGGTGATTCGCTGTGCCATCAAAAGCTGTAATGATGTAGTGCTGCTCTGTCTCTTTCCGGAGGAATACGGCACAGAAGATGTTGAACACTTTATGCTTGAGCTCGGTATACCACGAAGCTCGTTTGGTGACGAGCGCTACACGGTAGATATGGAGCTTTCAGAAATTCTTAACGTGCTTGAAAAACACGGTGGCGAAGCAATGCCATCCAGGATGGACAAGACCCCTTATCGTATGGGAGCAATTCCAGAACTGGTAGAAAAGTACGGTTTTCGCGCCTTTGATCTTGCTTACGCAGATTCTGCCAGCTTCTTCAAAAAGAACTGGCCGCGAACCAAGTTTCAACTCTTTAGCTTCTCTAACGCCAACTCACTTGCCCAGGTGGGTAGCCGCTCGGCTAAGATCAAACTAAGTACACCGGGGTTTGAGGGGCTTAAGAAGGTGGTAAGTAGAGTAACAGCAGCTAGTGCTTAAGAGACTATGCGTACCAGGTGTTTCGGGGTGCAATGTTCAAAAAACTTGTGGATTCCCTTCAAAAGAGGATCGTGAATTAAAATTTTATTTCAGCACGGCTCGAAACTTGACAGAGTATTTATTTCTGCTATAAGTGTTTTGTTATGTCACAGTTTATTTTTATTTTTCATATCTGTCATTCCGCTAAACATGGCGGTTAGCCCGCCATAAAACTTCCTTGTTTACATTTGTTCTGTTCTGTTTGTTTTGCCTCGTGTCAGTAGGCGCAACTTACCCTTTCTCGGGGATAAGCAGGAGTTTAACGAGATAGCAAGTTTTTTAAGATGTTAGATAATATTCCAGACGATTCATTACCTGCCCGGCCACAGTCGGCTGAGCGGATCAGCAATGATCCGGGCGGAATTTATAGCCGCGCAGGGTTAATTGAATATGTAAAGGAATTGTACAAAGGTGATCAGCGTGTACAAAAAAATCTCAGACGTTATGCAGCAACTGATCTGCCTCCTCCCTGGAGTACTCGAGGGACAGGACCAAGAGTTGTTACGGCCCAGGTAACTGACGAGATGTTATTAAAAATGGATAAACTTACAGTTTTAGGGGGGATTTGTTCGGTTTTTAACGGCGATCTGCCCACCCTGAAAGAAATGCGTCAGAGAGGCGTTAACATAGCGGATTTTGAGAGATGGATGCGTTCATGGTACCCAAGGGCAGATCAGGTGCTTGATACAGTAGGTGTTCCTCCAAAGCGGGTCGGAAAAATTGTCTATGTATGTGAGGACGACATATGGGGGGAGCGGGTGGCGCGCCTGTTAGGTTTGCGGGCAGAAGATCTCTCCCGAATTCTTCGTAATGTTCATCAGGAACAGGGGGTACCCGCTATTCAACGCTGGCTTGAGCAGTCAGGATACCGTGGAAAAGTTGATGTTGTGTATACGTCTGACATACGCCAGACGCTCGAAACCGGATTGCGCGCATTTGAGAGAATTATTGGAGTGAGTATAAAGAAAGCAGACCGTGCGGCTGCCAAGGTCCAGCTTATGTATACCCCATTCTGGTTGGATGTACTGGGGATTAATGAGCCTGCTATTATTTATGAGCCGGTTGAGCATCAGGGACTTGAGCAGTTTCCGAAAATGGTGGCGTGGGAAAAGGAAAATCCGCTGGCAGAGCCGGGCAGCATCTCTGAAGGCCTCGGGTTTTTGGGGTTCGCACCTTTTTTGAGCGCATCTGGTTCAACACGAAGCCTCCCGCTGGAGCTGGTACCAAACCGCTCTAACTGGCAGGAATATAGAGTCGCGGATTGTGATTTGCCTTTCTATGGACTGAATTTCAGGGCCAAAGACGTTTATAACCGCGGGCCTGAAAAAGCTCTGCCAGCAGATCAGGCCAGAGTGCGCATCCGCAGAGACCTGGAAAATATTTATGGGGAGGGATCCGAAAAGAGATGAATAATAGTGTAAAGGAACTGATTATCGGTTCGGCTTTCTTTGGTACCGGTGGCGGAGGTTCGCCGGCCGAGGCCGAAGCCATATTTACCAGAATATACAGACGGGGAACATTGCCGCCACTGGTAGATGTTAGCGAGCTTGACAGCGATGCTTTGGTTGTAAGCGGTTTCGGTGTCGGTTCAATTGAAGATGATGCCGATGAAAGCGATTTCCCGTATGAGCAGTGTGTGTTCAGTTTGAAGCAATATCTTGGTCATGAAATTTCAGCCGTTATACCGGTAGAGATCGGTCCTTATGCTGTTGCAGCTGCATTTGAACTGGCAGCGCATCTTCAAGTTCCGGTTGTTGATGCAGATGTGGTCGGGGGAAGATCGGCTCCCGAAGTTTTTTTGGAGACACTCACACTGTTTAGAGTTCCGCGAACACCGGCGGTGGCAGCAAACCGGCGAGGAGATGTTTCTGTCTTGTTGAGAACATCGTCACCACAAGCCGAAGAAGGTTTTTTTCGTATGTTTGCCTCTTTTTCCGAAGGAACTGCCTATGTGCTTGGTTATCCATTACTGGCTAGAGATATTAGAAACTATTGTGAAACAGGAACAGTGTCTGATACGCGCATGGCCGGAAGCCTTTTGTCTGAAGGAAAGATTGATGAAGTTATTACAAGATTCAGCGGCTGCCGTTTGTTCAGAGGGGTTGTTCATGAGATTCTGAAGAGACAATGCCCCGGATTTTTAGAGATGGAGGTGCTTCTGGAAGGTGAGGGGTTAGATGCTAAAATATACGTAAAGAATGAAAATCTGATTCTTTGGATAAATGGTGAAGTGGCACTCACCTGTCCGGACTGTATTATACTGCTCAACGCCGACGGCTTACCAGTTTATAATCTTGATCTGAGAGAAGGGATTGATGTGGAGGTGCTTGGGTTTCCGGCCAGAGCCTTGTGGAGAAGTGCAGCCGGCCAGAAGCTCTTCTCGCCCCGTACTTTTGGCTATACCTTTGGCCCCAGAATCCTAAACTGCCCCCTTGCATAGCGGCAAACAAACCAGGTTCCTGTGAGCGGGTCCGCAGAGTTTTGCGGATCGATAATTCTTAATGCAAACTTAAAATATATAATAAGGTCAACATGTTAAAGTTTAACCAGAGAGCCTTAAAACCGGTTTTTATCGATTCTTCAAGTTGTAGTAAGGTTCAAGGCCGGTAAGAAGTTTTTATTGTAGAGGCTCGACACTTTGAATCAAGAACTACCTGAAATTAAAACGGCGCAGCTTATATTAAGCAACACGGAGAGACTTGGCCTGGCATCTGTAACGCTGGATTACATGCCGGATTTCATTAACTGGCTGGCAGAGACAGAAAATTATCCCAAATTTCACTGGCGTAATAGAACTGCTGAGCTTGAAATTGCAGCAGCCGGAATTGCGCTTGGCTATTCAGAAGGTGCAGGCGATAAATTTTCCAACCTGCTTATTAAGGCCAGCGATTTAATGCACAGCAGCGGCCTCTCCGGCGAACTGGCACTTGTTTCACTCATACAGTTTGATGGTAGCAGTCATAGTACCGGATTGTGGGAGGGATTCCCTGTCAACACAGTTTTTCTCCCAAACCTTTATCTTTTAAGAAAAGGTACAACTGTAAAGGTTGTGAGGGCAGCTCGAATCTTTAATGATAATCAGCTTGAAGAGTTAAAGCAGCAGCTGCAAAGAGACCTGTTAACTTTTAGAAATATTCCCTTAGATTGCAGATTGTGTGATGCGAAATATCCTGGCGTGATAAGTTCTTTAAATCTGCCGGAGTGGCCGGGCTGGCAGGGGAAGGTGAAAGAAGCGCTGGATGAAATTAAAGGTGGTCAGTTGAGAAAGATCGTTTTAGGCCGCCGTACGGATTATACATTAGAAGATAAGCTCGATCCTTACTCCTTTTATCGCGTTGTCCTTCCGGAAGCACAGCGAAATTACCAGACATATTACAGTCCATCTGCCGGGGGCGCTTTTATCAGTCTTAGTCCGGAACTGCTCCTGGCTTACCATAATGGCACTGTTAGTGCTGATGTGATGGGGGGAACCGTAGCACGTGGGGCAGGTCCACAGGAAGAGAGCGCCAATACTCAAGAGCTTTGTAGGAGTGCGAAGCTTAGGCTTGAACATAACATCATCCGGGACGAGCTGCTTGAAAAGTTCAGACGTGACTTAACAGATGTAAACTGTAGGGATCTGGAAGTAGTGAAGCTTTCTTCCGTGCAGCACCTGCATTCAGTTGTTAGCGGCAGCACAAAGAGCTATACCACGGCTCTTGGGCTTCTTTCAGAAGTTCATCCGACTGCAGCTGTGGCCGGTATCCCGCGCCGGCAGGCGATAAGTAGAATCAGGGAGCTTGAGCCATTTCATCGCGGCCTCTATACAGGATTTGCCGGAGTATTTTTGGAAGATAGTTTTGAGTGTAATGTCTTAATAAGATCTGCACTGGTACGTGGCAATAAGCTCTCTGTGTTTGCCGGATGCGGTATAGTCGCGGGCTCTCAGGCCAAAAGTGAGTGGCATGAATTGGATATTAAGACAGAAGTTTTTAAAAGATGTCTAAGCCTGACAGCTGATAGCAGACAGGCAGCTGCTGCCGGGTAGGTGAAAGTCATGAAAAGGGGAATTAACGCAACCTGGGGGTACCTCATTGTTGAAGAGCTGGTGAGGCTTGGTGCTAAAAATTTCTGGCTCTCTCCGGGAAGCCGCTCAGCTGCTCTTGCCCTGGCTGCTGCTGAACATGCAGAAATTAATCTTCATACCCATTTTGATGAACGTGGCGCAGCTTTTGCAGCGCTCGGTGCTGCCAGAGTATCGGGCCTGCCGTCGGTACTTATCTGCACATCCGGTACGGCAGTTGCAAATTATCTGCCGGCGGTAATTGAGGCGAGCCAGTCCGAAGTCCCTTTGATTTTGCTTACCGCCGACAGGCCGGTTGAAAAACGCGAGACCGGGGCGCATCAGACAATTAACCAGCCCGGAATATTTTCCAGGTATGTCCGCTTTGAGTTTGACGTTCCTGCGCCATCAGAAGAGATTAATCCCGCCTTTTTGCTCTCCCTTGTTGATCGCGCCTGGGCAGAAGCGCTTTCTGACTGCCGTGGGCCGGTGCAGCTTAACTGCCAGTTTCGTGAGCCGCTTTATGATGAATCCGCGGTAAACACGGGCTATCTTAACGGAGTCAGTCCGTGGAAGAGAAGCGCGAAGCCATTTACTTCGTACCGCCAGCCTGCTCTCCCGGTAAGTAAAGCAACGCTTGATTTTATAAGGGACAGGCTTGAATCTTCCAGGCGCCCACTTTTTATAGCCGGTCATTTAAATAGCGCCATAGCAGCCCGCGCAGTTTCCGAGCTTTCGGAAAATTTCAAGATACCACTGTTTGCCGATATCTCTTCGGGGGTATTTTCACTTTCACAGGATGACAGGACAGCTGTTTTTAAGCGCTATGATCTTTACTGTGCCTTGGATGAGTTTCAGGAAAAATGCAGCCCGGATCTGATTTTTCACTTTGGCGGACCGTTTTTAAGTAAAAATCTTGTTTCCTTGATAAGAAACAGTGGGGCTGCCTGTGTTCGGATTAATAACAGCCCAAGGCTTAAAGATGAATTTTTTCTGGCAGATGAGTTTATTCATTGCGATATAGAGAGTTTTAGCGCGGCATGTTCAGGTATAAATATTTCTGTTTCTGCCGGGTACCTGGAAGCTGTCTCTTCGGCAGAATCAATAGCTGATGAGGTAATAAGTGCTGTACTGGATCAGAGCGGATTTAATGAATGGAATGCGGTCAGGACTCTTTTTCAGGAGCTTCCGCATGGCGCTTTTGTTCAGATAGCCAACAGCATGCCGGTTCGCGAGGCTGATACGTTAATTTCTCTTAACAGGGCATGTAACGTTTATACCAGTCGCGGGGTAAGCGGAATTGACGGTACAGTTGCAAGTGCTGCAGGAATAGCTTGCGTAGTGCGTGAGCCCGTAGCGCTGCTTACAGGAGATTTGGCGTTTTTACATGATCTTAACTCGCTTGCGTTACTGCAGCAGGTTGATTCGCCTGTCCTTGTAGTTGTTTTGAATAATAATGGCGGAGCGATATTCGGAACCTTGCCCGCCAGGGAGTCTAAGCACTTTGAGAAACTCTTTATTGCTCCGCATGCGATAAGCTCTTTTGAGATGGCTTGCAGACAATTTAAAATCAGCCATCAGCTGGTTCGTTCTCACGATGATTATCTTAAGGGGATTAGAAGCTGGAGCGTTTCCGGTGGAGTACACCTGCTGGAAGTTGTCTGTGACAGAGAAGAAACAGTTTCTGTAAGGGACGAGCTTTACAGGCGGGTAGAGCAGCAGTTCACGTGATTAAGAACTCAAGGGTCATATCAATACATGTTATGCTGCCACCGTAGTGACTTCTTTTTTTAGACGCTTACCCAGTTTATCTTTTTCGACTTCAAGATCGTACCAGGCCTGCAGATTGATCCAAAACCGCTCGGATAAACCAAAGTAAAGCGAAAGCCGCAAGGCTGTATCGGCAGTGATTGATCTTTTCCCCTGAACGATTTCATTAATGCGTCGTGGTGGAACTGATATATCCTTGGCCAGCCGGTATTGAGAGATTTTCATTGGCTTGAGAAATTCTTCAAGCAGTATTTCCCCGGGATGTATTGGTTTTAATTTCCTTGCCATGGTAATCACCTATTTTTAATGATAATCAACTATTTCAACATCATATGAGTTTCCATCAGCCCACCGGAAACAAATTCTCCATCGGTCATTTATTCTAATACTGTACTGACCTTTTCGAGCGCCTTTTAATCTTTCCAAACGATTGCCAGGCGGAACCCGTAGGTCATCGATTCTGCCCGCGCCCTCCAGTAAGAGCAGCTTACGTAAGGCCACCTTTTGTACCGACTTAAATCTCTTTGACCCCTTGCGTCGGAAGATTTTCTCGGTTTCCTTACATTTAAAGCTTTTTATCATCTCCGTTGCTCCTATAATAACGCAACACGTTAATAACGTCAAGCGTTAAAGGTGGCATCCTTTGATTGCAGCAGACTGGCAGAGTCCTGTATCAGGGGCCTTGTGTATCTTAGAGCAGTGAATTGTCTGCTCTACTTGTCCTGTGCGGCCGGCACTTTTTTCAGACTAATTAACGGGGGAAAACTAAATCCAGTGTAATTAGAGCCAGTTAAGATTATAAGGCAAGAGAGCTCTTGCAGGCTGTTAAATTGTGCCCATGGTATTTATGGGCGAAGAGCTTGTAACATAATTTAAAGGGGTTATATAAAAATAAAACGAGGCCGAAGGCTTGATTGACTTCTATTGGTGGTGCTTACGGGACTGACAAAGTAAGTGTGTAAAGTGAAAGTCCGCAACTCTTATCGGGGACGAATCTTTTTGAAAAGTCGAGAGGTTATGAGACCTTTCAAAGAGATTCGTCTGCCGTTTACACAACAGTTCTAACAGTCCCGTGCTTTTCGCCCTAATAGTTGATATAAGTTGTTTTCAGTCTACAACTGAGTCTTGAGTCAGCCGGTATTGGAGAAGCAGATTATGCAGTGGCAAAGAGCCGGGGATTACGAGGATATAATTTACGAAAAGTCCTCCGGCATAGCTAAAATTACCATTAACAGGCCCGAAGTGCGAAACGCCTTTAGGCCGCTTACCGTGGTTGAAATGCAGCGTGCCTTCAGCGATGCCCGTGATGACAGCGATATTGGAGTCGTGATTCTTACCGGTTCAGGCGATAAGGCTTTCTGCTCCGGGGGTGACCAGCGCGTGCGCGGTCAGGCCGGCTATAAGGATGATGGCGGCACGGAGCGGCTGAATGTACTAGATCTTCAGCGCCAGATTAGAACTCTTCCCAAGCCTGTCATTGCAATGGTAGCAGGTTACGCAATTGGCGGTGGACACGTGCTCCATCTTATGTGCGATCTTACCATTGCAGCAGATAACGCAATCTTTGGCCAGACCGGCCCAAAGGTTGGATCGTTTGACGGTGGTTACGGAGCAAGCTACCTGGCGCGCGTGGTCGGTCAGAAAAAGGCGCGCGAGATCTGGTTTCTCTGCCGGCAGTATAACGCTGAAGAAGCACTTAAAATGGGACTTGTAAACTGTGTGGTGCCGCTGGAAGAGCTGGAACGGGAGACAATTAAGTGGTGTCAGGAGATTTTAAAGCACAGCCCGATAGCGCTTCGTTGTCTTAAGGCAGCCCTTAATGCCGATTGTGACGGCCAGGCCGGGCTTCAGGAGCTGGCCGGAAACGCTACCATGCTTTTTTACATGACCGAAGAGGGTCAGGAGGGGCGAAACGCTTATCTTGAAAAGCGGCCCCCGGATTTTTCAAAATTTAAACGAAAACCGTAAGAAGAAATGAAAGTTAAAAAGTGGCAGGCGTGGTTTCTGGCAGCCCGGCCCAAGACTCTTCCGGCCGCAGTGGTGCCCGTTGTAATTGGAGCAGTGCTGGCTGCCAGAGAGGCACAGGTTAGTATGCTGCTTCTAGCAGTGATTCTAATCTGTGCGGTTCTAATTCAGGTCTTAACCAACTTTGCCAACGATTATTTTGACTATTTAAAAGGCGCTGATACTGCCGATAGGGTGGGGCCGCTAAGGGTGACACAGGCAGGTCTGGTCTCACCCGGGGAGATGAGGCGTGCCCTGGTAGTTACAGTTATAATAGCCTTGCTGTTGGGGCTTTACCTGGTAGTGCAGGGAGGTCTTCCGATTCTGATTATCGGGCTGGTATCTCTTGTGCTGGCCTTTGCCTATTCGGCCGGACCAATTCCGCTCTCTTATAGCGGGCTGGCCGATATTTTTGTTATTGTCTTTTTCGGGCCGGTAGCAACAGCCGGAACCTTTTATCTGCTGAGAGGAACTGTAGGAAGTGATATCATCCTTGCCGGTCTGGCCCCCGGTTTTATCTCTACGGCAATTCTTACCGTAAATAACCTGCGTGATATTGAGGAAGACAGAAAAGCAAAAAAGCTTACGCTGCCTGCCCGTTTTGGTGCTTCCTTTGCCGCAGCCGAATATTTGCTGATGTTTATTCTGGCAGGCCTTATTCCGCCGCTACTGGTTTATCTTTATGATTACAGCCATGCAGTAATTCTGGCGGATTTATTTCTAATCCCGGCATTTTTCCTGGGGCGCCGGGTGGTGGCAGTCAATTCACTGCCCGAGCTTAACGGGGTGCTGGCAGGAACAGGCGGAGTGCTGGTTCTCTATTGTATTCTGTTCTCACTGGGAATTTCGGCCGGAGCCTGATGATGGGCCGTGATTTATTAAGTGCAGCTAAAAAGAACTGGCCCGATAATATCTTTTTAAAGAGCAGTGAAAAGTCGCTGAGCTTTAAAGAGGCGGATCTGTTTGTAAGCCGCCTGGCTGAAAAACTTCAATCCTTTGGTGTTACGGCCGGGGAGAGAATAGCTTTTATACCTGGCTTTAGTATCGAGAGCGTACTTCTTTTCTTTGCGCTTATCAGGGCAGAAGCCGTTCCGGTGCTTTTGAATTCAAGAAGCAGCAGCCGACAGGTAAACGATTATCTTGTACGAAGCGGAGCCAGCGTATTTATTACCGCAAAAAAGGGGCGGGTCGATCTATCTGAGCCAGTCTGTAAGCTGTGTTATCTTGAGGATCTTTTCGATCACTTGCAAAATGCCGCTCGGCTGCATGCCGGCAGCGCAGCCGCCAATGCAGGGCTCCTGCTTTTATTTACCAGCGGTACAGCTGGAAAGCCTAAAGGGGTATTTCTTGATTTAAATTCGCTGGGACTTCTGGCTGAAAGATCAAACAAAAGAAGCGGCTTTGGTGAAAATGACTGCTGGATTTTATCTCTTCCATTTTTCCATGTTGGTGGACTTGGGATTTTAATTAGAGCGCTGGTCTCGGGCGGGGCGGTTTTTCTTCCCGCTTCAAATTCAGCTGAAACTCTATTGTCGCTTATTAAAGCGGGCGCAGGTAATTATATTTCACTTGTTCCCGAAATGCTTAAGCGCCTGATTGTACTGGATCATGAGAAAACGGTGCTTAAAAATTTAAAATGCATCATGCTGGGCGGAGCAGCTTCGGACAGTGGTTTACTGGAACAGGTTTTAAAGAACGGGCTTCCGGTTGTAACAACCTATGGCATGACAGAAACCGGCAGTCACGTTACAGCACTTTCGCTTAAAGAAAAGGGCCGGCATTTAGAGACAGCCGGAACGCCGCTTGAGGGAATCAGAATAAAAATAGTGGATCAGGAGGGATGCGAGCTTTCTGCTAATCAGACGGGCCGGATAGTAGTCTATGCTGATACCCTATACTATGGCTTGTTGTCTGATGACGGTTCAGTGATTAAACGAAAAGAGGATTTTTATAAGACCAACGACCGCGGCAGCCTCGATCCTGATGGTTATCTGCGGGTAGATGGCAGAATTGACCGGGTTTATATTTCTGGTGGTGAGAATGTCTCGTGTGAGTATATTGAAAAGATGGCCCTTGAAGCTGGCGGCATCAGGGAAGCAGCGCTGATAGATGTTAAGGATAGTAAATGGGGAAGGAGTGGAGTGCTTTTTGTTGTGCCCGATTCTGCATCCTCGTTTAACGTGGAACACTTTCAAAGTGCGCTAAAGGCGATGCTTGCCTCTTACCAGTATCCGCAGAGGATAATAACAATTAAAACCCTGCCGCGCACCCTTGCCGGCAAAGTTGATTATGAATGTCTTAAGGAGCAGGCCGGCTTATAGCCGGCGTTAAGCAAACGGGTTATCGTCCGCGCTCGGCCCGTACACTGCTGGTAACGGAATAGCAAGCAGCCGTAAATATACTGTAAGCTGGCCGCGGTGGTGGTAAATATGGTTAACCCGAATTTTTAACGAGAAATTTTAGTAGATCCAGGTTATCCGCCTAATTTATTGGGAAATAGATCGGTATTGCCGAGCCACTGATTTACTGCCATTAGTAGTCTTACTGCGAGGCGCACTTTTGGCCGACCTTGAATGAAAAAATGCTCGCCATACTCCAGTATTCCTGCGCTTTCTTAATCCAACCTCGGTTCAAAATTGCGCCTCTCGTGACGAATTCTCATGAAAAATGCGGGTTAAGCTGAAAGCTTCGGATGGCTACAATACGCGGTGCGGCCAGAACTACCTGGCCCTCACGGGTAAATGTCCACTCGCGCATTGCAAAATCCTCGTCCCGGCATTTAAGAGTTGATAAGGCTTCATTAAGATTATTCTTAAAAAGGCCCATAAGCTCTTCTGTGGTTTTACAGGAGTCAAAGGAGGGACGCAGCTCTGTCATTTCAAAGGAATCAACCTTAAAAATTGACAGCATGCTGGCAGGGACGGAGCTATATGATGTGCCAGCTGACCTAAGCTTAAGGATTTTTCATGCGGCTTCCAGCCAAATTTGTCTTCCGGAAGGAGCTCCAGCAGTTTTGCAGTTGCTTTAGATCCCTGTTCAAGCTCAGCGATGTAAAACTCTAGCATTTTGGTTCTCCTGTAGTACTAAGTACCTGCAAACATTGCCTGCATGACAGCTGCCGGTCAACTCTTTTTGAAAAGTTTTTTTGATTAAAATTGAGCAGGTGGCATAATTGTTGTCAGGCAGCGTGTATTTGACAGGGGCGCTATGGAGATTGACAGAAATCACGGCGGGCCGGATCATGAAAATGACCGCGAGTCGTTTGACCCGGAAATAATATGCACCAATGTTATTGCCTGTAATACTGTTGAGCTGCGCAGTGGTGAACATGTTCACATTGTTGGCTCTGATGGCCGGCTTGCAGTTGAGCTTACTTTTCGTAAGGCTGGTGAAGATCAGGGCATCTCCCGCAGGCTGTATGTACGCCCCGTGCACCCTGAGTCGGGGGGAGAGGGGGGCAGGCTTATGCTGCAGCTTCCTGCTGACTTTGACAGGCGTCTGGCCGAGGCATTGGTACGTTCATCAGAAAGGATAGCCTGGGCACTTAGAAACTCCTACGATAGCTCGCTTAATAACGGGTTTGGTGGAAAGTTCAGCTATTCTGAGGTCGGCTTTGAGATTGTGAACGAGCCTGAGTTAAACTCGTTTCATCCATCAGCTGATGTAAGCGAAGCGGTTGACCGCCTGATTGAGGGCTCTCGAAAGAGACGCCCTGAGGAATGAATCAGTTTCCGTTAAGCTCTTAAGAGTGTTTCTTCTGCATTCGACGGGCCAGGAAATAGTTACCAGCGGACCATAGCGCAAACGCCGGTGCCATTACCATATTGCCTGCAGCAAGTGAAGAGGCGGCAAAGGAGCCATTACCTGCAGTTAAAAAATAAAGTGCACGCGAGGTTGCCGGACTCTTCTTTGCAGCTTCATGCATTGCCACCGAGATAGCAGCAGCGCAGGAGGCTATGCCAGCAGTCAGCATGGCTGTGGATGTGATGTTACCTGAAAGCCCGTACTTTAATACCGATGAAAGAGCTATCAGGATGCCGCCGGAAGCAAATATAGCGCCGGGGTTACCTAAAAAAGTTTTTATGCGCGTTGGGATTTTACTTAGAAGCTTCGATGTGATCACAGATGTTTTTGACTGTAGCGGACTGATTTTAGCATAAGCTTTATTAATTATGTTAGCTGATCCGATTCTGCCGAGCACAGCAAAAGTAAAGCCGGCGGTTGCCAGATAGTCATTATTGGCCAGAGCAGCAAGCGCAGTTGTAAGCTCAACAGAGGTGAATATGGTCTCGTTAAGCCCCGGACTCTTTATAAGCCATCTCAATGTGCTGACTGTTGCATCCTGAGAAATGTTTTTGTACTCCCTGTTGCCGTTTAATGCAGCAACTTTGATTTCATTACGCAGTGCTGCAGCCAGTGGGATGATAGCAAGAGGTGCAAGATATTTATTCTGTGCAAATAAAGCTGCTGTTGAACCAAGGCCAAAATATGTAACAGGTGAAAATGCTACCTGCTTAAGCTGAGCCAGAAAATTTTGCCTGCTTTTTATAGCTGAGTTTTGATCGTTTTTACGTTCTGAGTGTTCGTGGCCAAATTCAAACCTTTCGCGGGAGTTTTTAAGAGACTTCGGATATTTAAGACCCTTAAAATCAAATGCAAGCTGAGAGGAGTTAACTTCTGCATTCGTTTCCTGCTTGACATCTGAATTAGTGGGGGCCGAGCGCGCCTTCTTTAAATAACAAATCATTATACTGCTACCCTACACCCGTTAACTGCTGCCTTTAGTTATTATATGATTTAACAGATCCTTAACCAAATAAATGTAACCACCTGGTTTGTTTATTAGTTTTTATTAAGCTCTGTCAGGCTGCGCCTTGTAACGACTATTATTTCGTCAAAGCTGTCGTTATCTGCTGTTTTAACGTGTTTTTCGATCCCGCATTTTACACAGCGGTGAACAAGGCGGAATCTCCCCTTTTTTAAATACGCCCGGACAGGCCGCATCATGCCGCCACAGTCAGAAGCACGGTCTCCTGGAAAGTTATCCACATGCAGACTGTACAGGCACTCCGGGCAGTGATTGGTGTAACCATTGCCTCTTACATTTTTCCCACAGTTAAGACAGGTAAAGTTTTCAACAGTTCTTATAAATTTAGCTGACACCCGGCATTTATCCACAAAGCTTAAAAAACTACTGACAGTTTAACAGTTAATATTTCAATATAATAGAGAAGTTGTACACATCTATGCCGACTATATTTTCAGGCCTTGAACAATGCTGTTTAAAAGCTGTGGGTAAATTATATAGTATCATCTTATTATTGTTTCTAAAAATGCTTCAATTTGCTCTAATCATCACGAGCGAT
>RFHI01000099.1 GCA_003696425.1 Candidatus Dadabacteria bacterium | reverse complement strand
TCGATCAGGAACTTTTAGTTTTTCAGGCGCAATAGCCTCAATCGCCGATCTTAGTGGCTCCCCACTGTTAGGCCTTAAGTAGTGAAATTTTCTGTCCATAGCCAGTTTTTTAGCCAGGGTCGTGTTTCTTAAGCGCCGTTCACACTCCTTTTTGCCATTTGATAATGGTCTTAAAAAAATGTAATCCGCGTGCTCAGTCAGGACTTCTGCAAAACGGGCTGCATCAGCACGCCAGTCGCCGTAAGGAAGAACCGGTGCGGCCTGAAGCGTGGTCTCAATTCCAAAGCGCCTCAAAGCCGCAGCCGTTTTTAATCTCTCCCTTACAGACGGTAAGCCGGGAGTATAGTGACGAACCATATCCTCCCTGAAAGTTTCAATACCAATCGTAACAGAACAATGTTTTCCAAGTCGGTTAAAAACCGGCATTGCAATAACTATTAGCGGGGAACGCGTCTGAACTGTCAGCATTCCCGGGGTATAACGTAAAAAAAGCTCCAGAAACTTCATGCTGGTATCAAACTTATGCTCAAACGGGAAAAACGGATCAGTAGTTACGCCAAGATAAATATGGGAACTTCGTAAAACCCCCTGGCTTGAAAGACGCATCAGATGCCTTTCAAGTTCATGTAACGGATTATCACGGTGCAGCATATAGCGGCTCCTAAGCGGTACAAGCTCCGATTCATCACGCAGTCTGAGACTAAAATAATTGCGGGGATCCCCCTGATATTCACTGCGGTGGCGGCCAAAAGCTATTCCATTTGCAAAGGAATCAACTGTAAACGTAAGAATTCCCCTTGGGATTGTAACTGGAGCTGTTTCTTTCATAGTAGAATCTCCCTAAAGTAAATCCGGCAAAAAACTTGCGCCTTAACCTGCAGTTAAGCTTGGATAACTTACTTCAACTTACTTAAACTTAGGACGCAACAAATACGAAAAGGGTTCAATAAGCTTAAAGTAAGACAAAACACCTCAATATACGCAAACGCCGTTTTGCTGCATCCACGGAATGCTCATATCCTCCAGCAGCCATTGCAAAATAGCTTTAGCGGGTTGCGTTTCTTATCTCTAGAGGTCAATATCAGCAGGTAGTATGCGTAGTAACTAATTGAGGAGTTTCGTTAAACCATGGCTGAAAACGTTTGCGAAGTAACCGATTCAAATTTCCAGTCTGAAATCTTAGAGTCTGATACACCCGTACTGGTAGATTTCTGGGCTCCCTGGTGTGGCCCGTGCAAAAGCATCGCACCAGTTCTTGAGGAAATTGCGAAGGAGTTTGAAGGCAAACTTAAGGTTGCCAAACTAAACGTTGACGACAACCCTTCCACCCCCAGCAATTACAATGTACGCGGCATACCGAATCTTATCTTTTTCAAAAACGGTGAAGTCGTTGAACAGATCGTCGGAGCTGTTCCTAAAGAACAATTGCTGCAAGCAATAAATAAAGTTATCGGTTAGTGCCGTCTACAGTGCTAGCCGTCTTAAAATCGCCGGCATTCTTGAACTATGACTTTAACCTTTTACCTCTTTGCGAGGCCCAGGTATAAGTTAAAGAACAAGAGTCTTGTAAGCTAAGTTTTGTGGCCATCTGTTAACAACAGGCCGGCTTTATGCGACTGCTATCGTATCACGCTCAGCAGCCTTGCGCTCTGCTTCTCTCTGAGCCTGCTGTTCCTGGGCCTGTTGAGCTTCCTGTTCACGCTGGCTCTCCTTCTGTTCTTCTACTCTGTTATCATTAGCCTCAGCTTCCTGCGCTTCTCTGGCCTGCTGTGATACCGGTGCACCTGACTGTACGCTACTAACTCCATCTATAGCCATTCTATCCTCCTGTGATTTGCTATTATATCTCCCATGTTCAGGGTATACACACATTTTGTGATAACCCGGGGCTACTAGGTACTTCTTCGTACTTTCTTGTTCAGTTTCTTAGTAATCAGCGCTAGAAAATTATCTTTAGCGTTAGCTGCCTAAAAACAGACCTCTGCTGATGGCAAGAAATTAGAGTAAGCTCAAGTAGATACAGAATAACCGGCCAAGTCAGAAGAGATCTGGACTGTAGCACTCAATTTAAGTAAATTGCATTCTCACGGACGGTTTTGGAGTCCGTTGATAAGCAGCCACAAATGAGTGAAACAGCATCATCTGAAAATAATGATTTTCAACATACCCCCGAACGCCTGAGCGGAAGAATAATAGCTTTTAATAAGGGTTACAGGGTCAACCGTTCTCAGTATCTGCAGGAAACTTCGCCTCAGAAACGCAAAATTATGCAGGAAGAACTTGCTGGTCTGATAATCGAACTGGCTAAAAAGGGAGAATCTATATATCTCGAAGGATTGGGAGTGATGTATCCCGAAGACTGCGAAAGATGCTGCACCTATACCTTCCAGCAAAAAGCTATGATTCGTGTAGAAGATCTTAGAACTTTAAAATTTGAAAAAGCTGGCGAACTCACACAGCTAACTCGCGAACGATTCCCCCGGCTTATTGAAACTAACAGACTGGCAGACATGCTATACCTGAGACTACCGCTTTCACTTCAGTTTAGCTGGGATCACATAGATGTACGCAGATATCTGCGGGGGATGTTTAAAGATATTAAATATGAAGTTATTGTACAGGGGTATTCAAATCAACTTGAAGAGGTCGGCTGCTTTTATAGCCTTCATAACCGTCAGGGTAATAGTTTTTCTGACTGGTTTGCAGGTGCTGATATCTTCCTTACCACCAGCTGGTCCGATTTACTGCGAATAAAAAAGAAGAAAATTATTAATCAACCTGTATTAAGAAATGCCTGGGAAATTTTTGAGGTTGCTTATGGGAAACCTTTAAAGACCTTCAAAGTTGATCTAAACAATGAGCTCAGAGAACTTGGCTACGGAGACATTAATCTCTCTGAATCTTCGGGAATTAATTCAGAGATTAATCTTGCTGTTTTTCAAAAGCCCGGTTCTGTAAGTGGCAGTGAAGAGAATCTACTATATGTCTCTGACGGTGTAAGACTGGCTGCATTTAATCACTCTCAACGAGTGACAGCAGGAAATGAATTCGTACTTCAGCTGCCCGTAACAGAATTAAAACAAATCCCCGCTGTCAATCCGGACACTCTGGCCGCCCGGATGTTCACAATGGCCTGGATTTTAATGCAAAGCAGCCGCAGCAAAACAGTTGCCATAGGGGCCGGGCTCTCTTCAGAGACCCCAATCGTACCCAGCTGTAAATCTAAAATAAATACAGTTTTCGTGAACGACTTTTATCTACTCCCTGCTGAGCAGCTTTCCGACACAGGTACGTTTAAATACCTTGCCCTTATTGGAATAACTGCAGATGAAGCCAGAATTGCAAGTCAATATTCGCCTCGGCATTTGCGAGCCATATTAAAGCATAGAGGGTTAGATCAAATAACAAGACCTTTAAGGTCATCCATCGTTAAAAAAAGTGTGTTCACCAAAGTGGCTTCTGTATATCAGGACAGTTTAGGATAGTATGGAGTTGATACTTCAGGTATATAGTAATATTTCCTCGATTCAGCTCTGCTAATAAACATCATTGCGTCACGGAGATAAGGAATGTCGTCAAGATTATCCTGAAGTGTAGAGTAAACCAGATTTTCAACACTACGCATATTGCCACTATTCCAAAGCTTTCTCACCTCACGATTCACAAGACCGGGATAGCGACTGGTTACCCTGTGTTCAAGGAGCGCTGCCGGACCTTTTCGCATGATAGCCGGCCATTCATTATGAGTTGGAATACGTACTGTTTGATAAATATTACGTGCAAAACGATCGAACTTTGGTACAAGAATTGTGGCTTCCTGATAAAGCCAGTTTGTAATCATCAGGGAAATTATTATTTTCCCGAGAGTTTGAACCATGACTGCCCCTTACAAATACCTGACATAAAACCTTACTTATATTTTACCAGTATTGAAATTGCTACTCAAAAGCTGTGCCGTGTATTTTACCGGTTGACTCTACCCCCCCCCCCCCAACAAACCATTGTAATATCAATATGTTATGCGCCACCAAATATCACTAATATTTCTTATAAGTCCTTAAGAAACTCTCCTAAGAGGCCGACTATCATTACTGACAGCAAAAATAATTATCAAGGAAGCCTAATTAAAAGAAGATGAGCGCAATTACCAAATACGATGCACTAATAATAGATCCCAATCTTGATACCCGTATGCGGTTAAAAACCGCTACTACTTCAGTGCATCAGTTCGGCAAGGTACAGCTGGCCGGAAGCCTGCGGGAAGGGGAAGGTTTTATGAATGGCGATCAGGAATGGAACGTTGTTTTTATATCCTTTACTATCCCGCGAGATGAAATTTCAGCATTTATTAAAGACTCAAAAGAGAAGCCGCAGGGACAGGATGCCGCATATATTCTGGTACTGAAAACTAACGATCAGGACTCATCTACAGTAGCTCAAAACATGATGATTGGTGCAGATGGCCAGCTCTTTGAACCATACTCAGTGGATTATCTGCTGGAGATTACGGAACTTGCTGCCAGAATTAAAAAGGAGAGATCCTCTGCCCGCGAAAAGGCAGCACTTAAGTTTTTAATTCACGATGTCATTGAGCAGATTAATCTTATGGCTTATCTTAAATCTGCCGGCTACGATGTTGGACGCGGAATAAAAAGATTTAAAAACATGTGTTCCGTGTTTCATACCCTTGAAGGCGACTCGCTGGAGAATTATTTTGAGCTGGCAGTCGACATGTTTGAAGAGTCGCCTTTTCCCAAAAAAATATACCAGAAGAGTTATTCCGGAGCCAGTTCACGGGTTAAAAAGCGTATGGAGCAAAAGATGCTTGCCAAGCTCGAGGGCGAAATGGCAGGGGAAGAAGACAGCAAACCTGTTGAAGAAGCCAAGCAGCCTTCAGCTTAGCCAGGCAGGCGAATGATACAGTAATAAGACGACTCTACCCTATCTCGCTCCACTTTTCCACAATTTGCCGGGCAATTTCTGCGGAATCACAGTAGCGCTCCCTGGAATATTCCCTACATTTATCAAACATACCACTTTCATGCACATTAAGAGGTAAAATTTCTCCCGAAAAAGTCTCTGTTGCCACACCATTCACAATAGTCCGGGCATAAAACTCTCCTGGCATAAGATTACTAATATCCTCGCTGGTTATGTCAGGTCCAAACTCACTGCATAAAATTTCTGCGTCATCTGTAGACAATGCAAAAGTTAACAGCGAAGATACATTTCCGGTCACAGCCTGCCGCGTAGTGGCTGGCAATCTTAAAAATGCGCCACTGGACAAAGTTAAGTTTAGACGATACTTCCTTGATTCGCTAAGGATTTCATCAAGCGACTGATACAGAAGCTCTTCATAGTTATCGATATACAGATAAAAGGCACGCCGCTGATTGGGTGCAAGCTCACCTCTTGCCATGGCAGCCTGAAAGATACGTGTTAAAAGCATTGAACCAAGCAAAGCCGTATCTTTTTGCCCCAAAACAGCCTGTGGCAGGCGAACTACCAATATCCTCCCTGCATTTAAAATATCATCAAAATCAAACTTATTATGGGGATGAACAAGAATATGCTTCAAATGCGATATGCCAATAAGGGTTTCGATCTCCCTACTTATTAATGTAATTGCTTCTTGAACATCATCCGAGCTGTACACTGACCCAAACTCATTTTTCCAGAAATAACTAACAAGATAATCAAGCGTAGCAGCAACTATCTCATTCCGATACCTATTATCACCAAGCATTCTATAAATAGAAGCAACTGTAGTCCATTTTGTACTCAGAGTAGCAAGTACTGCCTGTCTTAAAATGAATTCAACTTTTTCGTTCCATATAGAACTAAAGCGGCTGGAAAAAGCATCCATTATATTAGACATCACACGCAATCGATAGCGCTCAGAAACATTCTCGAGAGGATTAAAGCTCGGTGGGTATTCAACGTCTGTAGGGTCAAAAATTACGACATCAGAGACTCGCTTTTCAGGTATTACCTTAAGTATGTTCTCAGATAAAGCACCATCCGGATCTATTATGCCGCAACCAAAACCATCAATAATATCTTGATAAATCAAAGAGTATATCAGTGAACTTTTGCCACTACCTTGTTGGCCACTAATATGCATATGTTCCGCCCGATCAGCTCTATTGAGGAAGATCGGCAAGGTACAATTTCTAAAATTAGATATTCCAACTAATGTAGCATCCTTTTGCACTACCTCGCTGAAAATCGGAGGCGGTAAACGCTTCCTGGTAACTGCAGCCAGATGAGGCGCACTATCAGGGCCGGGAAAATGCCAGAGAGTCGCTACTTCTTGTATCCCGAGTTTATAGGGCTTATAAAACTGCAGTGTTGTAAATCTATTAAGAAAACTCGGCTGCTTATAATAGCGCCTGGCCCTTAGCCCATTTACATCATCAATTGTAAACATGGATAGCCCCCGCAGCGCGGTTTCCAGCTGTTCTTTAAGCGCCCTGGCTGAGCTAGTCCCGGTCGGATCAATTACGGCAAGTCTGATACTTGCTTTGAAGTACTGCCAACCAGCCTTTTTCCTAAGGTGTTCAAGTTGCAGTTTGCGAACCTCCTGCTTAACCCAATTTTTAATACGTATTTTACTGGCTAACTGATCAATTAATCGTTTTATAAACAACAAAGCCTGGAGGCGAAAATTATCACTAATACGTTGAACAACCAGCTGAAAGGCAACCAGTAAATCTGGCGGAATAGTTGCCAATTCGTTTAAAAGCGGATGCAATGGATCTGCCATCGTCGCCGGATATGTTTTGAACGGAAAAATTTCCGAACGCATTAGCCCGATCTCAGCTCCGGCCACCGTAAAATCGTTTTGGCCAAAAGAGAGTATCGGTTCACATGCATCAAGCTCCGCCATCGGTTGAAGAGAGTACACAACAGCGTTCAGGTAGTTCGAAAGATTCTGATCGCAGTGTAAAGCAAAATTTACCAGGTTATTATGCGAATATAGCTCTAAAGCAAATTTTTCCCGCAAAGCTTTGTGAACAGCTACCAGCATCTCCTCACAAAAAGCCGAAGGGGTATTAAAATACCTTGCAGCAAAGATAGCAGATACAACATCCCCTGTTCCCTTTGGAATCGTAATTTTATATTGCTGCAGAGTAGTCACCAGTGCTAGCTACCTTAACTCCAGTCTATCCAAAAAATTCTTTTCCAGCTCGGTTCTACGAGTATAGTAAGCACCCCTGATTGCTGCCCAATAGCGTTGATTTAAATTATCCTGCGAAACATTCAAATCAACCGTGCGTGCGGAAAAAGGATCACAGACTTTATCACCATAGGAGGTTTTTATATAAAAATTACGATGGTCCAGATGCTCAAGGTCGCTACTGTCAATCTTACCAGAAAAAACCTCCTGCACCCTTAGTGAATCTGCGTTGCTTAATCTAAAAACAATCAAATTTCCAAAAGCGCCCATAAGCTGTTTCATCAACTCATCAGGAATTTGCTCCAGGTTCTGATGAGCTACGGTCACAGCCAGACCAAGCCTATGTGCTTCCTCAAACATATTTACAGCTGCCTGGGTGGCAAAATTTTGAAATTCATCAAGATAAATGTAGTGCTTATTAGTGGTGTTGTTATAGCCAGACTCTCCATAAAGCTCCCTAGCACTGAACTGAATGAGCATCATGAAAAGTTTACCAAGAAACTGAACATTCCTCCGTCCCAGATTGTGCTTGGGCAAATTAACAAGTAATATCTTTTTGTTTCGTATTATATCCCTGAAATCAAAAGCGTTCTTGTTTTGTGCCATTGTAACACTCAGCATATTAGTTGAAAGTAGCCGCGACAGGGAGTTAACAACCGTGACCGCACCTGATATATTCATAAATGAAGCATTGCCGATCTCCCGCCAAAATTCTTTAAGATCACTACTATTAAGTTGCCGGGTAAATTTTTCTCGATAAACAGGGTCTATAATCATAAGATAAGCATTAACCAGAGTAGGTCTCCCAGACTGATATAGAGCCTGCAAAGTGCGGCGAAGCAATCTTTTTGAATCGCTTTCCCACTCCTCGTCAGCACCTTCAGCAAAAATCATAATTAAGTTATCTATAAACGCCTCCCGCGCATTTTCAGAAATGGCCACAAGCGGGTTAAAAACTGGGAGCTTGTCGCTCTGCACAAGATCAAATAAGACAATATCATCTGCACGCTCTTCCGGAATAAGCTGCAGACTTTCACGAATTAAATCACCATGACAGTCTATGATAGTTACCCCATATCCTTGATGGAAATCCGCTTTCAATAACAGCTCCATAAGACACGTTTTGCCAACGCCGCTTTTACCAATAACGTGAAGATGTTTAAGGCGTTGGGAGCGATCTATATCAAAGCAAATCTGACGGTCACGATAATGCGTAACCGCAACCGGGTACTGCGAAGCAGAATAGCTCAATAACTCTCCCGGGGGCGCTAACGTTCTTGAGCTTATGCGAGCAAGGTTATTATTGTGGCTAAGGTCTACGGGGTGCCATAGAGCATTGACTTCTTTATGCGACAATATTCTGGAATCAGCCAGACTGAAGCCTGTAAAAAGATCTTCACACTCCGAAAGTTCTTTAATGCTTTTGAACGTGAAACAGTTAAAGCCTGTGCGGTCAGCAATTTTAATTGCACGTAAAATATCCTCTAAAGCCTGATAACACAAGCTGCGGTCGACTTCCTTAGGGGCTACGATATGTATTTTCCCCACCAGCCTGTATTGTTTCGCATCAATTTTCCATTTTGTTCCTTCCCGCAGTTCTTTAAAATAGTCATCTTTTAGCCAGCACCAGGGAGAAATGAGTGATAAAATAAAATACATCCATCTCTCTATGAAAAAGCGGGCATGCAATAGTGCAGTATCGGGCAACGGCTTACAAACATATTGAATCAAGACAGTAAGCTCCGGAGGCAATAGACTTAGCACATGTAAAACCGGTCTCAAAATATCCATCCTGAATAACTGATAATTGTTTATCGGAATTGTGGGGCCGTGTCTGGTCGTCAGAGTTCCTGTCAGTACAAATACCTCCTGATCATCTATGACTAACGGCCCGTTTACCGGCCTAATTTCACAAGTTGAAAACATAGAATAAATAAGAGCCTTAAGAACATCACAAACAGCCGGCGACCCAGAAAAGCACAGATGAGTAACCTGATTTTTAAGAAAATACTCCAGAGCAAACGGCTTGGTAATGCGGTCATGTAGTCCGAATAGAACTTCAGCAAATCGATCTGGCCGGTACGATTCAAAGGATGTAGCAAGATATGCATCCCCCTCGGACATGCTTTCCCTGGGATGCAAGATACAGTGACGCTCTACTTTCGTAGTATTCATAAACAGTTACTTGCGAACTATAAAGACACTGGAAGATTTTATCATGGCTCACACCATTTTAACCCGTAATTTTTTGTTCAGATTGCCCTATGATTAAAGTTATTAGCCATTGCCACTTTCGCCAAAACTAGTTTCCTCGATATAATGTAGACACCGATATCGCACTGACAAGATTAACAAGAAATCCTGAATTACAGGACACCCATTATGATCGGATTAATACTACGAAAAAAATGTTTTTTGATCATCATAATTATTTTTTTGGCTTCCCCGGCATTTGCCGCCCGTCTGAAAATAATAGACAGTTTTGGCCTGACCAGAGGAATTAAAAATATAAAATCAAAGGCAAATGTAGTAGTCAGTATTACTGACCATGCGCAAATATCTCCTAGAGCAATACAACTGGTTAATATTGATGGAATTGGATCTACTGTTTCTCCTGATAAAACCTCAAACAACATGGTTACGTTTAGGGATATATCTCCAGGGACATGGAAAGTAGTTTTGCCAAAAGAACTTAGAATACTCTCTGTTACTATAAAAGAGTAGCTCGTGTCATTTTTAGATCTTTACCCATCCTCTTCTAAAGATAACATCTCTCTGCTTGAACAAACTACTCTCAAGCGAAGTGAAGTAATTGATCAAATTAAATCATCCCGCAGTACCGACATACTGGTAGTCGGCGGTGGCATCCACGGTAGTGCCTTTGCCCGCCTAGCTGCCTTTAATGGTTTTAGGGTTATTTTGCTTGAGAAAAATGACTTTGGAAATGCTACTTCCAGTCGGACTTCCCGTATGGCCCACGGCGGCTTACGTTACCTTGAGAACCTCGATCTGAAACAGGTATGGGAGGGTATTAAAGCCAGGGAAGACCTGTATTATTCTGCTCCGCACCTTGTAAAAAAGTCTCAGTTTTTTATTCCACTCAGACATCACCAGCGATTTTTTAAGTTGAAGATCTACGCGGGTCTTATGCTGTATAACTTAATGGCTGGCAGATATTCTGAACTCCCGGAGTGGATAAATATTAATAAAGCTCATAGACACATCCGTTCGCTAGTGAGTTCCGATGTCGTGGGCGGCTTTATCTTTTATGATGGCCTAATGAATGATATCAGGCTTGTAATTGAAAATGTTATCGCAGCAAGACAGGAAGGCGCACTCTGTCTCAACTATGCGCGAGTTGATCATGTAAGCAGGGGTGCCAGTGATATTGTTACCGTAGGATGGACCGACATGCTAACTGGTAAAAATTATCAAACAAAAGCAGGTGTTGTGATAAACTGCTCGGGTCCCTGGGTTGCGTCAATGGGCCGCATCAAGCCTGGTTCTCTAAAATACAGCATTCGTTATAGCCAGGGAATACATCTGGTATTTAACAGCAAGTGGCAAGGGCCTTCCCTCCTTCTACCGCTTAAGGAGCACAACCGCTACTACTTTGTCTGGCCGCATCGGTTTGGCACTCTGGTTGGTACTACTGAAAGAGAACTTCACTCTCCTCCCGACGATCCAGAACCTACTAGAGAAGAGATTGAGTTACTACTTGAAAGACTAAATAACGATTTACCTGGAAGTAAGCTTAACAGAGATACGCTTTACTATGCCTATGCAGGTGTAAGGACACTGCCGGTAAGAAAGACAGGCAAAAAGGTCGAGCATATTTCCAGACGGCACGCCTGGACTTATAACGACGGTGTTTTTTCCCTGGTGGGAGGAAAATTTACTACAGCTAACTGGACGGTTTTTGACGGCTTAAAAACTGTTGTCAGCTTGGCAGGACTTGGCAATATAAAGATTTCGCCGCTTAATCAGCGCCGGTTGCCAGGTGGGGGATTACCTTCCAGTATTGATGACTTTCGTCAAAAATGTAGAGAATATAGTCTTCGGGAAGAGATAGTTGAACAGGCCGTAGCGCGCTTTGGCTCTAGAGTACGGCTGCTTATGGACAGAAAAGACAATTTCAAAGTTATTGGTGACTCGCTGCTTGCCGGTGAAGTGCGGCTTGCTATGGCTACAGAACAAGTTGAAACTATTGAGGATCTGCTCAAACGCAGACTGCAGCTGATTGAACAGCCAGGGCACGGTCTAGCTATTGTTGACGAAATCAAGGAGATTTTCAAAGAATATAAGCCTGATGTTGATGTTGAGAAACAAATAGAAGCATACAGGAACAAAATCAGCTCGCTCCAAAGTTTACTTAAATAAAGTTAGGATATTTCCGTGAAAGCCATTTTTTTTGAACAGCACGGTGAAATCGATGTTCTTAAATACGGTGATTTACCGGACCCGCAACCCAAGACCGGTGAAGCTCTAGTCAGAGTACGAGCGGTAGCACTTAATCACCTGGATATTTGGGTTCGGCGAGGCTGGAGTGGTCTCAGACTGGAGATGCCACATATAACCGGCAGTGATATCGCCGGTGAGATAGTTGAAGTAAACGGAGTTGCCAATTGGAAGGCGGGAACCCGTGTAGTGGTCAACCCGGGAGTAGTTACCAGGGAGGATGAATGGACCAGACGGGGAGAAGACAGCATTAGTCCCGGCTACCGAATCATAGGCGAACAGATGCGCGGGGGCCTTGCCGAATTAGTTGCTGTTCCCATAAATAATTTGTTCTCCTTGCCAGCAGAGATTGAATATACTCGTGCTGCTGCAACACTGCTTACCGGCACGACCTGTTGGCGAATGCTGTTTAAAGTGGGCAAACTTAAGCCGGGGGAAACTGTCCTGGTAGTTGGCTCAGGAGGGGGAGTGAATTCATTAAGTATCCAGCTGGCCAGAAAAATTGGTGCAGATGTGATTGCTCTAGCAGGGAACAACAATAAACTAAAAAAGGCACAGGAGCTCGGCGCTGGTAGTGTTATTAATTATAGAGAGTGCCCTTCCTGGCATGTGGAAGTTATGAAGCTTACAAAAGGTAGAGGTGCGGATCTGGTTATTGACAATGTTGGGGCGGCTACGTTTGAGAAAAGCCTGCGCGCCGTGGCCCGCGGTGGACGTATCGTAACCGTAGGTAATACCAGTGGTTACAATATCCAGTTTGACAACCGCTTAATTTTTACCAAGCAGATTTCATTGATCGGCTCTACCATGGGCAGTCGCCAGGATTTTATTGACTCAACTACATTTATATGGAGGGAAAATATTGTTCCTGCTATTGACCG
Source organism: Candidatus Dadabacteria bacterium (assembly GCA_003696425.1). Taxonomy (GTDB): domain Bacteria; phylum Bdellovibrionota_C; class UBA2361; order UBA2361; family J046; genus J046. Next base: position 3,901 of record RFHI01000099.1, on the reverse strand, counting down.
GGTTGCCCCCCTCTCTGACGGCATTAATATGATTCAACGTCTGCAAGAAGGCAAACAGTTCGGCAAGATAATTCTTACCCCATAACAGCTGCACTCCAGCCATCTCGCTTTAAGCTAACCTTAAGGCCAACCCCAAGAGCAGTGTAACAGTCTACAACCTGTTGAAATTTTTCGTCCATAATCCCTGATAAAACCAGCAATCCCCTGGCTGAACACAAATTTAATAGATTTAATGCGTTGTCAATTAAAATCTCAGCATACAAATTAGCCATTACCAGATCATATTTTCCACTACATTCTTTCAAATCCGCTTTTTGTAATCTGATGTTAGAAACACCATTTAGTGATAAATTCTCCGTAGCATTGCTTATGGCCAAATAATCATTATCAATAGCTGTAGTTACTGTTCCATATAATTTACAAACTGTCACTGCCAGCACCCCGCTACCCGTCCCTATATCAATGGCACTTGTCGGATTTAAGTCCTGAATCAGATCATTCTGAAGCAGTTCAAGCATCATAGCTGTAGTAGCATGATGCCCGGTACCAAACCCACTTCCTGGCTTTATATAGATTATATCAGTGGAAAGATCTTGTGGAGCACTTGAATCAAACCAAGGAACTATTCTCAGTTTGCCAACTGTTACCTGTTTCCAGAGTTGTTTGCAGCTCTCAGCCCAATTAACCTGTGGAAGGGGCTGTGAACCCAGATACTTAAATCCAAGCTCCTGAGCCTCAGTTGTAAACTTTAAAACAGTATCACAGTTGCCGCTTAAATAGGCTAGAACCTCATTATCATTTTGGAGCTCAAGTCCTTCTGCCCCTAATTCCAGCAGTAAGTATCCGTTCTCTTCTACATCATTAATACAAAATCTGCAGCAATACCAGTTTGCATGATCAGGTGACATCACCCACTCACCCGTTTAATTTAATTAATCAAGTATTAATTCTAGTTATCACTGCAGACCAATATCACGTCTCAGCTGTCTTCCTTCAAACTGAATAAAGTCTGCTGCCCGGTAAGCCTTAGCGCGAGCTTCAGAAATACTATCAGCCAGAGCAGTCACACTGAGCACCCTGCCTCCTGCCGTAATCAGCCGTCCAAGCTGATCAACTGCAGTTCCGGCATGAAATATTTCAACCTCATCCAGAGCAAGGGCCTGTTCAACACCGGTTATAATGTCACCTTTAGAAGAGCTCTGAGGGTAGCCGCGAGAAGCCAGCACAACGCAGACTGCTGCCCTGCTGTCACTAGCAAGTTCCGGTACAGGTGGACTCTCGAAGGTATCACTTAATATGTACAAAGCTTGAAAAAAATTCCCCTTAAGCCGCCGCATTATTACCTGACACTCAGGATCTCCCATGCGCGCATTAAATTCTAATACCTTAATCTGACCGTCGGGTTGTACCATTAAGCCTGCATATAAAAACCCGCAGTAATGTATATTGCGCCTTTTTAACTCAGCTAAAACCGGTTTTATGACTTTGTTTAACACCAGCTGCTCCTGTTCACCGGTTAAGTGCGGTGTAGGAGAAACAGTTCCCATCCCACCTGTATTGGGTCCCTGATCGTTATCAAAGATACGCTTATAATCATGTGAAGCCGGTAGCGGCAGTACTTTTTCTCCGCTCGCTAAAACTATATAAGAAGCCTCAACTCCTTGCAGAAACTCTTCTATAACAATCCTCTCAACTTGAAGCTTATTAATTAACGTATCTAACGCTTCTTCTGCCTCCATTTCACTGTTACAGATAAAAACCCCTTTTCCGGCAGCCAGACCATCAGCCTTTAAGACAACTGGAAATCCAGTGTTTTTAATCTCTAAAGAGGCTTGCTCTCTTGTGGCAACACAGGAATATCTGGCTGTAGGCACACCGGCTGCCTGCATTACTTCTTTGGCAAAGCTCTTAGAGCCCTCTATTCTTGCCGCCTCTCTTGTAGGGCCAAAGACTCTTAAGCCGGCCTGACGAAATTGATCCGCAACTCCTAAAGTAAGTGGATATTCTGGCCCAACAACTGTTAGATCGATACCCTCTTCCGTCGCAAAATTTACCAGGCCACCGAGATCATCAACAGACAGGTTTACATTCTTACCAAAAGCAGCGGTACCGGGATTACCCGGCGCACAGAAAACTTTCCTGACATCGGGATCTTTACTTAAACGCCAGATAAGGGCATGCTCCCTTGCTCCCGAACCTATTACCAGTACTTTCATTTTATCCTCCTGCTTAATCACAAGCGAGATTTAACTGATAATTAATGTCTGAAATGACGATCGTTACTAAACAACAGAGTTATATTCAAATCACAGGCTACTTTAATTACCTGATCGTCACGTTTAGAGCCCCCCGGAGCGATTATTGCCTTCACACCAGCGTGTGCAAGCGCTTCAATAGTATCAGGAAAAGGGAAAAACGCATCCGATGCAGCAACAGCCCCAGTAAGGTCGTGACCATGTTCCTCAGCTTTATAAAGAGCGACTCTGGCAGCATCAATTCTGCTCATTTGCCCCGCGCCGGCAGCCAGAAGCTGCTGATCTTTAACCACAGTAATGGCATTGGACCTAACATGCGCACACAAATTCCAGGCAAACTGAAGATCCAAAAGCTCCTGCTCCGAAAGCCCGTCACCAGCTACAATCCTTGCTTCTTTTACAGAACTAACTCCGCTATCGATCTCCTGAAAAAGATAGCCACCTTCCACAGAGCGAACTTCGTACTTACTGCCGGCTGCCGGCTCAAACTGTACAACCCTTAAGTTCTTACTCTTCTGTAAGTAATTAAGTGCTTCATCATCATAACCTGGCGCAAGTACAATTTCAGCAAAGTCGGCTCGTACCTCTTTGGCAGCTTTCAAATCAACCTTCTGATTAAAGCCTATAATACCACCAAAATGGCTGCGCGGATCAGATGCCTTTGCTCTTTTCAATGCATCAGTACAGTCTTCAGAGCAGGCAGCTCCACAGGGATTTAAATGTTTAACTATACACGCAAAAGGCTTATCACCAGAGACCGACCTGATTATTCTTAATGTTGCATCAAAATCAAGCAGATTGTTGTAAGAAAGTTCCTTACCGTTAAGCTGAGTCCAGGATTTATATTTATCCGCATAAAGCGCTGCCGCCTGGTGTGGGTTCTCTCCATATCTAAGATCCTGAGCCTTTTCCAAAATTAGACCGCCAACCTGACTAAATCTGTTACCAGACGAACAACAGAAAGTGAAAGCCTCGGGCTTATCGCCTTCAACACAAGTCACTGAAGAAATATATTCAGCAATATTTAAATTATATTCAGCCAATTCTTTGAATACTTTAACAGCATAGCGCCGCCTAAACTCCAGTGCCTGTTTATGTTCAATTTTTGAGCTAGATCTTAGAAATTCCATTACCTCCCTATAATCTCCAGGATCAATGACGGGCAGTACATAATAGAAGTTTTTGGCTGCAGCTCTAATCATTGCCGGCCCACCAATATCTATTACTTCAACTGCCTGATCCATGTTAGCTCCGGCTGATACACGCTGGCTGAACGGATAAAGATTGACAACAGCAACGTCTATCGGGAATATTTTATTCTGCTCCAATTCCAGCATATCTTTTTCATTGTTGCGCCTGGCCAGAATACCTCCGTGGATTTTTGGATGCAGGGTTTTAACTCTGCCGCCCAAAAACTCCGATTGGCCCGTGTATCTCTCAATTGAGGTAGTCTGTATATTGTGTTCTTTTAAGTACTCCCCGGTGCCGGAGCTAGCTAATAAAGTAAAGCCACACTCTATTAAAACTTCTGCAAGCTCAACAAGTCCGTTTTTGTCTGTTACACTCAATAAAGCTGCTTTTTCCATTATTTTTCCTACACCAAAATAAAAAATAAGCCATTAATGCTACCCGGTCTACTATGGGCC
>RFHI01000098.1 GCA_003696425.1 Candidatus Dadabacteria bacterium | reverse complement strand
GTACCGATATTATAGATAGGCGCAACCAGGGGGAAGACTTTGAAGGGTAAACTTAATATAATTGATGATCATACTAGCAAAGTGCCAGCGCTGAATGTGGTTTCAGCTGAGGAGAACCACACATCTCAGGAGTTTTTTGGTAGGGCTGCAGTAATCACTCTGGGGTGCGCCAAAAACCAGGTGGACTCTGAAGTGATGCTGGGAGTTCTACGTAATAACGGTTTTGATATTGTCAGTGAAGTAGAAGAAGCTGACCTGGCTGTTATAAATACCTGCGGCTTTCTTGAGAGTGCTGTAACTGAAAGTATCGATTGTATACTTGAAGTAGGGGAACTTAAAAAAGAGGGGCGTCTTAGAAAATTGATAGTTGCTGGATGCGCAGTTGAGCGTTATCGTGAGGAACTTCAAAAAGCACTTCCCGAAGTTGATGAGTTTATTACCACAAACGATCTTATGCAGATCGGAGATGTTGCTACTGATAAGATTCAAAACCTTCTAAAAGAAGCTGGAAGACCTTATTTCCTTTACGACGATAAAACCCCGCGACAACTTTCAGGTGTGAATTATAGCGCCTATGTAAAGATTGCCGAAGGCTGCAACCGTCCCTGTACGTTTTGTATTATTCCAAAAATTAGGGGTGCTATGCGAAGCCGGTCAATCGAGTCTGTTGTTCAGGAAGTAAATATGCTGGCAGAGCAGGGTGTAAAAGAAGTAAATCTTTTGGCACAGGATCTTACCTCCTATGGTCGTGATAGAAAAGGCGAGTCTCTAAGTATGCTGCTTGAACAGCTTGATGCCAGAGGAGGGGTAAATTGGATCAGGCTGCTTTATGCTTATCCGATTGGCATAGACCAGCAGTTGTTAGAGATAATCAGCTCTGCAAAGCACATTTGTGAATATCTCGATCTGCCCCTGCAACATGTCAGTGAGCAGTTGCTAAAAAACATGAAACGACCACTGGGTAGATATGCACCCCGCGCAATAACAGAATATATTCGTACGATAGCACCAGCTATTCATCTTCGTACTACCTTTATTGTTGGATTTCCCGGTGAGAGCGAAACAGATATAGATGAATTGGAAAAGTTTGTTCTGGAAGGGCATTTTGGAAGTGTTGGAGTCTTTACCTACTCGGCAGAAGAAGGTACTCCAGCAGCTTTAATGCCGGGGCAGATCCCTGAGCAAGAAAAGCAGCAAAGGCGCGAACGAATAATGCTTGCACAGCAGAAAGTAAATGAAAAAAGACTTGCAGAAATGTTGGGAACTGACATAGAGGTTCTGATAGAAGGTGTTCATCCAGAAACAGATCTGTTACTTTCGGGGCGTTCACGCTTCCAGGCCCCGGAAGTTGACGGTACAATTATTATTAACGATCTGGCAGAGGAAATAGAAAACGTGTCTGCTGGCACGATTGGTACGGTTGAAATAACTGACCTGGCGGGTTATGATCTGATAGGCACCTTAAAATATACTGATAATTAAGGCTTTGTTATTGCCCCAGGTTTGTTTATGAATAAAAGTGGTTCAAAGCCGCGTGTAGGCGTTTTTATTATTGCATATAATGCTGTAAATCACCTGATTGCCACTATTAATCGCATTCCGGACGAAATCTTTAAAGAAGTTGAAGAGATTTTTGTTATTGATGATGCAAGCAGCGACAACTCTTATTATGCCGCACTGGGATACAAATATGAACACAAGATAGATAAGCTGACTGTTCACAGAAATGAAAAGAACCAGGGATATGGTGGTAATCAGAAGGTTGGTTACCGCTACGCGATTGAGCGCGGTTTTGATGTGGTTGCCCTGGTTCACGGAGATGGCCAGTACGCACCTGAAGCTCTGCCGTATTTGCTTGAACCATTTTATAATGGTGAAGCCGATATGGTGTTTGGCTCGCGTATGTCCGAAAGGGGTGCTGCTCTTAAGGGGGGTATGCCTGTTTATAAGTACATTGGGAACAGGATTTTAACTTTTATTCAGAATCGGCTTACCGGCTTGGATTTAAGTGAATACCACTCCGGTTACAGACTCTATTCAACAGAGGCGTTGCGTAATATTCCCTTTGAATCATTTACCAATTCGTGGCACTTTGATACCCAGATTATTTTGGCCCTTGCTGAGCGCGGTTACCGCATTGTAGAGCGGCCGATACCGACTTATTACGGTGATGAAATTTGTCACGTAAACGGCATTCCCTATGCAATGCACTGTCTGATTACCACCTGGCAATACTATAGGAACAGGCGCAACAACATTATTTCGTATCCCGGTCCAATGGATGTGCCCAGGCTGAACCGTGAGCAGGATACAACTATATAACCAATTGAAAGTATAGCGATTTATAGTTCCTGTTGCCCCTTTGAGTAAGTTTTAAATCTGGCTTATACTTGGTTTGCAGCCGGGCGTGTTGTTCCAAGATCACCAGCTGTATTTCTTCTTCCCGGAATTACCGTTGGCTCCGGGGCATGGTTTCCCAAACAGGTTGTTTCATTGCATTTAGTATGATACCGCTCGTTCGGGTAAAGTAGGAGTCATTTTCATGATTGTACGTAGAAAGATACTAAAACCCTGTGATTACGATCGTTGTGGACGCCGTGCTCCTCGTATAAACAGTGTGAGGATTAGAGAAGAAATTAGAGCTATAAGTGACTTCCCGATTATCGTTAGAGACCAGTTTGTAAAAAGAGCCAAAGAGAAACAGCCTCCGTGTAACTTGCAGTAACTGTTGATTTTTCCGTAGTGAAAGGCTGTTTAAAAATGTAAATTCAAGCAATCCAACTAATCTCCTGTAAGCATCTTAGCTTTAAATAGACACTCGGACTTTTATGTTACTATACTTGTAACAATCTTATGGCTACTGCATAAAATAATAGTGGCTGAAAGTTTTTTAATATCTGTCTGACAACTTACAGGACCAAAACTGTTATGGCAAAAAATCCTACGATTGAAGCTCTGAATCAACTGGGACAATCGATCTGGTACGATAATCTTTCCCGCGATGTTTTAAACTCAGGAGAACTTAAGAAGATTATTGATGCCGGGGTAAGCGGTTTAACCAGCAATCCAACTATTTTTAAAAAAGCTATTGCTGACAGTGCTGACTATGATGATCGTTTAAAGGAATTAGCATCTTCCGGGCTTAATACTGAAGAGATCTGCGAAGAACTTATGATTGAAGATGTAGGCCAGGCTGCTGATCTTTTAAGGCCTGTTTATGAAGAGAGTAACGGAGCTGATGGTTTTACAAGCATAGAGGTTTCGCCGTTTCTTGCTGATAAAACGGCTCAGACAGTTGAAGCCGCGAAGAGATTGTGGAGCAAACTTAAAAGGCCGAATATTATGATTAAAGTTCCAGCAACTCCAGAAGGTATTCCAGCGATTGAAGAGCTTCTTTATGAAGGAATAAACGTAAATGTAACGCTAATCTTTTCAGTTGATGTATATGCAGCAGTTGTAGATGCATACCTTAAGGGTCTTGAACGGCGAAAGAAAGAGGACAAAGCTATAGATAAGATTAGTTCGGTTGCTAGTTTCTTTGTGTCACGGGTAGATGCAATCTGTGAGAAGTATTTTGATACTCTTGTTGAGCAGGGAAAAACCACGGCACAGCAACGTGAGAGCTTTCTTGGAAAAGTTGGAGTAGCTAACTCTAAGCTGGCTTATAACTATTTTGAAAAAGAGTTCAGTGGTCAACGCTTCTCCGAATTGGGCAGTGTGGCAGGTGTTCAAAGACCGCTGTGGGCCAGTACCGGAACAAAAAATCCAGACTTTAGAAAGACTCTTTATGTGGAAGAACTGGCCGGGAAAAATACAGTAAACACAGTTCCACCGGTTACCCTTAATGCTTTAATGCAGGGGATTGAAGTAAGTGCGCGACTACATCAGGGCCTCGATCAGGCTAAAGAGATAATAGCTACTGTTAAAGAGTTGGGTATTCCCTTTGAAGATCTCTTGCTGGAATTACAGATTAAGGGGGTTAAAGCCTTTGCTGATTCGTACAGGGATCTGTTAGAGTCGCTCGAAAGTAAACAGAAATCACTCGGTTAACTAATGCATAATTTATTCTCTGAAGGTGAAAGCAGGATTGTTCGTCCTCCTTCTACCGCGCTGGTTATTTTTGGTGCCAGCGGGGATCTCACTCATCGTAAGCTTCTTCCAGCATTATATAATCTTTACTGCGATGATTATCTTCCTGTAAACTTTTTAATAATTGGGGCATCGCGTACCCGTCTAAGTGATCAGGACTTCAGGGATTCAGCCAGAGAATCAGTTGCCAGTTATTCACGCCGCGAACTGGATTCAGAAAAATGGGCCGGATTTTCAAAGAATATGTACTATCAGCCCACTGATGCCTCAAAAGAAAGCGACATATCCGAGCTTGGTAAACGCATAGAGGCATTGTGTCAAGGTTGCCACAGGGATTTTAACTATCTCTATTATCTGGCAACTGCTCCCAGATTCTTTGCGCCGATATCGGCAAATCTAAAAAAAGCCGGACTGGTGGAGGATCCTGAACAGGGGATGCGTAGAACTTCTCTTATTGTGGAGAAGCCATTTGGCCATGACCTTGAGTCAGCCAGGGAGTTAAACGCAAAGCTCAGGCAGAATTTTGCTGAATCGCAGATTTTTCGTATTGATCATTATCTGGGAAAAGAAACCGTTCAGAATATCCTTGTGTTCAGGTTTGCAAATGGGATTTTTGAGCCACTATGGAACAATAAATATGTTGACCATATTCAGATATCTTTTGCTGAATCAATAGGGGTTGGCTCGCGTGCTTCATACTTCGATCGGACCGGTATATTACGTGACGTAGTCCAGAACCATCTTTTTCAGATCTTATCACTTCTGTGCATCGAACCACCTATTTCGTTAAGTGATCCGGACAGTATAAGGGACGAAAAGGTAAAAGTGTTACGATCCGTGAGGAGACTTAATAAAGAAGAGGTTGCTGCCCGGGTTGTGCGGGCACAGTACGATAAGGGGTATATTAACGGCGAGCCAGTTCCAGGTTATCTGCAGGAAGACGGTATCAACAGCGGTTCAAGAGCTGAAACTTATGTAGCCATGAGAATTGAAGTAGATAACTGGCGCTGGAGTGGTGTGCCAATATACATCAGAGCCGGCAAACGGTTGCCGCGAAGGATAACGGAGATAACTGTGTTCTTTAAGCGCCCTCCCGGAATGCTGTTTCGTGGAAGACAGGTGTATGACTTGGATTACAATGTGTTAGCCATCCAGGTTCAGCCCGAAGAAGGTATTTCACTTAGAATTAGTGCTAAACCCCCCGGCCCGAGACTGAGAGTTGAACCGGTTATAATGAACTTTACCTACGGCAGTTCATTCGGCGTCCCTTCGCCGGAGGCTTATGAGCGCTTACTGCTTGACGCAATGAAAGGAGATGCCACGCTTTTTACCAGAGACGATGAAATAGAAGAGGCCTGGGGAATTCTCACGCCTGTATTGGAGGTTTGGAAACAGGACGACGCTATTCCGCTCTACCGCTACCAGGCTGGCAGCTGGGGGCCGCTGGAAGCTGACGCTCTGTTAACAGCTAGCGGACATGCGTGGAGAAAATTATAAATTTGTACCCCGACTTATGCGCCAGGTCATACAGCTATAGAAACTTTTATGAAAGTAGCACTTAAGGACATTGATATAAAACTCAGGGAGGTAATTGAGTCGATAGAAACGGACACTCTTTATACACGCTCTGCCAGCAGTAATTTTATCGTACTGGTATCAGAGAGCAGTGACAGTAAGAGTATTAATAGATTGCTCGACGCCATATCCCCTGTGCACCCATGTCGTTTTATTGCAATAAGGCCGGATAAGAAAGTAAGTGATATAAGCGCGGAAGTATCGGCAAGTTGTCATAAACTCTCAAGAAATCAACATGTTTGTTCAGAGCGCATAATTTTAAATGTTCCCCCTGTCGGTTTTGATGCTCTTCCCAGCGTAGTTAATGCACACTTACTACCCGGTGTGAGTTCAGAGTTGTTGCTCTTTGGTGAAGACTTACCTGATCAGCTTATAAATTCTTTGAGTGACATAGCTGATATTATTTATTGTGATTCTGTCGAGCTTCAAGGAGGTGTGAGAGATGCGCTCAGGCTACTCGGTAAAGTTAAACATATTGTTGATCTGCGCTGGATAGAGCTTTCGTACTGGCGGCAACAAATTAAAGAGATTTTTTCTCATAAAGCTGCGGCTTCGTTTATACCACTTATTAAAGCAATTCATATTGTAACAGAAAACCGGGAAGGAAAGCCCCCATCCACACCAGGGCTTTTAATGGCAGGATGGTTAAGTGACCGCTTGAAAATGTCTCCTGTGGCTATTAGCAGTAGTGGCTTTGAATGCGATGGCCCAACTGCAGGAACTGTAATAATCACCTTTGAATATAGAAAAAGTAAGTTCAGAACCCGCTTGAAAAATCTCGAGATTATTTTTGACGGGGGGAATGCACATGTACTTCTGGAGCGTGACTCATCTGGACTGCATTCAGAGGTAAAACTTTTAGGGAATGAATATAATTTTTCTTCCCCCCTTGAAGAGGGTACTCCATTAAAGATGCTCGAGAAGTATTTTGTGATTGGAGAATCTGTTAAAAACTATCCGGCAGCACTGAAACTGGCCTGCGAGATGGCTGAGTTGGACGAGAACTACCGGGGGGTTTAAAAGGCAGGCTTTATTTTGAAGTAAATCAAAGTGTTAGCTATAAACATAATTTCTAGTGATGTTCAACTAATGTAATCAGTTATTTACTGAAAGGGGCGGTTCATACTATAGTCTGAGCTGGTGTAGTTCTTGTGGTGATATGCGAAGCCTGAGGGCTTATTAAGGTAGTGTTTTTTTACCCGGATTGACGGGGCAGGGGGCCTGTAACTAATGGCAAGTTCTATAGAGGTGATAGATACGAAAAGTTTTCCAGGTGTAGTGGCCGATGAGATAGTACTGTCTATTCAGGAGGCTATTGACGATCACGGCACATGTTTGGTCTCTCTTGCAGGAGGCAAAACCCCGGCCAATGTTTATCGGCTTTTGTCAAGACCCCCACGTGTAAATGATGTGGAATGGTCAAAAGTTGTTCTTTTTCTCGGTGATGAGCGCTGGGTCGCGGCTGATGATATTCAAAGTAATCAGCGAATGGTAAGAGAGACGTTACTTTCTAATCTGTCGGAACAGCAACAACCGGAGTTTGTAACTGTTAATACCAGCCTTGCTACTCCTGATGAAGGCGCCAGCGATTATTCGGATAAATTAAAGCAGGTATTTACTAGCTATGGTCGAGATAAGCTTGATCTGGTTTTGCTTGGCGTGGGTGAAGATGGGCATTTTGCATCAGTGTTCCCGGGCTCCCCTCTGCTAAATGGTAATGCTGCGGGACTGGCCGCCTCGGCTCAGGCACCGGATAAGAAGAGCTGGCGTGTTACGCTGACACCGGAAGTATTGTTTTCGGCTTCACGTATTCTTTTTATAGTAAGTGGTGGCAACAAAGCCGATGTGCTTAAATCAGTTCTGGAAGAAGATGGTAACATCAGTGTCCTGCCCGCACGGGCATACCGGCAGGCCAAGGGGAGTGTAACCTGGTTTGTCGACTCTGAAGCTGGAATTCATTTAAACAGAGCTTAATAAAGATATCTGAGCAGGGAGTTCGTTT
>RFHI01000097.1 GCA_003696425.1 Candidatus Dadabacteria bacterium | reverse complement strand
CCCGTTGAGCGCTCTCTTCTAAAAACTATAAGATCCTGATGTTGAATATATGGCCCTTCAAACGCCCGCAAAACCGGTCTCATCCCCAGCCAACTAAATACCACAGGAGCACTAATAATAGCCCCACCATGAATACTGTAACCTCCCTCTCTGGTGAGATTATAAAAAACTGCCAGGGTTTCTAATGCAACATTCCGCAGATAGTCGCTACTGATGCGGCCATCTCTTGTCATATCAACTAATACCGGTCCGCTTCTATACTTTGTATCAATAAGCCTGTTGCTTACTGTTAAATCAAATTGACGGTCAAAAAACTGATCCCAGTTGTTAAGAGTTACATATCTGGCATCAAATGCACCTTCACGGGTTAGCTCCAGATCCATATGGGCTGTGCCGGCGTCAACAAAAGAGCAGCTTCCTCCAAGAGCTTCAACAATTTTTGCGGCCGTATGCCCCCCAATTTCAGCGGCAGTAATGCCGACTGCCGGCTGCTTTTCTTTAATGCGCGCCCCTATTGATTCCAGATCCCTGCTGTAACTAATCAAATTATGCCGATAATCCGGGTTCCCACGCACTATATCTGGATCAAGCGGAAGAGCAGCAAGCAATGCTCCTATCACTTTGCTATAACTTCTATAACTGTGCCAGGACTCGCCAATATCATCCGGGCGGGGCATAATTCCACGGGCCAGATCTACAAACCCTTGATCCCCAGCCAGGTTTTCAACCATTCTGTAATAACGCCCCCTTATTTCTTCCTGCAACTTAAATGGCTGGTCACGGCGCACACTATCGGGCAGCTTTAGACCCTCTTCGTCAAGGCCCCGGAATACAGGCTGATCTTGATGATAAAACGTCATACTACCAGTTCTAACGCTTTACCGGCCCTAGTCAACTTTATCAGAAGAGAATGCAGGATTTTTAAAAAACGGCCAGGCTGTGCGGTTTAATATACTGGAATTAATGGAGATCTCCGCGGCGCTGGGCATTCAGGCGCTCAGCACTTAGTCTTACTGCCTCAATGCCGCGAAAAAGCGGCTCACCGGTTTCACGGGCATCATTTTCTACAGCTACTCTGAGTTCCCGCGCATTCAGTATTCCGCAGCGCTGTGTATCGGGCACAAAGATCTCACCGCAGCGCCGGCATTCGGCTACTACAACTATTCCTTCAAGGGTGACGCGCGTTAAATCAGTAGTAAAGTTCTGATCATCTCTTCCCGTAAAACCACATCCGGGGCAGCGTATTTCATCTATAAACGTCTCGGCCAGCCCCTTTAAACGAAATTTAAGCGCCATTTAACCCCTTAAAGAAATTTTATCATTTCAATTGTCCGACCACCATCGTGATAGCGAATTTCGTTCATACACGACTGAATAATTCCCAGGCCTCTTCCATGTGATTTAAGTGAACAAACATTACCCTGCTTGAAATCATCCGGCGGTTCAAATCCCTGACCCTGATCAGTTATCACTATCCGTAATTTATTATCGGCAACTTCTATCAGTACTGTTAGCTCGCGGGCAGCATAACTTTCATCTTTCAGTCGTTCACGTTTTACCAGTGAGTACTTATCAAGCCCCCGGTCATCAACCTCATCCTTCCACTCGGAAAGTAATTCAAGATTGCCGTGTTCGATGCTGTTTGTAAGCGCCTCTTGAAAGGCCAGCACCAGCCTGAGTTTTTCTCCCAGGTCAATTCTGCCGGCCTCATAAAGCCTTTCAGCCACATGCAGCGGCATTTTAATTTTGGCTAAATTGTCCGTGCGAAAACGATAAAATGTTCTCTCATTTACTATGCCGCCATAGACCTCTTTATCAACAGCCTTTTCCCGTACACCACTTAGAGCTCTTTTTACGGCATTCTCAAGCGTATCGCGATCAAGCGGCTTCTGAATAAAATCAGAAGCCCCCTCACGCAAAAACCCGATAACTTCATCAGTTGAAGCACGTTCGGTTACAATAATTATTTCGTGCGCTGCGCTGCTGCTTCTCAGGTTTCTTACAAGTTCAACCCCGTTTATACCGGGCATAACCAGATCGGTAATTATTACATCGTATGTATGCTCTGAGAGCCGCGCTAGTGCGGTATGCCCATCAGTTACCACGTCGTACTCCCAGCCACTCTGCTTTGAGAGCGTTTCGATTATTCTACGCGTGATGGGGTCATCATCTACATAGAGTAGTCGCGGTGGCTGAAGTTGCACGTCCATGATGGATTACTCCCGTTATTATCAGGGCGGGATTAAGGCGCTGAATTAGCGGCTTAGCCCTCGTCAACCGGGAGCAGCTTATCAAGCATTAAAAGCTCAAAAGTTTCCTTAACAAAACCTGATAGCGGTCTTACTTTGAGCACTCCGTTTTCAGCCTTAAGGCGCTTGTAGCACATCAGGACCTTTCCGATACCATAACTGTTGATAATCTGAACATCGCTAAGATCCAGAACTACAGTACGCTTGCCTTTGTCATAGACATTGTTAAAGGCCTTACGGAGAGCCTCGCCGGCAGCCTCAGAATCAAGATCGCCCTGTACTGTAATTATGCCCTTATCACCATCAATTTCAGTTGGAAATTCCATATCCTTCCCTCATTCACAAAAAGTTTCCGACCAAAAAACCTGACCACACAAGCGCACGCTATGCGGCAGGAACACTGTCCTAATGAGGTATATCGGTAAAAGCAGAGAGAAACTGAACCGCTAAAAATTGCGTAATTACAGATAATTGTAGGCAAAATATAATTTTATTGCGCTGCTGCCCCACAGATACCGGGGATGAAAGTTGCTCTCTCAGCCACTCCATTGATATTTAACCGGGTTTTATTATCTTAGTCGCCTGGACCAGGAACAGAAACTGATTTGAATTAACTATCGCTAAACGGTTATTTCTGGTTATGATATGCTGGTTTAGTGACGATTGATTAGTACCCCTGTCCAGCTGTTTTAAACTCTGACAGGTAATATTAAATATATCAGATATATTCATATTTTTATTTACTTTTTGGCAATATGACGGAAAACAGACCACAGGAATTTGAAGGGCGGCTCTCTAAAGGCAAAGACTGGCGTGAAATTGTAGCCTGGGTAGGAGATCTTCCGCCCATGCCGAATGTTGCTTCGCGCGCAATCAGCATGGTTGAAAATCCGGATACCACTGCCCAGGAACTCTCTGACCTGCTCTCCAGTGATACTGCGCTGGCTGCCAGGGTATTAAAAATTGCCAATTCAGCCATGTTTGCAAGACAGCGCGAAATTACCACCCTGAATCAGGCCATAATGCTGATAGGGTTTAAGGCATTAAAAGGCATAATTGTAGCAGCCACATTACGCCAGATGAACAAGCGCTTTGGTGATCTTGAACGTCTAATCTGGGAGAATTCGATGTCAACAGCGATGGCAGCAACGATCATCGCCAAAATGCTTAAGAAGCGCTACACTGAAGAGATTTTTCTTTTAGGATTATTGCACAGTCTTGGACAAATTGTTTTGTTGGTGCAAAAAGATACTGCCAAGGAATACAAAAATGTGCTGAACATGATACGTGACCAGAATCTTGATTACGCCTCAGCAGAACAGGAGATTTTCGGCTTTGCTCATCCTCTGATTGGGGCGCTGGTGGCCAAAAAATGGAACTTCTCTGCTGAAACCTGTCAGACTATTTTACATTACCGCGATCCGATTGAATCATTTCCTGAAACAGAGCTGGAGGAAAAGACCGCCATTGTTCAGCTTGCTGATATGGTCTCGCATGCTGCCGGAATTGGAAGTCCCGAAGGCTATCCGGCTGATATGAACGAAATAATAGAAATAGCGAAAAAAATCGGTTTTGATCCGAAAGGCGCCGAGGACCAGCTGGAAGAAATAGTCAATGAAACCAAAGAGCGCTTTGAAAAAGAGCAGCATATTTATTCCTAGTAGTCTTTAAACAGAAATAAACTTGGCTGTCAGCATGCGGCTCTCGGCTGAACGGCTTTCAGCTTTACAGCTTTCTGTTTTTCAGCGGCAGCAGCAGTAGCTGATCTGCTGAATGCGGGATGCTGGCTGCAGATTTATCCAGAAATCAGAAAAACAGTAATCAGTTAACAGAATCAGGAACAGAAATCGGAAACGGGATCAGCATCCGGCTCTCGGCTGAACAGCTCTCAGCTCCAGCTTTCAGCTTTACAGCTTTCCGACTTTCAGCGGCAGCAGCAGTAGCTGATCAGCTGAATGCGGGATGCTGGCTGCAGAACGAATCAGCAATCAGGACGTCAATCCCTGAATAAAGTTTACATATCAAACTACCCATAAGTGACTATCGGATTAACTTAAGAGGATTAAAGAATAAAATTCGTACACGCCAACGACTACGCGAACGTTTTACGTCTACGGCTACGTCGACGTATACGTAATATATGCTTCAAACTCGTGCGAAACTGTCAGAAAAAATTGAATTTCGTAGACGTCAACGACTACGGGAACGCTTTACGGTTACCTTGACTCTCGCGGCAAGAATACAACCCCCTCTACTCCTCCCCTTCCCCTTTTTTCTCAGGCTCTGGTTGCTGAGTCTGACCTTCCTCGGCTGAGCCCCAGAGCGGATGGCGGGTTGAAAAGCGCTGGTCATCAAAGATTACCTGCAGGCCGCAACGGGTTCTTAAATTTACAAAAAGAGGGGCTTTAAGATTGGCTGTAGTCATTGAAGGATCGGGCCTCACTGTAACTATAACAAGAATGGCATACTCATCATCCTCTTTAAACTCAACTACCGGATCGCCTGTTGGAGGTTTAACGTTGTAGTTCTCACCGAACTCAAAACCATCAACTACAACAAAGGCCAGATTGGGATCATCAACTGACTGTAACCAGGAAAAGGGTGGCTTATGTTCGAGCATGATAAAACCCTGCGCGCGCGGAAAGCCTATAAGCCCCACCGGGAACTTAATCAGACTGCTCTGCGGCACCTCCAGGTCCCCGAAGCGCGAGCTTGAGACAACCATGGTTGGCTCGTCTATCTCTTCCTTTTTATCCTGCTCATCACTCATCAGATGGCTTCTTCCTCTTCTTAACCGAGACGTTCAAACTTGAAGACTTTCTTTCACGGCTTTCACCAGATCCGAGCTTTGACAGCTGTGTCGGTTTGGCACTAATTGCATCAAAGCCAGCATCGCTCTCCATAGCTGCCTGGGCAGCCTGCCGGTTCTCTTCAAGTATCTGCAGGTATATCTCCTCACGGTAAATTCGGAGCTCTTTGGGGGCTTCAATCCCGACACGGATCTGATGCCCTTTAATTTCAACAATCGTGACTTTGACCGAATCACCGATGTAAACACTCTCGCCCGGTTTCCTTGTCAGTATTAACATTTACTCTCCGCCTTCCCTGGCAATAACTGTCACTCTAATGTCTCCACAATCAGATAACATCTCTTCTTTAAAACTTGCTTATTCCGCCTCACCGTACTTTAATGCTATAAATGCTCAGAGGGCAGCAGACAATATCTTAGATGCAGACAAAGGCAAAAATCGCCCGCATTTCAAAAAATAAAAGGGTGTTTTACAACATTGGCCGGCTACAGGTATTCCAGAATAGTGTTCCCCAGGCCACGCGAGAGCACTGTAAGTGATGCCTGCAGTGATGTCTGGGCATAACTCAGCCGCGAACTGGCATCAAAAACGTCAGTTCCCTGCATTTTATCGAGTATCTCGTTAGTGTTTTCTTCACTAAGCTCCAAAATCGATGAGGCCGTCTCAAGCCTGCGCATTCTACCGGCCAGTTTAACCTGCTCAGGCATAATGTCCTGCTCACGGGCAGTATCTATAAGATCAATAGCATTCTGAATCGCCTTTGTCTGGGTCTGGTAATCCTGAGGAAAGGTCCAGGCAGCCCCCGTTCCATCAGGTGTACCACTGGCAGGAAGAGTTTCATATCCGGCCATCGCCCTTCCGAGCCTCTCAAGTGCCTGTATGGCATTATCAAACACCTGATTTCCAGGAGTGTTAACAGTAATTGTTATCGAATCTGTAACCCTTACAGATCTGGTTACCGTAGCACCGGGATCAGCATCCTCATTAAAGGTGTATCTTACCGATGCAGCGCCACTAGCAGGATTGGTATAGGGTGTGGAATTAGGCGCGTAGGGCGGTTCATCATCATTAGCCCCACCGTACACATAACGACCAAGATATTTCGAATTAGCCAGATTAACAAGGTGATCACGAAGTTCAAAGACTTCCTGTGCCATCTGCGACCGCACCACACTGTCATTAGTTTCGTTTGCAGCCTGTGTGGCAATCTCTTTAGCCCTAATCATGATCTGATTGGCTTCGTTGACAATACTTTCCTGGTAATTCAAAAAGCTGGTGGCATTTGATATCTGTTCACGAAAACCCTTAATCTTTTCGAGGGTGTCCCGAAATTCAGCAATTGTTCCGGACTGCTTGGAATCACCGGGCCTTGATACTTTAAGACCGGTGCTAATCTCTTTCCCAAGACGTGCTATCTCTTCCCGCTGTCTGTTTACCTGACTAAGAAGAATTTCACTTATAACTCTCATATTATACTCACTATCAAATCAGATAAATCATTTGCAGTTCTAATTACACGTGCTGAAGCCTGAAAGGCACGCTGAAACTGAATAAGATCAGTAAACTCTTTATCAAGATTTACAGCAGAGAAATTATCACGACGTTCCTTGGCAACCAGTAAATTATCATCAGAGACTGACTGAGTAAGCGAAATTCTGGCACTGGCATTACCTACATGTCCAACTGTCTCATTATAAACATCGTTAAAAGTAGCGTTATTAAGGGTAAACGATCCGACGCTAAAGTTAAGCTGCTTTTGTTGCATCTGTACTAAATTTTCAATGTTACGACCATCCCCAGGAGAATAAACAACCGGAGCTGCCGGATCATCATTAAAAGCAGCTGCTATCTCGCGGGGGTTGGAAACAGCCAGCTGCATGCGGCTGGCAAAACTTACTATATTTTCGTTAGTAATAAGGTTATTAAGATCTGCCGTTGATGGACGCCCGTCCCCGTCTCCATCAACTGCTGTAGCGCCACTGTACTGAAACCCGAAAAACCCGAAAACATTGGCAACCGGATTACCATCCAGATCTACCGCGGAGGGTTGAAAACCCGCCGTGGTGCTGTCACCATCATCCGGCACTCCATCGCCATCGGTATCCCCGAGATAGAGATCGTTAAAGCTGGTAAGCAGCTCACGGGCTATCGATTCTACACGCGAAGCTACCTCAACAAGGGTGCCGTCAGCATCAAAAGCAGATGTATTAGTTACGGCATTTGTTCCTCTTACTTTCAGCAGCCCTCCAATAGTACCGCCACCAGCCTTAAGCGTATCACTTAAATCGAAGTGCGCCGGGGATGAACCGCTGGTATCATAGTCATAAACAATATAACCGAGCCTGTCTCCTGATAGAGATGGAGGTACTCCGGTAGTAGCAAAAGATGGGGTAGTCGTGAATTCCAATTGTCGTGCTGTTGTGCCTGTTACAATTGTAAATCCGTCAGCAAGAGTCAGATCGACTGTACCATCAGAATTTTCACGAACATCAAAACTCATCTTCTCCGAAAGCTGCTTAATCAACTCCTCCCTTTTATCACGTTCACTGGCAGCAACATGACCTGTGGCTTCAGCAGTTCCAATAAGGCCATTTAACTTCGCAATCTCAGAGGTCAGGGAATTCACAGAAGATACTTCCAGTTCAATTCGCTTGTCAGCTTCCATCTGAAGCTGTGCCACTTCATTATAAGTAGAACTAATTGCTGTCACTACATCAGTGGCGCGTTCCATTACCTCAGATCTTAGCTCAAGATTTGCCGGATCCATGGTGAGACCATCCAATGATTCAAAAAAGGAGGAGAGCGCGCTGCCAATGGTATTTTGAGTACCGGTTAAGTCAAATAAATTTTCAAGTCGAGTTATAATATCACTCTGTGCATCGGCTGAATATTTGTCTGATATGGCCTCCCGCAAAACTTTTTCCAGAAATTCATCTGATTTACGTGTAAGCGAACCTACAACCACACCATTACCGATCTCAATACCGGTTCCTCTGTTACTTGTAACCCGAGTTTCCAGATTGAGAATACGTTTGGCATATCCCTCAGTATCAGCATTGGCGATATTATTTGAAATATTCGCTATCACCTGCTGCTGCGCCTGGATGGCAGTAACCGCGTTATTCAGAATTTTTGCGCTAAAATTTGCTCCCATATTATTCCTGCCCGGCAAAATTTTCCGGCTAAACTGCTCTCAGGAATTAGAATGCAAGGGCTGTTCCAGGAGATGGTAGCTTATACGTATACACGACTCCGTATACGCAAAACGTTTTTTGTCAACGTATCCGTCTACGAGATCTATCTCAGGCCAAAGCGCCTGGCCTAAACTTCCTTTAAAAGATTCTGCAGGCGGGAGCGGGTGGGATGATAGCTTTCTTTAACTGCGCCTCTGCGGCTATAAGACCGCACAACACTTTGAGTGGCTGACCAAAGAATTGAAATAGTCCCGCTCACCATTTTCATCGCAAAATTAACAAGCTGTGAGGTCTTAAGACTCTCAACCCGCATCTCTGTAGCAACATTTCGGAGCTTTTCAGTAAGATTAAGCAGCTCTGCCCTATCTTCCGGATGACAATAAAGCGCAATCAGCTTGCTCAAACGTTGATGCTGTTGCCAGTCAGGAAATTTTTTCATAAGGCTGATACGCTTTTTCTGCAGTTCGGCCATTTTGTCACAAAGTGCATTTCTTTCTGATGCACTGGCATTAATTTCTTTATGCTTAAACTTCCTAACAAGTGAGCGTTCTTTACGTATAAGAGCAACGTACTGTGAATATAACGAAATCTCTTCCTTAAGAACACGGCGAAGCTCTCTTACAGTTTTATCGCCTTTTTCAAACATTAATTATCTCCAACCGAAAGCCGGTGAAGCTATTAAGTCTTAATTATCCTCACCGGCAGTAGCTATAGTCATAATAATCTCTTCACCAACTGCACGGGCAACATCCTCAGCTGGCGGGTTGTACTGACCTGACTCAATCAGCTGCTTAATTCTTTTTACCTTATCAGCACGTGATTCCTGCTGATCTTCACGTTGAAGAGCTTCAAGTAATGACCCGGATCTTGAAAGATCTACCCTGTCGCCGGATACAGCACCGGAACTTTGCGATGACTGCCTGGCGGACGCCTGCTCAGTATCTTTCTTAAGCAGCCTGAGTACACTTAACTCGTCATTTCCCTTGCCACGAATTTTCATAGGTCGACTTCCTTATCGTAACTATAGTCCTTTAAGTCTGAAAACGGGGCACACCGGCCACTCGGCTCCTGTGTCTTCAACAATTTAGATGCAGCTGTTGTCATAAAGTGCTCTAGCTCTCCGATTTTTTAAATTCTTTCAAAATAATGTCTTTAATTCCAATACTTTGGCCCTCAGCAATGTCTTTAGCAAGCGCCTCGTTCAGCATATCCCGGTAAATGGCCTCTTCGCTGCTCCCGCTCAGCATACCGTCTTTTGGTACCGTACTCCACATGGCTTTAAACATCTGTTGCAAAAGCAGTGCCTCAAAATCGGCAGCAGCCTTTTCCATTTTATCACTGTCTACTGCTTTAGCCGGGGAGTCTTTAACACGGTTAATCGCCTGAGATTCAGCGGTTTTCTGCAGGTTTCTAACCTGCTGTTCAGCCAGACTGAAGCGCGCCTGCCCAAGCACAGCACTTCCTGAAAGTGCGCCTGTGAGGAAATTATTGCCGTTATCTGCCATATCTTTCCAGCTACATTACCACCAGTTCAGCGTTAAGTGCCCCGGCTTCTTTTAATGCGTTAAAGATTGATATTAAATCCCGTGGCGTTGCTCCAAGAGCATTAAGTGCCCGCACAAGCTCACCGAGAGTAACCTGCCCTCCAACTATACTCAGTCCGGGCTGATCTTCACCAACTGTAACATCAGTATTGGTAACTTCCCTGGTTTCCCCGGCAGCCAGCTCGTTAGGCTGGGACACCTGGGTTTCAGAGCGAATTGATATACTGAGGTTGCCGTGCGCCAGCGCCACGCGCCCGATACTTACATTTTCACCCATAATAATGGTACCGGTCTTTTCATTTACAACAACCTTAGCACCAATATCCTGGAGAACATCGATCTGTTCAATCCTTGAAACAAACCCGATAGGGTCTTTTCGGAACTTTCCAAGCAGCGGAATTTCAACAGAAGCTGCATCTACTGCCACTGCAAGCGGGCGGCCAAGGTTTT
>RFHI01000096.1 GCA_003696425.1 Candidatus Dadabacteria bacterium | reverse complement strand
GCTGCATTAATAATCTCAGGCTCCTTTACAGAAAACACAATCAGCTTTTGGCTAAAGAATCGGGCCTGACTATGCCCGGGCATTAAATCCAGCCGGAGTGAAGAGTCTCTATTTTGCTTGCAGGTGTGCAGCGTATATGCGTTAGCACATACACCAGATAGTCATTACGCTGACGAGGTATCTTAATCCCATGGCGGGCAAATATCTGCTCCTAACGGTTAAGCGGTATTTCTGCCTGCGCCTCTATATAGGCTTTCCCATCTTCGCGTTTCGTCATTTGCACTTCCCTTATAATGCTTAGGCAGGCATACTTTAGCGCAACTGAAAAGACCCGGATACCATGGCTGGAAGGGAGGATTACAATCAGGCCACTGTTACTGGTGTTTTGCTGCAAACCAGTCAACAGTTTTCTGAATTGCGCTGTTAAGATCACTAAGAGGCTGGTAGGAGAGAATTTGACTTATAAGATCAATACTGGCCAGAGAATGCCTGATATCCCCCCTTCTAAAATCACAGAAAAGCGGCTCAGCCCCCTTGATATCAGTCCTGTATCTGCTGACAGCCTCCCTGATTATGGCATACAGTTCCAGCAGAGTAGTTTGTTTTGAGCATGCAACATTAAAAACATAGTGACCTTGATTTAGATCATTTTTTAACGCCGCCAACACGTTTGCCTGCACAGCATTTTCGACAAAGCAAAAATCGCGGCTGGTTTTGCCATCGCCATAAATTTCACATTCTTTTCCAGATAAAAGTAAATTTATCCAGCGTGGAATAACGGCTGCGTATGGGCCTTCGGGATCCTGACGCGGCCCAAAAACATTAAAGTATCTGAGGCCAATCAGAGTCATGCCGTAAAGATCGGCAAAAACCCTGCCATACAGCTCATTGGCTGCTTTGGTAACTGCATAAGGAGAGAGTGGTAAACCGGTCTGATTTTCAACCTTCGGCAAAACCTCACTATCTCCATAAACCGAGCTTGAGGAGGCGTACACAACCCGCGAAACCTTATTTTGACGGGCAGCAAAAAAGATATTCAGCGTACCTTCCACATTAGCTTTATTACTTGCCAGCGGATCTTCAATTGAACGAGGGACTGAGCCGAGGGCTGCCTGGTGGAGAATAACATCAACATCTTTTGAGGCTTCAAGGCAGATCTCCTGGTTGCATATATCACCCTCAATAAAGTCAAAATTCGCCCAGGCTTTATCACCTACTTTATTTTTAACATCTTCAAGATTGGAGCGGTGGCCTGTGGCAAAGTTATCGATACCGATTACTTTCTGCTTGTTCTCAAGCAGGGCTTCGAGAATATTTGAGCCGATGAAACCCGCCACCCCGCTTACAAGCCAGCGTTCGGGAGCATTCTTAACTGATTTAAATATTCTTACCAGCGGGGAAGGCACTTTTTATAAACTCCAGTAGCGGTATTCTTCTCTTAACTTATTCTCTCTAAAGATTCCTTTAACATCAACAAGTACAGCCCCTTTCGAAAGCATTGATTGTATTAACTCACCATCGTTTTTTAAGTAATAATCATGTGCTACCGCGACTATCAGGCAGTCAAGATTTTGAAATTTATCAAGTCCGCTGAGTGTTATTCCGTATTCCTCTAAAGCGGCCTCAGGATCTGCCAGAGGGTCATGAACCAGCGGGGAGAGGCCAAACTCCTTAAGCTCGCGGTAGATGTCGGGAACTCTGCTGTTTCTTGTATCAGCCACATTTTCCTTAAATGTAAGCCCTAAAATTCCAACACGCGCATCAGACACCGTCAGATGTTCTTTAATCATCAATTTAACTGCCCGTTCGGCTACATATACCCCCATGCTGTCGTTAATTTTTCTGCCAGCCAGAATAACTTCAGGATGATATCCAATCTGTTGTGCCTTGGTAGTAAGATAGTAAGGATCAACGCCTATACAGTGCCCACCCACAAGCCCCGGCAGAAAACGTAGAAAATTCCATTTAGTTGCGGCTGCATCCAGGACATCATGGGTCGAAATTCCAAGGCGATCAAAAATAATCGCCAGTTCATTCATAAGGGCTATATTCAAATCGCGCTGTGTGTTCTCAATAACCTTTGCAGCTTCTGCTACCTTTATAGACCTGGCTTTAAATACACCAGCTTCAACGACTGCTCCGTACAGTCTGGCCATCCGCTCTGTTGTTTCCTGATCCTGTCCGGCAATAACTTTGGTGACCTTTTCGAGTGTATGCTCATGATCCCCGGGGTTTATTCGCTCCGGCGAGTAGCCCAGTTTAAACTGCTGACCGCATTTTAGACCTGAAGTCTCCTCAAGAATTGGTCCGCAGTAATCCTCTGTGACCCCAGGATAAACAGTTGATTCAAAAACAACCAGGCCACCCTCAGTAAGCTCGCGCCCTACTATCTGGCAGGCAGAGCGCAGATAACTTAAATCCGGGCGGTTATCACTATCAACAGGTGTAGGTACTCCTACTATAAAGACTGAGCATCCCCTCAAATCGTCCGGGTTGCAGGTAAAAAGAATACTGGACTTCCGAATCTCATGCTCAAGCCCCTCACCAGTTACGTCAATACCGTCTTTTAGCTGAGCCACCTTTACTTCATTTATGTCAAATCCAACAGTGTCCGTAAATTTTCTGGCAAAGCCAAGTGCAAGCGGAAGTCCCACGTATCCTAGTCCAATTACACCAATTTTTTCAGTCATATTTCCTAATTATCCTTCCAATCATTTAACCAGGCCTGAAACATCAATAGATCCCATAACAGATACTGCCAGTTTCTTCTAGTGCTGAGATGTTCACTCCAATAGGCCTTAACCACGGTGGGAATAAAGTAGCCCTGCTCTTTAAGCAGTCTTTCATCAAGCAAACTTTCAGCCCAATCTTTAAGCGGGTCTCTTAACCATTCGCCCACCGGTATACCGAATCCCTGTTTTGGCCTCTCCAGCATCTGTTTGGGCACATAACGGTACAAAACTTCCCTTAAAATTCTTTTGGTGCGCCCAGCGTGATACTTGGATTCAAGCGGGAGTGCGCGTGAAAATTCCACTACGCGGTGATCAAGAACCGGCACACGTGCTTCAAGAGAGACTGCCATACTGGCTCTATCAACCTTAACCAGAATATCATCCGGCAGATAAGTGTAAAAATCAAGACTGGTCATATAATCCAAATAGCTAATGCTGTCATCGAAGGAATAACGCTCACCGTAATGCGGCAAAGCGGTATTAAGTCCGGTAACCACCAGACTGGGATTTTCCCAGTGCGTGATTAACCTTTCATATAATTCATATTTTGTTTTTAAGGTAAGCAGTCGTCCAAGCTTATGTGCTTTATCTCCCGGTGTAGTAAAGCGAAGAGTCTGAGGGAGCAGCGGGCGGAAGATTTTAAAAAAGTAATCCCAGCCCTTTACCGGGATCGCCTGAATCAATTGCCCCAGCGGCCCCCTTAAAATAACCGGCACTGGCGAGAGCATTCGCCAGATTTTGTCGGCCCAGACGTAGCGGTTATAACCGCAAAAGAGCTCATCTCCCCCATCGCCGGAGAGGCTAACTGTAACATGTTCTCTGGTTAATCTCGATAGTATATATGTCGGGATCTCGGACGAATCCCCAAAGGGCTCATCGTATACAGAAGGCATAAGCGGGATTACACTAAGCGCTTCTTTAGCTGAAACATATAGTTCGGTATGTTCTGTTCCGAGATGCTTTGCAATTGAAGCAGCATACTTTGCTTCGTTGTATTCATCCTCGTAAAACCCGATCGAAAAAGTCCTAACCGGTCGTGTACTGTTTTTTTGCATTAAAGCAACTACAGTGGAGGAATCTATTCCACCGGAGAGAAAAGCCCCAAGCGGAACATCTGCTACCATTCTAAGTGAAACAGCATCGCTTAAGAGATTATCGAGCACTGTTACCTGTTCATCAAAATTTACAGGTATGTCGTAGAGCTTTAATGATTCTTTATCGGGAAGCGACCAGTAGCGTTTAGGTTTTAAGCTGCTGGCACTGTCAAGAGGCCTTTCAAGGTCGATAGTAAGAGCACTTCCAGCTTCCAGTTTATATATTGACTTAAATATGCTCCAGGGAGCCGGCACATAACCGTAGCGAAGATAGTAGGCAAGCGATTCAGTTGAGACCTCAAAGAACTCAGGACCGAGCGGTTTTAGCGCCTTAAGCTCTGAGGCAAAGGCGAATACACCACCGACAAAGCCGTAATAAAGCGGTTTTATGCCGACCCGGTCACGGGCAAGGGTAAGGGTTTTGTTGGTGGTATCATATACGGCAAAGGCAAACATGCCATTGAATTTAGAAAGTGAGTTGTCTATGCCCCACTCTTCAAAAGAAGCGAGCATTACTTCGGTGTCACTGTGGCCTCGGAACCTGTGCCCCGTTTTTTCAAGCTTAGCCCTGAGGGATGCAAAATTATAGACCTCGCCGTTAAAGACGATTGTAAAGCGGCCACTTTCAGAGCTCATCGGCTGGTTGCCCTGGCTGCTTAGATCGATAATGGCAAGCCTTCTAAAGGCAAATGATAATCCAATTTCGCTTTCGTGCCATTCTCCTGCAGCATCAGGTCCGCGGCTTCGGATAGCATCCGCCATTTTTACGGCCAGCGCCTGACGCTGATCGAGAGAAAGTGAAGGATTTATAAAACCTGCAATTCCGCACATAAGCACATAATAGTAGCCGTATTAGAGATAAGTGCCAGCTTCTTTAAAAAACAAGAGTTGTCAATACATTAGGCTCAAATTATAATCTCTCTATGCAGGAGAGCTGGACAGAGACTTTAACCTCAAATGTTATAACCTTCTTAAAAGGCTTCACGGTAGTCTTTATTATACGGGTAATAACAATATACTGGCTGGATATAAGGCGCTATATCCCGGTACTCGATGACCTGGTGTATGCAATAGTTAAATTTTTGCTGGATGTGGGAGAATACTGCTATTCACTTATAGCGCCACTTTTACCGTAATAATGAATAGTGCTGCCGGCTTGCCGGCAGCACTGGCAGCACTATGAATTTGGGCCTGTTTAGTTTTTGTTTACACAAAAGGCCTTGGCAGTAAATGTTGCTTCTATATCTGCCGCGGAATTATTCATCCACTGGCAGGTCCATGCGGCACCGAACTGAGTTTTGTCACTATTACCACTGTAAGAATTGACAAGCGTTAACCCTGACTTTGACGAGAAGCACTCGCCTCCAATCGCCACCTTACCTTGTGTACAACTTGGAGCAGAAATTACCATAGTTTGCCCACTCTTTATCTTAAAAGGGTTTTTTGTGGCTGTTCCCTGCAACTCCAGTCCGGGCATTCCTGGCGGTCCAGGAGGCCCTGGATCGCCTTTGGGCCCCTGTGGGCCAATTGAACCGACAGTAGAGGCCACTAACCCCGAAAAAGTAGCCACATTCAATTCAGTTTCACCCCGTGAAGCTTTACAGCGCTTCTTAACTATAAGAGCACCGTTTTTTTCACATATTTTGCCTTTACGTGCAGCAAATGCAGGCTCTGCTGCACAGACAATAACTGAAAGGCTAATTACTAAGACTTTCAACAACGTGCGTTTCATACTTCCTCCACAAACAAGAACTGTTCATGCTGGTTGAGTCATTAATATATCAATCTATAATTTCTTATTCAACAACTATATGTAACCCAAATTCCGTTGACATTACAATATGATAACTGATTCACTTGCTGGATATATCACGCTGAATTTCTGTGCTAGTTGAAGTGGAATGTATTACAAGCCGGTTCCTTCCGGATGTAAACCAGTATTGTTGTAAGTTATAGCGCCAATTGTGCCGTAGGAGTACAGCTGGTTTACCCGCCCAATAAATTCGGGCCTGCTAATTTTGATCTACACAAAATACCTTGGCTGTAAAGTCAACGGTTACTTCTCCTCCGGAGTTATTCTTCCATGTACACAACCAAGTATTGCCAAACCGGGTTTTGTCACGCGTGCCGCTGTATGATGTCGTCAGTGTCAAACTGGAGCCTCCGGCATAACATTCGCCACCAATTGCCACCTTGCCAGGTGAGCAGGCAGGGGGAGTAACTGTAATCGTAGTACCAGCGGCCACAGTTAAAGGAGCGCTGGTACTAGTTCCTTTCACCTCAAGACCGGGCATTCCGGCTGGGCCTTGCGGCCCCTGTGGACCAGGATCGCCCTTAGGCCCCTGTGGGCCAATTGAACCAACGGTAGAGGCAACTAAACCAGAAAAAGTAGGAACATCCAGCTCGGTTTCACCACGTGAGGCTTTACAGCGCCTTTTAATGATCAATGTTCCATCTTTTTCACAGAGTCTGTTTTTCCTCCCGGCATAGGCAGACTCAGGAAGACACGTTAGCGTAAGTACTGTGGTTACAAGGATAAGTAATAGTGTGCGACTCATAATAGCTCCCGGCGAAAGTAGGTTTGATTTAAGTACGGGTGATGTTATCAATAATTAATATCTTACTCAACAATATTGCCTATTATAAACTATTAAATGATTTTAATTTGAGATAATTATGGGTGAAACTAAAGCTACTATTAGTTCTGTTTTCTCTTCTTCTTTCGGGTTCTGGCCACCTTTAGAATTTTTGCAAAGGTGCGCAGGTCGCTTACGGTATCGTATTCATCTACAATTTCACGCCCAACAATTTCTTCAATAATATCTTCTAAGGTTATTATTCCAGCCAGCCCGCCGTGTTCATCTACTACTGCACAGATATGCTCGCGCTGCTCGAACATCTGAAGTAAAAGCTGGTCAACCCGCATGAGTTCCGGAATACTCGGCAACTTACGTGAAATATCTTTAAGCCTCACTGATTTATTGCCTTTAAGCAGCTCGCGGTATACATCACGCTGAGTAACGTAGCGGTTAAGATGATCCGGATCAGATTCTGAATAAAGCGGCACCCTAGAAAATGTCCAGTTCAATATGTCTTCTTCAATATCTTCAAGCTTTGTGTTTTCTTCCAGCCGAAAAACAACTACTCTCGGAGTAAGCACATCACGAACCAGCAGTTGGTCCAGGCCAATAACGTTTTTTATGACCGAGCCTTCAAGACGGTCAAGTGCACCCTCTTCAGTTCCGATCTCTGCCATAGTAAGCACTTCATGGTGGGAAACTATCGGGCGCGCATCGCCGCTTCGGTTGATGGCCTTTGAAATACCCTCTGATACAACAATCAGGGGCGTTAATATGCGTACCAGCAAATAGAGCGGCACAGCCGTAGCTTTAGCAACTTCACGGCAATATACCACCCCAACAGTCTTTGGAATTATCTCGGAAAAAAACAGAATCGTTAAAATAAACAGCACTGAAAATACAGCCAGTACATGCTGGCCGTACAACTCCCCCACTGCCCAGCCAGCTACTGATGCACCGGCTGTATTTGCAATTGTATTTAAAATAAGTATGGCGGCTATTGGCCGTGAAACTTCTTCCTTTAATTGAAGCAGTAACTTTCCTACCAGACTTTCAGACTTGGCCAGATGACGCACATGCGCTACGGGGACAGCATAAAGCGACGCCTCCATAAGAGAGCATGACGCTGAAACTATAACAGAGATAGCAACAGAAATAATAAGTATGTAAATCATTAACGCGTCACAGAGTGAGTTTGGCTATAGCACCCTTATAGCATTTAAATCCGCGCTTTACACAGGGGCTTAAAAAATGTCAGTAACAGCTAAGTTTAACAAAAGCTTTAAAATATACGTAATACCAGATACTTAGTTGAAGCTCTGGATTGCTTGCCGTATGCTGTGGTTAAACATTACTCTGCCTTCTGAATTGAGAGCTTGGAAATTTTGTTTATGGTTTTGTCGGGATGGATAGTATAGAGCCTAACTCGGCCAGTAACACCTCATTATCCGGCCGGCTGCTTATTGCTCTTATTAAAGTAATAGCAGCTATTCCGTATGCAGCCCGAATAAAGATTGGAGAGGTGCTTGGCCAGCTTATGTCGTATATTCCGACCAGAGACAGAGAAATCGCCAGGCAACAGTTAAGAATGGTTCTTAAGGGCGAACCCGATTTGCTTGTACCTGAGATTTACAGGCATTTTGGCCGTCTAGCCATGCAAAGCTTTAACATTAATAAAATCTTCGAAAACCCCCAGGTAAAATTTACAGTTGAAGGAGAACAGGTTCTAAAGGATGCTCTTAGCGGCAGGCGGGGTGTCGTTGCCCTCACAGCCCATCTCGGGAATTGGGAGCTATTGGCAGCTTATGTCATCAGGCAGGGGGCGCGAGTTTATGCAGTCGGACGTGAAGCCAACTACCGACCACTTCAGGAAGCGCTGGCTTATTTGAGAGAGAGCTACGGGCTTAAATCAATCTGGCGTTCGGACAAAAAAGGGTTGAAACAGATTATTCAGTGCTTAAAAGGTGGGGATATTATAGCCGCATTAATTGATCAGGATACCCGTGTGCACAGCGAACTTGTTAACTTTATTGGTGTTCCGGCCAGAACTCCGGCCAGGCTTGTTGAAGTAGGCCTTAAATATAACGCACATATCGTAGCAGCTTTTATTGTGGAAAGCGCGCCAAACAATTTTAGAATATTTTTACATGGTATAGAAGAGCTCTCATCAGTTAAAGCTGTGCTTGAGTGTTACAGCGATTTTTTGGGCCAGTTGATTCTCAGATACCCGCAGCAATGGGTCTGGTTTCATAAACGCTGGCGTACATTACCTGATGGAAAGAGGCTGTCCGGTTCTGAATATCTTAATTATCTCAGGAAGGTAAATGCAAAAGGCTATTAGAAAAATATTTGTGTTGTATGTACTGTTGCTTGCTTTGAACAGCTGCGCCGGCAGCTATTTTAAATATTTAAGGCAGGCTGAAGAATACAGCAGAAAAAAAGAGTACAGTAAGGCCATTGAAGCCTACAAAAAGCATATCAAGTATCGCCTTGCTCAGGAAGAGCGTCCGAAATGGGAAAACCCCTATTTTTATTATCTCATTATTGGTGACATTTACCTGGGCATGAATAAGCCTAAAAAGGCGATAAAGGCATACAGTAAAGCCGAAAAGAAAGGGGTAGATGCCGGTTTGGTTGCAGACCGTTACCGGCTGGTAGCTCGCTGGTATGAAAAACAAAACAAACTTGAAGAAGCTTTCGATTTATTACTTAAGAACCGTGAACGTGACTCACTACTTTTTGATATAATGCTTGATAGAATCGCAAAGAAGATCTCCGCACTCGAAGATCAGCAGAATAATTCAGAGAATACTCCGGCTACATCTGAGGGGTCTGCAGAAAAGGGTAAAAGTTAGTTAAGAAGTATGCGCACGTAATTTTTTTACTTCATTTACCACCTGCGTTGCCGGATCTTTTAGGGAGTTTTCGATCTGTTGTGCGATTTTAGTGCGGCTTAAACCATCATCAAACTCATACAGCTTACTGAGCGCCCAAAGCGTATGCTGACGCACCAGAGCACTTGAATCCTGAGATGCGGCCTCTAAGAGTGCCGGAACTGCCTGAAGCGCACACGTATTGGCGGAAACAGCCGCAGCATTTCTGAGCAACCCTTCTCTGGTAGCCCGCATTATAGCTGTTCCACCAAAGCGTTTAACAAATTCATCATGAGTTCTGATTCTCAAAAGTGTGGAAAGTTCAAGCTGCGGGCCGGGCCCAAAAGCTTTTCCAAACTCTTCCAGTTCAGGTTTTTTAGATATTTTGAGAGCCGTGTAATTAAACGGGCAGCACTCCTGGCATAAGTCGCAACCAAACAGCCACTCGCCGATCATAGTACGTTCATTTAGAGATAACTCCCCTCTTTTTTCAATTGTAAGGTATGAAATGCAGCGGCGAGAGTCGAGAGTATACGGCTTGACAAGTGCCCCTGTCGGGCAGGCGCTCAGGCAGCGCGAGCAGCCACCGCAATGACCTTTTAAATTATTATTACGCAAATCCCCTTCTACCTCTCTGTTTATAAGCATCTCAGCTATAAAAAAATATGAGCCTGTGCCCGGACGTATCAGCATGGTATTTTTGGCAGTAAATCCAAGCGCAGCTGATGCGGCAAAAGCCCTTTCAAGCAAAGGCACGGCATCCGAAAAAACCCGGAACTGAAAATCTGAATCCGATAGTTCTGCCAGACTCTTACCAAGTTTTTTAAGACGCTTTTTTAAAACGCGGTGGTAATCTCTGCCCCAGGCATAGCGTGCCACCCTGCCCCAGCCGGACTTAAGCTCAGGGTGTGGAGAGCGATCATATGGAACAGCAAACATGATAACTGTTGCCACATCGTGCATAAGCCTTGCAGCGTCAATATAAGCAGAGGGCTTCCTGAGCATATAGCCCATATCCGCTGCATATCCGGCTTTTTGCCATTTATCAAGGTAAACCTCAGCATGATCACCTGGCCTAAGAGAAGCAATTCCCATAATCTCTAATCGGTGATAAGCTGCTAGTGACTTCAGTTGGGTTGCTTTTAGTTTTTTCATTTATCTCAAAGTTGACTATAACCCGGCTCCTGTCAGTTAGTTAGCTTATGACAAAAGACGATTCTTATCAAAATTATCCGGGGTTTATAGAAGCAATCTTAGGACTCTTTTTTGAGCCGGGCAGTATCATTGAGCGCCTGTTAAGCGTTGACCGTCCCAGGTATGCCGCAACAATACTGCTTTGTCTTTTTGTGACAATTTTTGCTCCCCCTATTGCACAACAGATAAAGTACGGCACAACTGTTTACCGCCCGGAGGCTATTTTAAGTATTTTTATTGCAATATTTTTCTTTATTTTGATCTTTTCTCTTCTGGAGGGGCTGTTTTTACAGATAATTGGAGTGGAATTTGAGTTCAGACAGTTACTGGCTGCGATCGCTTATGCGCTTACCCCGCTTATGCTGGCTATTTGGCTTGTCTACGCCTTTAACTATTGGGCTAGTGGTAGTTTAAGTTTGGTCAGCTATCTTGTTACTGGATCATTAAATATCGATGATCATTTCCTCCGTATAATTCCTGCTGCCTTTACTGTCGCCGTGCTATGGGTGCTACTGCTTTTTTATTATTCAGTGCGTGTGATTGGAGATATGCACCCCCTTAATGCTGCACTTGTTACGATCCTGTCAGTTGTACCGGCATTTTTGTCATTCTGGATGGGGCTACTGCTGGGAGATCTGGCACGACCTGGCACTGTTGAAATATTCCTAAATATCCTGGTTTCACCCTCAAGTCTTACTCTGTATGGCCATTGAAACAGGGACTGTTAGCGCTGTTGTGTATACATGCGGACAGAGCTTTTATAAAGGTCTGATAACCTTTCGACCTTCCCAAAGATTCGTGCGCGATGAGAGACTCAAATTTTCGAACTGCAGACTTAATTTAACAGTCCCCTCAACCCCGGCCTCTATAGCCGGCTAAGCAAATTTCCGGCCTAGTTATGGATTTTCAATACATTAATGCATAAAATCTGAGTAAACAGGTGTTGACGAATTAATGCCTACATATTAAGACCATTGTTCTATGTCGCGAATTAAAAGCGTCCCCATCGTCTAGGCCGGTCTAGGACGTCAGCCTTTCACGCTGAAAACAGGGGTTCGAATCCCCTTGGGGACGCCATCTTGTTCAACATTTGTGACGTTTACAAGGCCTTAGCTGTGAAAATTAACAACTCCGCTAAAAGGCCAGCGGCAGAACCCCTGATAGTTATGGAATACCAAGAAAACAACGAAAAGCCTGCCGTAACTCGTAAAGAGCCTATTGATTTGCGCAAGATTATCAGTGACATTAGTGGCTTATCAGAAGCTGAAGAAATAATAAGATCCTCTCTTATTTCTGAAGCCGAGCTGCTTTGCGAAGTGCCTTCCTACCTATTCAAACTCGGAGGCAAGCGAATCAGGCCTGTATTAACACTGCTTGTTGCCAGGGCCTTGAAGATAAATACCCCTCCACGCCCTCTGTTGGAAGTTTCCGCTGGGATTGAACTGATTCACATGGCAACACTTCTTCACGATGACATTATTGATAATTCAAAAAAGCGTCGTAACAGTGAATCTCCATATAAACGCTACGGCCTTGCCAGCACTTTACTGTCCGGGGACTTCCTTTTGGTGAGGGCATTCAGTCTGTGTGCTAACCTTGATAAAGAGATAATTGCTGCAACTGAAAAAGCCTGTGTCGAGTTAACCGAGGGTGAGATACTGGAAACCCCGTTATTTTCCGAACAGCATAGCTTGGAGTCTTATCTTACAATTGCCAGAAAGAAGACAGCCAGTCTCTTTCGGCTGGCAGCGTTTAGTGGCGCTCATTTAAGTACAGGCAATCAAAATCTCGTACGGCTATTCAGTGAGTTTGGAGAACAAATTGGAATTGCTTTTCAAATGCTTGATGATATTTTGGATGTCGTCTCTGACGAAAATCTGCTCGGCAAAGAAAGGGGTATTGATTTGCAGGAGAGTAAGCCTTCGCTTGTAAATGTTCTATGGCTGAATAGCGGGGATCCTCTGGCAACGGAGCTATTAAAGAAGCCCGATCAGCGTCCCGCCAATTTTAAGGAATTAGCAATAGCTGCGATTGAGAATAGCAGGGTGATTGAGCAGGCTCGTCGCTATGCGCTTGACTATGCTGACAGGGCTTCTAAGACGATTGAAAAGATTAGTGAGCGTTATTCTGAGGAGACAGAAGCGGCAGAGCTATTTAAATTACTTGCTCTGGTTAACTTTACAGTAAGTCGCTTGAATTAAACATAAGCTATACCTCGAAGTAAACACCGGCAAACTTCCAGCACATGTTCCTGTCTTTGAGCAGGGGCCTCTGGTGTGAAGCTTGTGGCTCATATTGCGCTTAGCAAATACTGAGATCATATACCGTTTAACCGGCAGGAGCAGATATTTGCCCGCCATGGGATTAAGATACCTCGTCAGCGAAATGACTACCTGGTATATGTGCTGACGCATATACGCTGCACACCTGCCAGCTTATGGCTCATGGCAGCTTTAATTTACTCTAACATCCTGTGAGTCGAAGCGCTGGCGGTAAAACTGATTCGGTATGATGGTGCGGGCTGTTCAATTGTTTCTGGCTTAGTAGGTAAAGGTGGTGGCGATAGCTGCATTCTATTGCGCCCGACTAGTTGGGCGCTGCTTCTCGCGCCGCTTTAGTTGCGCGATATATGATTTCGCAAACACCACTAATTATCATTTTCACCACCGCAGTCTGAATCACAAAAGACTTTTCCCCTTATTAGCTAAAACAATGCGCGCTGAGCCACTGGCTTGGGAAATCTACCTGCAATGCGCGAAGGGGAATAGAGTGAACACCGTTGTCAGCCATGGGTCTCAAAGGACAGTTCCGGGTAAATGTAATAACATTTGCCAGGGATTTTTAGTCCCCAACGATTACTTAGTATATTCAACACATTATCTGATCCTAATTATGTAACCTGATCATTCAATTACTCCATAACTTTTAATGACCATGGCCGGACAGCGAGCCGGACTGGTTATAAGACATTCGCCGCAGTGCGGGCTTTTAGCGGCCCCTGCTGCCTGTTTTTTGAGGTTGTCTATGAATTCGAGAAATCGAATCAGCCCCGTTTTTTCAGGAGGATCCAAATGATATTGGAAATAGGAGACTTCATAGTGGGCAATACAGACAAATTACCTCAGATCGATATGTCGTATGATGTGGGTAAAGGCTACGACCCAATTAATGAACTGATGCGAGCCATTATTCTCCGTACGATAGATGACTACAACTCTACTGGTGAGCTGCACGACGAAGCTGTTGCCTATATGTTTGGCGAGGGCGTTGATGAGGATGACGAGTACATTTTTTCGTTTGCTGCCATTTGCAGACATCTGGGTCTTGACCCGGAACTAACGAGAAATACGATCATGACTACTAAAAGAAAGATCAGTACTCGTCGCCGTGCAGCATAATCGGTACAACTGGTTATTCTGTCCGGAGAGGCAGAAGCTGGAAGCCCCGGGAGCAGACACCTATCGGCTTCCAGTTTCTGATTTTTAAATCACCCCGGCCTACTCCAGAATGTCTATTTTGCCATTTATATCAATAAATTAAACACCGACATAAAAATAATCCGGTGTTTCATTAGCAGGTATAGTAAACTCTCTTGTGCTAAGTTTGTAAGCACATGTTAAAATATAAACAGGATATTGTTTCCGGCAAAAATTTATTCAGCTGATGAGCTATTTTTTTAATTATTTTTTACCTGTTCTGTTCAGTCCGGTAGAAAAAGGAGATCGTCTGAACTTTCCATACTCAGTCTGGGTACTAAGGGCACGCGTCGATCATAGTTATTCCAGAAGCTCATGCAGCGTAAGTTCTTTTCAATCACTACCGGAAGGTGCGGGAGGAGTATACCAGCTGATTTCGGTTTTCTTTTTTCATCTGGTTTTTTCATTATCTCTTTTCACTTTAAGTTGCAGCTTTTACCGCCTTTTTATAGGAGGATAGACTATGGAAGAACATGAGCGCGAGCTTATTTTGAAACTGTCACACAGCAACCGCCTGCTTCGCGAACTTTATGAAGAACATCTCTTTCTCGATGACATTATAAGTAAGTATGAGAGCAAACCTTATATAACCCCTGATGAAGAACTAGAGACAAAAAGACTAAAGAAGAAAAAGTTGCTGGGGGTTGATCGCATGATGGCTATAATCCACGATCAACGTGTAAGTCATTAGTTAAATATTAACAAATTTAAAATTAATTCTTAGTGTAGACTGGCAGCCTGACGTCTAATTTGGTCAGGAAACTCGCCGGAAGTGAGCATGTTTGTACACTCAACCATGTAAATCGTATATTTGCTACAATTCTATCAGTAGTTTCTGCCTGGCTATGCAATCATAAACAGCGCCCCCCTGCCGGCATCCTTGTTCAAGCGTCTGTATGAATGAAATCTGACATCAGACATGGTAGCAAAAGGGGCAATTTTTATGTTATCAGAGGCAATACCATACCGATTCATAATCCTGGCAGCTGTTTGTGGCAAATCAAGATAAAATTTACAGCAGGCCGCTGTGATATACACAGCTTTATTCCCCAGGGCCTTAATAACTTCTTCACCCACCTCATAAAGTCTTGGATCTGCAGCGGGGCCGATTAGCACATTAAGTTCTGGCACAGGTGTGTCAATTAAAGTAAGAGTCTCTTCAATTATACCCGCAGCCAAACCACGCCAGCCCGCATGTATCAGGGTTGCTAACTCTCTGCTAACCACTGCAATTGGAAGACAATCGGCTGTTCTTATAGCATAGAGAGTATCTGCTGAAGCGCTCAGATCAAATATAAGCGAATCTGCTTCTATCTCACCGTGACACTCAATGTCGACACCCCTAAGATCCAGCACGCTGCAACCGTGAACCTGTTTAGGGTATAAAACTTTTTTCACACCAAAAGCAGCGGCTAAGCTATGAAAAGTTGCTAAGGCAGTTTTGTCACTAAAATCACTAGTAGCTGTTGTATAGCCGTGAATTACCCCCTGTTCTGTCCAGGGCCAATAATGAAGATATTCAAATTTCCCTTTAGCTTCAAAACAAAACACTGCTTTCATTATACGCCGCTTCCGTACCTTCTAAAGCGTTCAACAAGTTTCTGCATATCATCAGGGGCATCACAGTGAAATGAAAGCTTTTTGCCGGTAGTCGGGTGTAAAAAGGTGAGCTTGTATGCATGCAACGCCTGACGACCAAAGCTTTCAGCAGCCCTTAGTAGTGGGCCTGGTAAATTTCGCCAATCACCGTAAAGCGGATCTCCAATTAATGGGGTATCAATATGGGCCATGTGAACTCTGATCTGGTGAGTTCGACCAGTTTCCAGCTTAAACTTAAGCAGGCTGCCATAAGTAAATCGCTCAACAACTTGCCAGTTAGTGGTTGCCCGCTTGCCTTGCCCGCTTTGCATAACCTTGATCCTGCGCGGATCGGTTGGATCCCGTCCAAGCGGCTCAGATATTTTACCGGTATCAACGGAATCAATAGTTCTTTTAGAGCGGGGTGTACTGTAAACAAGTCCCAGATAGCTACGCTCAATAGTTCGTTTTTCAAAC
Organism: Candidatus Dadabacteria bacterium; assembly: GCA_003696425.1. Classification (GTDB taxonomy): domain Bacteria; phylum Bdellovibrionota_C; class UBA2361; order UBA2361; family J046; genus J046. The sequence goes on along the minus strand of RFHI01000096.1, from coordinate 16,944 downwards.
TGAGAGCTTAAGGCAGCATGTGATAACGCTGTTTTTGCGACTACCATTAGGCCGGTTGTGCCCTTATCGAGACGATGTACTATGCCTGGACGGGAGCTGTCAGGAAAGCTTTCCGGATCTTCCTCTATAATACCAGCAATCATATTTAAAAGCGTATTATCCATCGTTCCGGCACCGGGGTGAACAACAAGTCCTGCAGGCTTGTTCACAACAGCAAGATAGTTATCCTGATAAACTATCTTAAGTTCCGGATGCCACTCTGCTTGCGTGATACTATTTGAACTAAAGTCACATTCAACGACAATACGATCTCCAGAATGCAGCAGATACGCAGGCTTTAGACATCTCTTGCTGTTAACTGTTACACAGCCGTTCTTTATCAGACGCTGCAGGTAAGAGCGGGTACAGGCTACTCCGTTCAATTTAGAAAAGAATTCCAGCAAAAACTTATCTAATCTTCCAGCACTATCGTTTTGGTAGATTATCTGGTAGTTATTCATTAGGCTCATTGAAAAATCCGCGAGCTTTTTCTACATCGATTGATATTTGCCTTTTTAACTGCTCTACTGACTGAAACTTTTTTTCCTCTCTTAGTTTGCGGATAAGATTATTGTCAACATATTTTCCATACAGCTCATTACTATTGTCCAGGTTAAGGATATGAACTTCCACTGTTTTATTGGATCCGTCAAATGTTGGACGAGTGCCTATATTAGTAACGGACTGATATGACTTTCCATCAAGGACGGTTGTTGAGATGTAAACTCCATTTGGCGGAAGAGCCTGGGACAGATAGTGAATATTCGCGGTTGGAAACCCAAGAGTACTACCCCTGGCGTCTCCCCGTCGGATGCGACCACCGACACAATAAGGTCTGCCCAATAATTTTGCTGCTAATTCCAGATCGCCAGAAAGAACCAACTCGCGTATTCGACGTGAACTGACGGGTTTACCAGCTAACTCTAAGAAGGGTACAATCCGAAGATTTTTGCCATGCTCAATTGTAATATTACGAATTGCCGTAATATCGGCTTCACGTTTATGGCCCATACGAGCGTCAGGTCCCAGTATCAGAGCAGTCACACCCAACCTGGAAAATAAAATGTTCTCTATAAACTCCCTTGCTGAAAGTTTTGAAAGCCTTTCAGTAAAATGAAGTAAAACAAACAGATCCAAACCGTTTTCTCTCAAAATCCTTACTTTTTGCCTTAAATTTGTAAGATAATTAAAATCCTTTATGCGCCCCAGCTTTAGCTGTGGATGCGGATAAAAAGAGATAAGCATTGATTTCGCATTATTTTTTGCTGCCTCTTTTTTTAATTCGGCTATTAAATGCTGGTGTCCTATGTGCAGGCCATCAAAATTGCCCAGAGTGGCTACAAAACTCGTAGCCGGATCCTTCTCAGGCAGCCTGTTTCGGTATAAACGCATAACATGTAATTTATGGGATAGTTACAATTAACTCAAGTCGCCCAAGACAGGGGCTGACTAAGAAACTATGCTATATGCTTAACCAGACACAACCAGAATCAAATAAGCCCGTGCGGACTAGACGTCCTTTAACCTTTCGCGTGCTATTCTGGCTTCATTAGATTTAGGATATTGTCTAATTATCTTTTGAAAACTTAATTTGGCAGCTTTAGAATCTCCCAAGCGGATAAATACTGATCCTTCTTTCAACAATGCCAGAGCAGCCCTTTTATGCTTAGGAAACTCCGTAACAGTTCGGTGATAATAAGTCAGCGCCTGCTTAAGATCGCCAACACCATCATAACAGAGCCCCAGCCAGAATAACGGATAAACGGATTCTGCTCTGCCATCTACAAGATCAAGGGCCTGTTGCAGCAACGGAATTGCTCCACGAAAATTTCCGAGCCTAATCTCTTTTAAAGCGTTGCCAAGCGGCTCAGCAAGCTCAGGGGCAAGCTTAGGTAAGAGCGCCTGGTCACTTTCAAGGGCAATTACCGGTACTATTGGCGGAGGCGGAACAAGTTTTTCAAGCCGGGTAACATTTTCTCTTAGTGCAGATAAATCCGACCCTACCCTCTTAGATTGAATGTATTCAAACTCCTCAATACGCCCTGTTAATTTTCTTATTTCCGATCGGATAGACACAAGATCAGCAGTATGCTCTGCCTGAATAGAGCGAAGTTCGTCTATATCTTTTTGAAGCTCCTGAAGCTTTTTGGAGCCGGCCCCGGCTGCACACGAGACCTGTGTGCTCAGCAACAGAGCCAGCCCCAAACGAAAAATGATTAATTTAGAACGTACTATTGCGTACGTACTTTTTTTACCTGCCAAGCGCTATACTATAGAAGTTTAAAATGGGCTCTTCTGTTTTTCGCCCATGCCTCCTCGTTGTGGCGTGGATCGAGCGGCAGCTCTTCACCATAACTAACCGTGCTCATACGATCAGCTGCTATTCCAAGCGAGACCAGAAAATCTTTGACGGCACGGGCACGTTTAGCTCCCAGGGCCATATTATACTCATTGGTACCACGCTCATCGCAGTGCCCTTCAATCTCGACCTTTCTATCAGGATGAGCCTTGAGCCATTCAGCGTTTTTACGAAGTATTTCACGTGCGAGTGAATCCAGCGCATACGAGTCAAAGGCAAAATGAACGTCTTTCAGAATTGAGCCTTCTGCTGCTACCGGAACGTTACCTGCCCCAACCTGTTTGGTTCTGCAGGCACAGGCGCTAAGTCCAAAAACTAATATTACAGCCATTAAAACTTTAACTATTCGCATATCTTATCTCCTTAACCAAATGAAAATAATATCGGTTAATATACCTCCACCAGCTTTCAGGCAACGTGCATGCAATCCCACCAGCAGCACACAACCACCCGGGGACACACTATTGCCGGACCATAACACTAATTACTTTAGAATCCCCTTTGACGCAATATCAATATAGAACAACTTTGCTATTATGTTAGTTCAATGCGGAAGCGGTCCCCAGGCCGGCTGCGAATCGGAATTACGACCATGCGTTATTTGGGTTAAGCTGCTACCATCATTACGTATAATGGCAATATGGGTGACACTCCCCCTTCCAAACGTTGTTGCAAATGCGAGGTAGCGGCCGTCCGGAGACCAGCTGGGATCCTCATTATTTCCATAGCTGGTCAGTTGCAATGGATTAGAACCGTCAGTATCACTTATAAAAAGATTAAATCCGCGTTCAGCACGACAAACAAAAGCAATCTTATCACCAGCAGGGGACCACACCGGCGAAGTACAGTAATTAGAGCTTACAAAGCTAATGCGATGCTGATTACTTCCATCAGCATTCATTACATAAATTTGAGGCCCCCCCGATCTATCTGAGCAGAACACAATCCGTGAGTTATCAGGCGACCAGTCGGGAGAAACATCAATCGAACCATTAGGCCGCGTTAAGCGCCGGATAACTGCCCCGTCAGGTCGCATAAGTACAATGTCAGATTCTTTGCCGCTGCTTCGTGATGCTAAAATCAAACTTCCATCTTTATTGAATTTACCGCCCAGTTCGAGATCCGGGTTGTTAGTTATCTGCTGTATCCTTCTGGAAAGAAGATTAATCGTAAACAGATCCGGCCGCCTCTTTCTATAAGAGGTATAAATCAGCATCTGACCGGCCGGATGCCAGGATGACGATACCGCCAGACCTCGGTCATCAGTAAGCTGACGAATGTTGCTGCCATCCATGTCCATTACGAATAGCTCTTTGAACCTGCCAACTTTGGACGAAAATGCAATCTGACTGCCAAAAACTCCAGCCTGACCGGTAAAAAAACGAAGTATTTCATTTGAAAATTTATGCGCAATTGCACGGATCTGCTCACTACTACCGCTATATTCTTTCCCAAGTACGACACGTTGCCTTGAGATATCATGCAAATAAAGTCTAATTGTAATCTGCGAAGCTGCCTGCTCTACAGTCCCCCTAACAAGCCCTTCTGCTCCAATAACACTCCAATCACTGTATACAACATCCTGAGGCGCCAAACACTTACCCGGCTCTTCAATATATGCTTCGGGATTCAGTACTTCAAAATAACCAGAAATGATCAGGTTTTTCGCAATTATACGCGGAATCTCTCTATTTGCTTTCGACTCTCCACTCTTAAGACATAACTGCGGCAGAGCAATAGGAAAGAGCTTTCCCGAACCACGAATGTAGATGTCGGTTTGAGCCAGTGCTGTCAAGGGTAGTAGCAGAGTAAGAACAAGACCGACGAAAAATTTTTTCATATAAAACTCACAAAGTATATTAGAAAGCATCTCAATTTATCACATTTATTATTTGAACAGAGGCCTTCTGTATTCGCAAGTGCCCTTTATTGATCTCTTGGATCAAACGTCATACGCACCAGAGCAAAGTATTTATATACTTTCTCAGGTGGTGGTGGCACCGGATTGGCCTTATTTATGGCCCGAAGAACTGATTGATCAAAATTACTGTTTCCCGAGGATGATATTATCCTTAAATCGCTTATCTGGCCGTCCCTGGAAATACTAAACTCTACCTGAGCAATAAGAGCAGCCGATGTGTCAAACCAACGCCAGCCCGCTTTGATATGATTTTCAAGTAGCCGCTTGTATGCAAAAAATTCCGGAGGCCTGACTTCTCCACCCCCCATCGAACGTCCCCCCAGGCGTGCTGCGCCAAAACCTCTTCCTCCAGCATTAGCTGATTCACCTGTATAGCGCTGAATCGCTTCCTGCAGGCGCTTGTCGAGGTCTTCTAAAGGGTAAGGGCGCTTTTTTTTAGTTACTTTTTTCGCAACAGGTTTTTTTACAGGCTTTTTAAGGAGAGGCTTTTTAGCTTTGACAGTTGTCTTCGGCTGTGGAGTTTTCTTAGGTTTGACCTTGGACTTTAAAGAGACCTCTGCGTCTTTCGCTTTTCCTTGGGGTCTTGACTGCACAGGTTCTTTTGCCTTTTTGGGAGGAGCCTTAATTATCTTTTTGGTTTTTGGAGCTTGCGATATACCCCCCAGTTTTTTACCTCCCTCAAGAGTTACAGAATAAACTATTGGAGGGGCAAATTTTCTAAAATTACCAGTTTGATGCAGAATGTACAGTGCCACCGAGATATGAAGCAGAGTAGATAGCAGAACACCTATTTTGAATTTCTCTGCGTATAAATCTTGAAATCTTTTCTTGCTATGTAATTCAGACATTAAAAACCTGTCAGAACAGCCGGTTATACGCAGCTACAAGTGCCCTTTTTGACTCGCTTATCGCCGTATTTTCTTCTCAGCAGGTGCCGACACCAGCCCAATCTGGGTTATTCCCCCACGATGCAACACCCCCATTACTTCCATGATTCTACCGTACTGAAGCGCTGCATCGGCTTTAATATACACCTTGCGATCATGATCGTTGCGAGCCTTAAAAATGGCATTAAGTTTTTTATCAAGATTATCAAGTGCAACACGATTTTTAGCACCCAGGTAGATATTGCCTTTTGAGTCAATTGACAGCACAATCTGCTCGTTAGCCCCCTTAAGGGGAGCCGTAGTAGCCTTGGGAAGATTAACTTCAACCCCCTGCTGCAGCATCGGTGCTGTAACCATAAAAATAACGAGCAGTACTAACATCACATCTACAAGAGGTGTGACATTAATATTGGCGACCGGTCCCCCGAGATCGTAGTTATTGCCAGCCATACCTTACGCTACCTTTTTATTAACCGAGATGTGCACGTGCTAAATCAACAAATTCAGCGCTAAACTTATCCATAGACTCCCTGAAGTGGCGTACAGCAACTGCAAAATAATTATATGCTACAGCTGCAGGGATTGCTGCAGCCAGCCCAACAGCAGTAGCTACCAGTGCCTCTGAAATTCCGGGCGCCACTGCCTGGATTGTGGTAGCCTGATTATTACTTAAACCGTGAAATGCGTTCATGATTCCCCAAACAGTCCCAAAAAGGCCTATGAATGGAGCTGAACTTGCAACTGTCGCCAAAAATGTAGTTCCACGCTCCAATTTAATCGCCTCAGACAGCTCAGCCCGTTTAAGAGCTCTTTCCACCAGGTTTAAACCTGCATCAAGATCAACAGGGTTGCCCTGGTTACTTTCCTCCAACACGTGGCCAAGTTCACGATAGCCGGATTTAAAAAGACTTACCAGCGGACTGGCGCTTAAACGTTCACAGGAATCGTCAATGCGGGAAAAATTCCTGGTTTCCCAGAAAATAGCGCCGAACTCTTCAGAATCGCTTCCAGCCTTCTTTAATTGAAAATACTTGGCAAAAGTGATTGCCCAGCTAAAGACAGAAAGAAGAATCAATAGAACAAGTACCGCCTGAACTACGGGACTACTTCCGAAGATCATGCTGTAGAAATCCAAAATAGAAAAAACTGGTCCAGTTTCCATATATAATTACCGTAAAGAAAATAATAGATGAATGAATATCCGTTTAACCTAACATGTTAATTCAGTTTGCATACATTCTCTAATAGAAACTATTTATTAAACGCTGCGCAAGCGTCTGAATAAATAGAATAGCAGTAAATTCTTATTTGAACATGTTATAAATTACGCTGACCAACCACCAGCTTAGCGGACCTGTCAGAGAGGTTGATACCAGAATAAAGCAGTTATATTAACTAACTGCTTGGCATTATTGTTATTTTATCCAGTTGTTTCTATCGGGCTATCTCCCTCTCTGACTGTCTTGTTTGCATTAGTTCTCTTGAAGTTATTGACTTTCACGGCAGCACTTTCAAGAATGTGGCTGGTTTAAGGGGGTAAAATTTAACCGTCAGGAGACTAATATGGCACTTAAAATTGGAATAAACGGATTCGGTCGAATAGGTCGTAATGTATTAAGATTAATTGCTTCGGGTGCTGGTTCAGCAGATCTTGAGATAGCCGGAATTAATGATTTAACTGCTTCATCAACCCTGGCTCACCTTTTGAAATATGATTCGGTGCATGGTCGTTTCAGTGGCGAGGTTTCCTGTTCTGACTCATCCCTTACGGTAAATGGACGGGAAATCGCCGTAAGCAGCATTAAGAACCCGGCTGAATTACCCTGGCGCGAGCTTGGAGTTGATATTGTCCTTGAGTGTACTGGTGTATTCAGAAAGCGTGAACAGGCTGCCGAACATCTTAAAGCTGGTGCTAAAAAAGTGATTATTTCAGCACCTTCTCCTGATGCAGACTTCACAATGGCTATTGGCGTAAACCATCAAGGATACAATCCTGCCAGCCATGATGTTTTGAGCTGTGCTTCATGTACAACCAACTGCCTTGCACCAATTGCAAAAGTGGTACATGAAAATTTTACAATTGTGCGTGCTGCCATGACCACTGTACACAGCTATACCAACGATCAGCGGATTCTGGACCTGCCACATAAGGATTTGCGACGTGCCAGAGCAGCAGCACTCTCAATGATTCCAACAACAACCGGAGCTGCCAAAGCAGTTGGCCTGGTACTCCCTGAACTTCAGGGGAAAATAGATGGCTTTGCCATAAGAGTCCCCACCTGTGATGTTTCTGTTGTTGATATGGTTGCTCTGGTGGAACAGCAAACCTCACCAGAAGAAGTAAACCGTGCTCTTAAGAACGCCAGTGAAAACTCACTTCGAGGCATACTCGGCTTTTGTGAAGAGCCGCTAGTATCAGTTGATTTTATTGGCAATACCAATTCTTCAACTGTTGATGCTGCTTCCACCATGGTAATTGATGGAAACCTTGTTAAGGTTGTAAGCTGGTACGACAATGAAATGGGATTTTCAGCCCGAATGGTTGATGCCTGTAAGCTGATAGCTGAAAAATTATAGATCGGAGTCTGCAACTACAATGGGCAGGACACTTTATGCAGTTGCTAACTGGAAAATGAACCTGCGGGCCGACCAGAGCGCTGAACTTGCAGGCCAGTTGGCTGACTTTTCTAAGTCGCTTAACAAAGCTCAAGTTTGGATTGCCCCTGCAGCAGTTAACATACCGGCTGTTACCTACGCAACAGAGTCTTCCGGCATTAAGATTGGCTCTCAGAATGTACACTGGGATAAAAACGGGGCCTATACCGGGGAAATATCAGTAGAGATGCTCCGACATCTTAACTGTTCCTTTGCTATTGTCGGTCACTCTGAGAGACGCAGGCTGTTTCTTGAGTCTAACGAATTGACAGCAAAACGTGCAGTTGGGGCACTTCAGCAGACTTTTAAAGTAATTTTCTGCGTCGGTGAGAACCTGTCTCAGCGTAAAAGCGGTGAAACCCTGGCGGTCTTACAGGCTCAGCTTGATCCATTGCTTGAGGCCAGCCGCGAGTTTGATACATCCGGACTGCTGATCGCTTACGAACCGGTTTGGGCCATTGGGACCGGAAAGGTGGCCAGCATAGGAGAAATTGAAGAGGCTCATGCCGCCATTATTGATTACTGGCAGAATAAAGCTAACGCTCTCCCTCCACCAGTGTTATATGGTGGAAGTGTTAAGCCTGATAATGTTGCTGACATCTTAAGTGTTGCAGAGGTTTCTGGTACTCTTGTAGGAGGTGCCAGCTTAAATTTTGACAGTTTTAAGGATATTATTCTGGCGCACGAAAAACTATCCTGCTAGCCCTCAGGCTACCCTGGTTTTCTGATCGCCGTTGTCGCAAGCAACTTCGCTGTTATTATTATCGGCCTTCGTCGTGAGGTTATTTTCTATAAGTGCCTGATAAGCTGCTTCCACCATAATTCCAAGTTGTCCCCACAGGTGAGTCTTCTCAGCAGCCTGAATTACCGGGGTTGCCTGCTCCTGAAGCTCTTCTAAGCGCTGGTGAGTTTCATACTCCTGCTCTTCCGATTCCGCTGAACAAAGCTCAGGATCTGTTGTGACCATATGAAGTCGGCAGGGAGTAGGTCTTACTTCATAAGCAGCACACGCCCCTAACTCAAGAAAAGGGCATGGGCGACGTTTACCATAAAAGTAACGGTCAAAAATATGATCCGGTATTTCTTCTTCTCCGTCAGCCGGTTTAAGAAAGCGGTGGGCTTTTTTGTCACTTAAAAAGAGTTCTCGCGCTTCGGCGGCATTTTTCCTTATACGCCCTAAAAATCTCTCGCGTCTTGAATGAGGCAAATTTAGTACCCAGTTTGCAAGTTCTGTCGCCTCTTCCCAGGAAACCTCCACCAATAAATGACAACAATGGTTACAGCCCTTTCTGCAAGAGATCTCTTCTCCTTCGCTCTCAAGGTCTTCAAGTGCATCTTCTACCATGGCATCAATAATAGGGAAAAGATGCTGATGTAATCTTTTGCTCAAAGTCTCGCTCTCCTCTTTTATTCTATATATCGTCAACTATCACAAACTGCTTCAGTGTTGCTTAATCTTAACTGGCCGTCAATATTTTCATATTACTTATAACCTCAAATAACCAGCCTGTGGGCCTATTCATCAATCTGACCCGGAAACCAAAATTTTACCCCGATCTGTTACTTGAATTTGTATATCTAAACCGTAGTTACCTATTAAGCCGGGATGCATGTGACACCTTACCTACGATTCTGACAGGCGTAAATACTGACATTACCTTAAAATACAGCTATGGCTCCCCTTGATGTAAATCCGTCAAATATCGATGGCTGGCGCAGTCCTTTGACACCCAGCAGGAATAGTTTATTGAAACGCGGGTCTCCAGACCGATAAGGCAGCATAAACACGTAGCCACCCTGACGTCCTCCCCACCTGAATCTTCTAGCTCCCTTATAGAAATTGTAGTAATAGTCAACCACCTCGCCTTCCTTACTCTTTACCCTGAATACCCAGATACCACGAGCATCCTGATAAGCAAGTTCAAAGTTCCTCCTGCCCTTATTGTCAGCCGGGCGTGGAACAAATTTACCCTTGGAGATGTTATTATGAAACATCTCTATCTCTTTGATCTCGTTGCCTATCACATATCCTTTGGCAATAATATGTGCCCTTTCACGGGGATCCCAACGTCCATAATGATCCGGTGACTGGTAAACTACTACATCATAAAAGGTCAAATGCGGATTAAAGGGCTTAATTACGCGCTTCTTAAGAATTTCATTGCGTGCATTATTAATTAACGGCCTTAAGCTAATCTTTTGCCACTCTATCATCTCAGCTCGCGGGACGTTTTCACGCGCCATAGTAAGTGTTACCCGTCTCTCAAGTGCACTTAGATAGTCCAGAACTTCCTTTAGTGTTAGGGAGAAATTCTTTCCTGAAGCAACAGCAGAAAGCCCATTAATATAATCCTGCAACGAAAAGCGCGAGCGCTTTCTGTTTTGGGGTATCCTGCCAAGCAGCCTTAAAGATTCCCTTTGTGCCTTACTGATAATTCTGATCGACTGTTTACTTCTTATCGCATCCCAGCTTAAATCGCCCTCAAAAAGTGAAGGTTCTTTTACTTCAGAAGTTTTAGCAAGTTTTGCCTGACAGTCCTGATTTACACGGTTTTCACCGGTTGGAGTAAGCTTAATGGAGGCACGCTCAAGGCCGCTCTCTTCACTCGAACTGCTCTTTTTTGAACTGAAAAAACTGCTGAAGATTCCACCCCCCGCCTCTGTCTCGGACTTTTCAGATACTTGTGGCAGATCCTCTTTTTTCTGTTCAGATTCGGGAGAGTAAACTTCGAGCTGATCTGGCTGGCCTTCGCGATAGGGGTAATCTACCGCTTCGTCAATTGTTGAGTCTTCAAAAGATATATCCATATAAGGCTTACTCAACTGCTTTTTGGTTGTCCCGATACCGGTAAGCTCAGGCAGAAAAAACAGCCCAATCGCAGAGAGCAAAACTACCACTGTTACTATATAGCTGCGACTGTCGATTTTATTTAACTTAAGTCCTTTAGTAAGAGATGGCATAACTTTTCACCTAACTGATGATTAATAATTTTGGCATTAGCGTATCCCCTGTAAACACAGGCATACCTAAGGCCTGAGAGCCGTTTTCCTTACTAAAACCAGTAATAAAATAGGGGTTAACCTGAAGAAAACGCGGAACGACTAAACAACGCTTAAAAACAGGCGCCCAATAGATGGGAGCCTGATAAGGATATTTTAACGCGAAAAGAAATCCTACTCAAATGGAATTAATGATTACAGCATGTTATCCCTGTAATACCGCGAGCCCAATTCTTCATGAGAATCCGTCACAAGAAGAGCAATTTTGAGCCGAGGTTGCATTAAAAAAGCGCAGGAATTGGAGTATGGCGAGCACAATTGTAACTATCCTTTGAGACCCATGGTTGACAGCGGTGTTCACTCTATTCCCCTTCGCGCATTGCAGGGAGGCCTCCCAAGTCAGTGGCTGAGCGTGCGTTGTTTTAACTTATAAGGGGAAAAGCCCTTTGTGATTCAGACTGCGATGGTGAAAATGATAATCAGTGGTGTTTGCTAAATCAAATATCGCGCAACCAAACCGGCGCAATAGAATGCCGCTACCGCCACCGGCAGAACCGGCTAAACCCAAAAAAATTGAACAGCCTGGACCCTCATACCGAATAACTATCTACCGCCCCCTTCGCCAAGGCTACGGCGGACAGGCAGGGGTTGATTTGCGGGGCAACTCCTGGGTGACAAAATTAGTAATCAATTTCACGCTCCCTAAATAGGTTCAAACAGCACTTTTTACCCCGGTGAACGATTTTTCATTAGGGGCTTAATGAGCAGTCTCATGGTTTTTCAGTTCATTCCAAAGCTCTTTTACACCGGTTTGAAGGCGTGCCCCTAAATGTTCAATCACCTTAGAAGCTATAAAACAACCGGCGCGAGCACTATCATAAGCACTCTGGCCGGTTACCAGACCATACAGAAAAGTACCGGCAAAAGCATCCCCAGCGCCGGTTAAATCGCGAGGGTTACATTTAAAAGCCGGAACGTGCACATTCTCCTCTCCATGTTGAACAAGCGCACCTTTTGACCCCATCGTTACCACCACAGAAGTGCAACTTTCACAGAGTCGCTGAAAGGCTGCTTCCACGGAAGATTCTCTGCTGAGAGACATTGCCTCAAGTTCATTAGCAAACACCAGATCGGAACGTTCAATCACCCACTCTACTTCATCACGAAAAGACTCTATTACCCATGATTCTGAGCATGTAACTGCAACTTTGGTATCATTTTGACGCGCAAGCTGCACTGCTCTTCTTACAGCCTGTTGACCGGTGTCAGCATTAGCCAGCAGATACCCTTCAATAAATATCCAGCGGGAATTAGCAATTATCTCGGGATCTAAATGCTCCTGACTAAAGCTGCCTGATACCCCTAACGAAGTACGCATAGTTCTCTCGCCGTCTGGAGTAGTCAGGACAAAACATGTTCCTGTAGTCGCCCCAGCTATAATCGGCGCACCTAGTTTAATATTATTCTGTTCAAGTTCCGCAGCATAATGAAGCCCATAGGGATCATCCCCTATACAACATTTAAACGCTGCTTTACCTCCAAGCCCGGAAAAAACCATCACTGAATTTGCAACTGAACCGCCGCTACTCAGCGACAGATTCCTATCGCTGAAATTTTCAATAAGTGCTTTCTGTTGATCTATGTCGACCAGGCGCATAGATGCCTTCTCAAAGCCGAGTTTTAAAAACTCATTTTCACTAACCTCTGCGACGATATCGACAATAGCGTTACCAAGCCCCAATAAATCAAATTTCTCCGACACAGACTGCTCCCATCCTGTTTAGATATTATAAACGCTGTGATATGAAGGAAGATTATCTAGTTAATGTGATAAATGTCAAATAGAGTTACGGGTTGCAGCCATATCCCTCCAGATGCTCCTGAAGAACGTCAACTCCGTCTCCATAACGCACCCAACGAACATATTCCGTTCCCAGACAATGACGCACTTCAACAACTTCCGTCGTGCAGGCGGAGCTTGTGCAAGCAGGGGTATACTCCACTTGAAATCTGATGTTTCTTGGAAGCTGAAAGGAGGGGAGAAACTCACTGGCTGCTGCGCTCTGAATCGGGCCTGGCGCTGTTTGTACAGTTGTAGGGACTGCGGCCGGAGGATTATCGGGGTCTTTAGTGAGGGCAGCCTCTATAGAGCGTCTGGCAAAGCTTATTGTCTGTTCAGCAACATTGTATGCTGCGGCCCGTTTATAGAAATTAAATGTCGTAATTCCCAAAGCTGCTAGTATTCCAAGTATGCCAATAACAACCATCAACTCTATTAGAGTAAATCCCTGCTGATTATTTTTCATGGTGCTTCCGCCTAATGTAACTAAGAATACCTCGTACTTCTCCCTATGCTATACTGGCAGTAATCGACACAATTAGAGCTTAACTGAATAGTCAGATATCAAATAAAACTGTTTAATAACAAGTAGTTGTTGCGGATATCGCTTGCTTCTCGCACTCTGGGCCCTCTAACTGCTGCTGATACGGCCTAAGTGCATCTTTAATCTGCTGCTCAAGCCCGTAGTAAGATGAAATTGTGGTTATTACCCGATCCACCAGCACATCAGGGCAGCTGGCACCGGCAGTAATTAATATCTCAACAGGCTGATTCTCTGGTAGCCAATTTTCGGTAACAGTAATTTTTTTTGAATGTAAATCTAAATGGCGGATCTCTTTTTTACTTATTATTTCACTGTCATCTTTTATGTAATAAGTAGGAACTTTCTGTTCGAGAAGCTCTACCAGGTGCGAGGTATTGGATGAGTTGTAACCGCCAACAACAACTGCCAGATCACCACCTGATTCAAGTAGTCCTTTGATCGAATTTTGGTTTTCCGAAGTGGCATAACAAAGCGTATCCCTTGTATCTGCGAAGTGTTCACTTAACTGCTTCTCTCCAAACCTGCTGCTTAAAGCCTCTTTTAAAATCCTGCTGATTGTATGAGTCTCTGAAGCCAGCATAGTGGTCTGATTAACAACACCGAGCTTTTGCAGGTGTTTTTCAGGAACGAAATCCTCTGAATACCTTCCGGCGAAATAATTATCAAATTCTTGCCAGTCTCTCTCAAGCCGGATAAAGGATGCCAGCATCTTGGCTTCTTCTATATCTCGGATTACCATACTTGCTCCCGAAAGACGCGCATGCGAAAAGGTTGCTTTAGTCTCTTCATGTGAATGCTTTCCGTGAATAACCACGGCAAAACCTTTTTCGCCCAGTTGTGCAGCGCGTTTCCAGACCTTTTCAACAAAGGGGCAGGTTGTATTGTAGAGTTGGGGGTTTATACCGATTTCTCTAAGCTTTCTGAAAAGTTCTACCGTTGTTCCAAAGGCAGGAACAATAACAATATCTTCCGGCGAAAGCTCATTATAATTTACCAGCTGAGTTCCATCTGAAGAATAAATAAATTTCACACCTCTTGAGATCAGATCCTGGTTAACGTGCGGGTTGTGAATCATCTCACTTAAAAGATAAATTCGCCTGCCAGGATTCTCTTTTATCGCGCGATAGGCAATTTCAATGGCATTTTCCACACCAAAACAAAAGCCAAAATGTCGTGCAATTTTAAAAGTTACAGGCCCGAGCGCGAGAATAGAGGGAGACAGATCCCGTTTGCGGTGATCCTGCAGACGACGGGCCTGTTTTATCACTGATATAATAGAAGAGCGGTAAAATTCGGGTATATCAAATATTCGTGCCATATCAGCCTCCTTATAACACAAAAAAGCTGATAGGTCTAAATGGGTTATAACTGTTTGCGGGCGCGCATAGATAAAACGGCAAATAGCTGTGTAATAACGTTTCTTACTTTACTAAGCACAAATAAAATAGTTGCCCGAAAAAGAGCTGCTACGACTACAAGAATACCCATTAAGGCCAGTAGAAGGATATGATTCTGTCTGGCCGCATCTCCGAGCAGATGCGGTTCATCGTAAAATGTAATTATCACAGCTATCGAATACATCAGTAATCCCGATAAAACAGTAGCTGCAAATAGCGTCATTAATAGCAGTATCAGATTAAAAACAACCATGCTGATGCGTCTTTTAAGCACGAAGTTAAACTTGCCAATCTTTAAATTATGACGTGGGAAGCAGGTTAACTTGTAGTTAGACTCCTGATTTCTACTTATTACGGGTTCAAATAGGACATTTTGTTTTAATTCCAAAGCTATGCTAAACAAACTGTTCCTGTGTTCATGACTGATACTTAACCAGTCACTGCCGTGTACCGTACAGATAGCCCTGAGCAGGCTATTGTAACGCTTATGGAGTAAATCCCTGTTTAGCCAAAGAGAGAGAAACGGCTTGTTAAATTCTCCAACAAAACGTTTAACTGTTTTATAAACATCAGTTCTTGAGTACTCTCTACTTAAGATGTCAACGGCCCTACCCCACTCTATTTTTTCTAGTGCAATTGCTTTACGTATTCGGGTTGTCTGCAACGAATTCACCATAACACTTTAACGGACTATCGGGGTTAATAAGGCTCTTCTAATTGTTATGCGGCAAATCGCCAATTAATGTACTAAAAAGATATCTATGTGTTTTTATTACGTTTTTTATGGTGTAATTTCACTCAAAGAGCCAATAACCAACTGAACCCCTAGCCTGCGGTAATCTGAAGATGTTCCTGAAACAGCAGGAAGCCAGACCTGTTTAAGTTTTATCTCGACCGGCAGTTTAGAGAGTTTAACTGCACCGCCAGCAGGTATACAGCTTAGTTTTAGCTGGTGAAGCAGCTTGTCGCTGACAGCAATAGTGCGCTTCTCAAGTGGCGTTGATACAAAGATTTTAAGCGCTTTGTTAACGGGTGTATTAACCAGACTTCTAATGCTTAGCCTTGCCGAAGCGTTTTCACGGCAGCGCAACTTAAATAAAGCCTTTCTAGCAGTCCAGACTACGTAGTCCTTTTGAGGGGTCTGCTCGGGCGGATAGAGGCCGTGTAAGGTATTGCCGTTTCTAAAATTAACAGCAATGAATAAAATAACTACACCAATAATATATGTGTAATTTCGATGAATAAGAAACTGGTTTGTTTCCCGTAAAGTTAATGTTTGAGCAAAAAGAATTGCCGTTAAAAGTGACACCTCTACAAATTCAACGTGAGGTCCAGTTAGCAGCAATAATCCATAGGTCCACAGAGCTGAAGATTTAAAAATGCTTCTTTTGGCGGCGTCTTTCAGTTTAAAATTAAAAATTGTAACAGTAAGTAAAACAGCCCCGATCAACCCTGTTTCTACTAAAATACCGAGATAAAAATTATTTGGATTATCAGTCCAGATGCCGAGCTGAGGATAATAGCTGGCTGCATAATAAGGCAGTAAAGCTCTAAAACGCCCGGGGCCTATACCAACAAACGGATTTTCTAAAAACACATGGGCAGCAATCCAGTTAAATATAATTCTACTATGAAACGTGGTTGATAAATCCTCGACCAGCATAGCTTTACAAAGACGTTCTAACCCTGATGGCAGGCCAGTGCAAAATCCTGCTTGAAGGTGATTAGACACGCCCAAATAATACAATAAGGGTATTACTAATATTGCAGATGCAATCACTAATAAATAGAGACTGCCTTTGAAGCTACGAAGAGCTATTATTCCTGCCATTAATACGACTCCCAGCCAGAGTGTTCGCGAGCCTGAATAGACACAGGCTAAAAGAAGTAGAATAAGAATAACTACTGTTTGAAAGGGCTTTTTATCCTCTTCATTAAAAAAGATCAGCGCTACCAAAAATGAAGATAGACCAAATGAATTCGGATCGCTTAAGCTTGCTGGAAGACGTCCAAGAAAGTTCCAGTAGGCGTTTTGATTCGGGAAGCCAACTCCCAGGATTTGAAATATTAGAATCAAAAATAAACACGGTAGCGCATAAACCAAGCCCTGGATACAGGCTCGTCGTGCAGCCGAATTATCAAAAAAGTAAACTGCGAGCTGGAAAATTATTAGATAACGAAAGGCTACTTCGCTCACACTCAGCCATTCCGGAGGACTCTGGCTAAAACTCTTCAGTAAAAGCATCAGCCCATTATCTTTTATGATCGAAAAATAAGAAGCTGAATCAAAAGTATATAAAAG
>RFHI01000095.1 GCA_003696425.1 Candidatus Dadabacteria bacterium | reverse complement strand
TTATTATACTGTAGCAAGGCTTGATGAGATTAAGCCCCAAGATGTGATTAAGCCCCGCAAAATTGAACTTAAAACTGCAAAGAACACAGTACGAGCCTGGCTTTTTATGGCAAAATCTAAAACTGCACCTGTACTTATTTGGCTTCATGGCCAGAGCGACAGCTTCTCTCCGCGTTGGCATAAATATGCTCAGTACTTTGCGCACGCAGGTGTACACTTTGTAGCACTCAATTTTTCTGGCAGCCCCGGGAGTGAATTAGCTCATATTTCGCGAAATAAGCTGAAATCTCAGCAGGAACTTGAAATCATAAAACTTATCAGCACTCTTAAAAATCAGCCGCAGATTAAGGCACAGAAAGTTTTCCTGCTGGGGGTTAGCGCCGGAAGTGAGCTGCTTGAAAGAGCGGCTCGCAGATTTCCCAACCATTTCGACGGCTTGATAGAGTATTCGCCTGCGTGGGGAAAAGCATTTAGCACTCCAATAAAAAACCTGCCCCCTCTATTAGTTTTTATGGGCAAAAATGACAGTCACCTAAATATAAACCGTAAACTGCATGAACTTGAGTCCCAGAAACGAAATGGAAATTTGGCAAGCTACCATCTATTTTCTAATGAGGGGCACGATCTACGCCACCTTAATAACATTGAAGAGCGCCTAAAAAAAAGCGTGGAGTTTATTCGTCAGATTTCACAGGGATCTTACGGGCTTTTAAATCAAACAGAGTAAGCACAGGATTATGAAAGCCGTATGTGCCAAAGCGCGGCCTAAATTCTACAACGACCGGGAATTTTCTAAATACTTCTCTGATAATCTCACGAATAGCTGCGTTTTGTCCCGGCTGGGAAAAATAACGATCATAAAAAAGACTGGAAAGAATAAGATAGTCGTAGCCTGATTCTCTAAGACGCTTTTCAGTAAGGCTGTTAAAAATATTTTTTCGCTCCAGGTATTTTACATGCTTATACTCTCCGCTTAGATCAGGGGAATAAACCTCCCAGTCAACCAGGATCTTCGAGCCACGTGGAATATGCATTTGCATAAATCTTTTCATTTTAAGACGTGTATCAGCGCGTATTTCCGATGCAAGCTCAAGCGAACGAAAACAAGGAGAGAAAACAATCATAACAGATATAATTAGAGCTATTTTAATTCTTCCTGCATTCCATAAAGTATCAACAAAGTGTGCCGCGCTAAGAGATAAAAACGGAAGCACTGGCAGTATATAACGTTCAGGCTGCGGAGCAGGTTTGGCCTTAACAAATTCAGCCGGAAGATAAAAGAGTAAAATAATACCAATAAGCAGCAACCCCTGCCATCGCCTTCTATACAAAATAAAACCAAAAGCAATCATAGCAAAAGAGGAAGTTATAAATGTCATTCCAGGAAGAATACTGCGGCGCAAATGGTACATCCAAAACTGTGACCAGGCATTAATCGCTACCGAATGTCCCTTTAGCATATGCTGTTTTTCGTATAAAACCCCTTTAATGAACCCTGAAAAGTCAAGAACGCTATAGGGAGTCCCAAGTATAAAACCGAGCGGTACCATTAAAAGCGCAAAAGCTGTAACTTTTAAGTACACTCTGTCAGGCTTAAAAGATTTGGAGCGAATCCAGGGTGCAGCAGCTATAATCAGCAGGCATAAAGCTCCTGAATATTTAACTGACATGGAAAGCCCGGCTGCCAGACCGGCTAAAAAAAGAAAACCTCTGCGATCCTCTTTTACAGACTTTAAAATGGCTGCAAGCGAGGCTAAAATAAAAAAAGTTAATAATACATCTTCTTTAATATAGCGACTGCAGGTAACGTGCAGCGGAAGAAATGCTAAAACAGCTGCAGCAATTAGCCCTGTTCGAGCCGAGTAAAGATAGCTGCCAATCAGGTAAGTCAAATATATTGAGAACGTTCCGGCCAGCACGCTAACAAGCCGTCCGGCCAGTATCACCGTCTGGCGCAATTCTGCCGCAGGATAAAGAAATGTTAAAATTTTACTGTTAATTAATGTCAGATACAGTAAAAGCGAGGGGTGCAAAAAGTAATGCGGGTTTAAATCTCCACTGGCCAGCATCCGCAACACATGATTTACCTTGGCAACTTCATCAGGATGATAATGATCAGGCAGGCCAAAATCTATGCCATAAAACCTGATTGAAAATCCGGCAAGCACAATAATAGATAAGAGATATGGTCTTAAGCTCCCCTGGCCGGTCTGCTTCTCTGCATAAGACATTCGGCCTGAAACTGCCATGCCAGTTAATAACGTGGCACAAAAGAACCACAGCGTTGACAAATTCCATAAGTCATTAGAGCTTACAGCTGTACGCAGGAAAAAGTATGAAACCACTGGAACCACAGCGATGTGCAGCCCGGCACCCTGAACAGGAAACACAAGTGACAGCAGATACCCCAGACATATTAAAGCAAGAACAGCAATGGTCAGCGCCTTCCAATCAAGCAGGGGAACACCGAAACGTGATGTAACAGTCATACGTTTAAACTGCACTCCCAGTATCCGTGTATCTCCGGAAACTCTAACAGGATTTAACGTGTGAAATTCCACAATTCGCGGGCTGCACTTTCCACGCAGGTAGGCTACCTGTTTTTGTTGCTCTCCAACATTCAGGCGCGAAACGATCCGGCCACACACTTTTATTTCAAGCTGAGCCCCTCCCGCACCTGTCGGACGCCAGGAGTTAAATACCATCTCCAGCCGATTCCCTCTAAATAAAAGCCCAGGTAACTCAAGCCTCGCATCAGCTGCAAGCCAGCCATCATGATAAAACCCTTCTGTTCTAAAAGTGTTTAAATTTGATGGAGTTAATTCAGCACGGTAAGCAGCTCCCATGCCGTACAGAGCTGAGAAAAAACAGAGCAAAATAAAAACTGTTTGTTTAATTCGTCGCATCAGGATTTTTTCTGGCTGCCAGGTACTTTTCCAGAGCCTTTAAGTCTACAAGCGCTGCCTTGCGGTCCTTAAAAGGCATAAAGGGCGCTTTCTTAAGATCCACCTTATCAGGCAACTCCCGATAAGCATACTCCATATAAGGCCTGGATGTAAGCTCCCTGACCAGCTGATTTAAAGGAGGAAAATAGCGAGCCTTTTTAAGCGCCCCAGGATAAAAGCGCGCACGCTCAAAGACAAAATAATCTACACCTTCAGGCTTGAGAATTGCAAGCAGCTCGCGTAAATTACGGGCATAATGAGCCTTAAGCGATATAATTAAACGGCGCTTAATTTCCCTGTAGTATCCCTTATAAAAAGGATGAGCAGTTTCTGTTGTTGCATAGCCACGCCGCATGCCAAATAGCTGCACGGGATCAATAAAAGTAGGATGTCCAGCAATAAGCGCTCTTTCGGCAGTATGATTTTTTATCCAGGTAAAAACTTCACCCTTTTTATCACGCGAATAGTTAAAGTTTGCGCTGCCATAAAGCCCACTCCCTGAACATATATATATAAACACTGCCATTGCGGCCAGTGCCGTTAAACTCCAACGGCTGTATTTAAACGAGCTGTCTGTATAGTCTTCACTTCCCTTACTACTATAAAATGCGCGCCAGAGACCTGCACTGAAGGCAACAATAAAAAAGAGTGCAAGGGGAAACTGTATATGCCTGTCAGGCACATACAGTTTAAAGGCCAAGAGCCTGGACATAAAATAAACAATCATAATAGAGAGAGCATAAATCCAGACCTCCTTTGGTATTACTTCCCTCTTTTTACGCCAGCCGATAAACGCTAAAAGCACTAATAATGCTAAAACAAGTGGCCTTGCTGCTCTTTTCCAGAATGTTCCCGGATTATAAAGCCGTCCAATAAAAGCATGAAATCCAAAAGAGCTGATTTCATGAACGGGATTTCTCAGCGGCACAAACGGGAAACGGCCATCAGGTCTATGAAACTCTGGCATCTTAAGAGCTTCTTTGTAAGTTACCATCTGTCCAACGTAATCCGGCCGGTGAATAACTGCCAGTGTGATAAAGGCAAAAAAGGGGCTTAGCAGCAGATATATCTTAAGTCTCCTGGCGGCTTCCGAGCGGGACTCTCTATTTACAATTTCTAATAGTAAAAACAATCCGTAAGAGACTGCTACGGTCAATGTGGCCGGCGGATGAAGCATACAGCCTATTAATATTGTAATCAGCACAGCACGGTGATTTCGGCTTAAAATAAAATATAAAAAGGCACTCAGTACTACTGTAGCCCACCCACGTGGCAGTCCGCCGGTCATCCGTTGCATTAAGTAACGTGTATGAAAAAGCCAGGTTAATGCAAAAAACCCGGCTGCAGAGCCAGCTACCCTTTTAACAGCCAAAAATGTAAACAACCCCGCCAGCACAAGCTGAATAAGCATAATGTAGTGCCCGGTCATTACCGGTGAATGCGTAAAGAGCGTGATCAGATAGCCCAGCCAGTAATGAACCGGTGCAAGGTAACCTTTCATCACCTCATAAATCAGATCGCCCCTGAAAATCTCGGGATGATAAACCGCATGAAAAGGAAAAAGCTGCTGAAGCCCGTCATCGGTAGTCCAGTGAGGATGAAACCAGTACGGGCTTATGCTTTTGACAAACAGCACCAGATAGGCCGTACACACGAATGCCGCCATAATAACTGGCAGGCTTAACAAGCCGGACTTTACAGAAGTCAACTCTAAGTGCCTGCTAATAAACGATAAATTTTCTGTTTTGGCGGGCTTATTCTGATGCCTTTCTACACTATTCATAATCTAATTCTCTGGAGTATTCTGGCTGCCTTAAAGCCCTTTTTATAACCGGGTTTTGCTCGCCCCGTCAAAGCAGCTTAAGGCATTATGAACACAGCTTAGCCATGCGGGCAATCATATATTGGGCAAATACTATGCGCACAAAAATCATAATAATCATTATCTTCTTATCAGCCGTCTCTATTTCAGCATGCGGCGGTGGTCCCTTGGATCGTCTTCCGCTGGTTGGTGACGGCAGTAGTGATAATTTTAATGGTCCGGCAATAGTTTCAATTGATGTTAATCCGGCTCAAATAGACCGCGGTGATGTAACAACTGTGACAACCCACATAAGCAAAGTTCATCCTGACGGAATTGAACTAAAATTCCGTTATCCTCCTGAGCTGACCTACGTAAGCGACTCTTCTTTTCTGGAAGTAGATGGGCAGCAGATTGATGTCGGCCCTACAGTAAACAAGCAGAAAAACAGTAAGAAAACCTTCCTGGTATATTTCTTCTCTCAGAGCATCTTTGGGGAAAGCCGAAACGGCATCCTCCGTTTCCAATTACGTGGCAGCGCCCTATTGCAGGATGGGATGGTAGCAGTTGACCCTGATATTGATGACCCAACAGTAGATAATTCCAGCGAATTTGATGTCAATACCACCGAATTTGCTGCAAAAGACGCCGATGATATTGAAGTGATTAATTAGCGGGGACTGAGCAGTTAGATGTTTAAGGGATTTTTTAAGAAGAGAGTAACAGACAAACAGGAAGAGCCCGACATATCATTAAGTGGTGGTATCGAAAGCTCAGTCCTTCGTGCAGTAGGACCTCACAGCATACCGACCATGCCGGCTGCTGCTCAGAAAGCCTTTCAATTATCGACCGATCCAAATGCTGAAGCACGGGATTTTGTAGAAATTATTGAAGCAGATGAAGCTATGTCAGCCAGAATTTTAAAAATCGCTAATTCCGTTTTTTTTGATCGTGGCAAGCCAACTGACACAATCGAAGATGCTGTTACTTTAATCGGGATAAATGAACTGCGGTGTTTGTTAAACGCTACGACCCTCTCTGATCTTTTCCCGTCCAGACACTCTGCCAGAACACAGCTATGGGCCAATGATATCGCCACCGGGCTGATTGCGCGCTCATTGGCTGAGAACTTTATTCCTGAAAAAGCTGAGGTTGCTTTTTTAGCCGGACTTATGCACGACATCGGCAAGCTTTTAATGCTGCAGCGCCTTGAGCCTGATTATGTTCAGATTATTAGACGGGCTGGCCAGGAAGGTATCTCTTTCTGCGAGGCAGAACAGGATTTTTTTGTGTTCAACCACAGTGAAGCAGGTCTTTTAATAGCTGAGCGCTGGAAATTCAGCAGAGAGCTTAAATTAGCGATCGCAAAACACCATAACAGCTGGGAAGAACTTGAAAATGAATCTGATATGATTGTACGCCTGGTTAAAGCTGCAGATCTGATTTCTCACTCACTAGGACTCGGACACCCTTCCGGCTTTGGAGCATTTAGAAACAATGCCTCAGATCAAATCAATGAAATCTGGGAGCGTCTCTCATTAAACCCTGCTGACCAGAGAGATATGTTACACGGATTTAAACGAACTTTCGAACTTGAATACGATCTGTATGCCGGAAGCGCGGGTTAGCTAGAGTGAGTTACATTGCAAAACAACCAGCCAACGAGTTATCTGCGGCAAAAGATCCGTCAGCCAGGGATGTTTTTAAATTAATCACAAACCCTGTTGTAATTTTAATTGTAACAGCAGCCTTTATTTTCTTTTATACAACAACCTATAACGTCCACATTTCAGCCCTTTCCCTAACAACAGTGCTTTATGTACTGCTGGGAGCTGCGCTATATGCCTCGCTGCAGATGTTATCCGCAATGCGTGCTGAGAAAGCAACACCCGAGCAGGCACTTAAAATGCTCAGCTCCTATAACACTTTCACAGGCCTGGCCAGTTGTATTGAAAGACACATCAAGGAATTAAATGAACAAATCAGTGAACTTCAAAAAAACCAGGAGCTTTTAATTGATCGTTACCAGATACTCACTGACAATCTGGCCGCTGCAGTAATAATCAGAAACGCAGCGGGAAAGATAACGTACTGCAGTCCGTATACTGAAGTGCTTACAGGCTATGCGATTGATGAGATTTATGCAGCCACTGGAGATTTTTTTCTTAATATAATAGATGAAAGAGATCGAGATATTTATCAACGAGCTCTAAAAATTGCCGAAGCAGGTGAATTATATGAGTACCAGTTCCGCTATTATCACAAAAGCGGACTTGAAATGTGGGCTGAATCACGTACTGTACCGGTCTTTAACGATGATGGGCAACTGGCATTTTCGCTATCAATTATAGTGAATGTTACCGGTCGAATACGCTATCAGAAGCAGGTAGAGGAAAAAAACCGCGACTTAAGAGATTTTACTTACATGGTAACTCACGATCTTAAAGCTCCCATTTTTACTATTAAGGGGATGGCTCACCTGATTGAAGAGGATTTTGGGCCAGAAATGCCTGCAGATTTCCGTGAAGCACTGGAGCATATCTGTAAAGCGGCCTCACGCCTCGAGCAACTCGTGCAAAGCGTAATTGAATATTCGCGCATTACAACTGGCGAAAGCGCCTTTGAGCCGGTCAATTTGCATAGTGTGCTTGCAGATGTTGAAAACGACTTTAAGGAGCAGTTTAAATCAGCCGGTGGCACCCTGATTATAGATAAGGATATGCCTGATATTATGGGAGAACGAATCAGAGTATATCAGATTATCAGTAATCTGGTGGGAAACGCTTTAAAATACCGCTCCCCTGAAAGGAAGCTGCAACTTAAAATAACTAAGGCCCCATCTGATAATAAGCGTGAACTGACTATTTGTTTTACAGACAATGGCCTGGGCATACCGAAAGATAAGATAGAAGTTATTTTTCGCCCCTTCCAACGTGCACATGCAGGAGATATTGAAGGATCGGGTATAGGGCTGGCCTGCGTAAAAAAATTGCTTGATAAGCTCTCAGGTAATATTCGTGTGAAAAGTCAGGAAGGGGTTGGCAGTACCTTTTACGTAACTTTCAAAATCGCCCAGTAACAGCGATGTCTCTTAGGGGTATGATTAGATAAGGTATTACTGCAAACCAGCATCGACATAGCGCTTATACCGGATGTGAGCAAAGCAGTTTATAAATTTCATAGTTAAAAGAACAAACTGAGGCTACTGATAGCCATACGAATTTCTCTTAATTTGATCTTCAAAATATTATGACATAACAGTAGCTGCTCCTGTCAAAATGCAATTTTATCAGTGAAATACAGGTTTAGTTCCCCTTTACTAACGGTTTTGCAGGCGTATTTGGCACGCCTTTTGCCTTATTGCTTTAGCAGTTACGAGGAGTTTCAAAATCGCCCGCCCATCTAATTGAAGTAATGCTGGGCTGTGCAGTATTTAACGAGGCGAGATATGAACGAACTGTTTTTTGCTAATATTCAACCGGGGACACTGCTTTTTGGTCGTTTCGAATTACTGAAATGCCTTAGCGCTACAAACGCCGGAGCTGTTTATCTGTGTAACGATTTAGAAGATCGCGCTGAATTAGTTGCCCTTAAAGTTTTATCCACCAGAGCAGCAAACGATGAAAAATTATGTGAACGTTTTAAAAATGAAGTAGCAATTGCATCAAAAGTAAATCATAAGAACGTGGTTAAAAGCACTGCTTTTTATCAGGATGAAGAATTTACTGCTTTTACTATGGAATACATAAGTGGCGGCACGCTAGCCGACAAAATTTCTTCCGGCTATAAATTTACTGTCGAAGAAGTACTTGATATTATGCTCCAACTTGCAAGCGGTCTTGAGGCAATTCACAAGGCTAAAGTTGTACATCGCGATATTAAGCCCGAAAATATTCTTATTCATGAGGATGGGACGTATAAGATCTCAGATTTTGGAATTGCAACCTCCCATGCAAATACCGATGGCCATACTGATACTGAAATAATTGGCACTATGAATTATTTAAGTCCTGAGTATGTTGCCTACGGTCAATATGATCAGCGCTCAGATATCTACGCATTAGGTGTAATTTGTTATGAACTTCTAACTCAGCAGCTCCCGTTTAAGGGTAAATCACTGTTGGAGAGTCTGACTATGCGGGTTAAATACGATCCTATACCGGCTGCAGCTCTCAGGCGCGATTGCCCGCTGTTATTAAACCGTATTGTTACTAAGGCAATTCAGAGAAAACCTGCACATCGTTATCAGAATGTTGCTGACTTTATACGAGACCTTGAGGCTGTGCAAATTGATGCAGTTGAAAAAACCTATCCTCAAGCTAACAAAAGCGATGCTTATCATCAGATCCCTGCCGGCCAGCTGATTAAAGGAGCAGCGCTGGCCTCATAGAAACTCTCTCCCGAAGCTTCACCGCTTAGCGCCTATTTACAGCGGCCAATTGAGTCTGACAGGATACTGTCGCTGATCAGGGAGCGATTCGATCCATTCTCGCCTCCAGCTTATTAACCCTCTGATAAAGGTATCGTATCTGCTCTTTATTGGTCTGGATTGTTTCTATCTGCCTAAAAAACAGGACTACTAAAATCAAAAAGACCACAAAGCCGATAAGGCCAAAAAAATGTATGGCCCCTACTTGTTGGCTGAAAGAATACTTTAATTTTGTCATTCTGACACTAGTCATAGCAGTTTAAAACTCCAATTATAGGTTAGCAAAACTGGAATACTTTCTAAAACAGGAAAGATCGTGGCCATAAGAAGTCCCTGCTAACTTTTAGAAGTTTATCAACAGTATTAAATTTGATTACAATATATTATCCATAATGCATAACCTTATTATTTTGTTTTATTTTTGTTCCCAGAATTGTAAATATCATTAAGCTTGATTTTAATTAACTCAGCAGCAAGCACAGCTCCCCTGGCACTTTGACCGACAGGAAAATTGCCATGCTTGTCAATCGGGGCCACACCAGATTCGACTTCAGACGGTCTGAACCCGATACTGTCACTATATTTTGCCAGCCTCTCTTTAAGATATTCATCCTCCTGATTCCAGATTATCCGGCCAGATGCGACCTGCTCACATAATGTTTCAACAGCATTAGCCATCTGGGCACAATCAAGCTGCGGATCTCCGGTTGTTACACCTGTAACTATTAAATAGTCCGGCACAGCTATTCTGCAAAGCAGACGTGCATCTTCGACTGAGCGCACACCGTATTCGAGTATCAGAAAGTCTTCCTGCGCTTTAGCAAAAAATGCCTTTAACAATACCTTTAAACCAAAGAGAATAAGACTCTTATTTTTAGCTGGCGGTACAAGGTTAAGTATCGATAGCGGCATTCCGGTACGGGTGTTATAAGAAAGAATTCCTGCACGTACATTTAAAGAGTCTTTTAGTGCATTAAAAAGTGTGCGTTTGTAGACAGTTTTGCCACAACTCCCAACAATTCCGATTATCACTGGCTTAGCACGCCACAAATATGTTCGCGCAGCAAACGAAAGAAGCCCATGAGCTAAATTTCGTATAACACCATCCATGCGGATAAGCGCTGTTCTGCTGCTATCGGTTTTAAAGGCGACACTTGAACGGCTGCGGGATATCTGGCCGGTTAAATATTGTGCAAGTCGTTTTAGTCCCTCTTCGAGATCTTCTTTTGAGCGCCCGTAAGTAATTCTGAGATGGCTCTCTCCTGATGGGCCGAAAGCAACACCCGGGACAACTGCCACGCCAGCATCAATTAAAAGACGTTCGCAGAGCGTCCGACTGTCAGAGGCCAGCGGGATAGTACCCTTAAGCCTTGGAAATACAAAATAGGCTGCTTCTGGCGTCTGATAATCAAGCACATGAGAAAGGCTATCGAGTACTTCAATCGTGTAATCTCTCCTTGACTGAAATTCGCGGCGGAATTCCTGCAGGCATTCCTGTCCATATTTTAAAGCTGCAATGGCAGCATACTGCGAAGCCACCGGAGCACAGGTAACCATGGCATCATGATATTTAAGAATTCGTCCAACTGTATCGCGATCGGAATGTAAAAACCCCACCCTCCAGCCGGTCATAGCATAGGCTTTTGAGAACGAACATA
Source organism: Candidatus Dadabacteria bacterium (assembly GCA_003696425.1). Taxonomy (GTDB): domain Bacteria; phylum Bdellovibrionota_C; class UBA2361; order UBA2361; family J046; genus J046. The sequence goes on along the minus strand of RFHI01000095.1, from coordinate 13,039 downwards.
CTCGCACAGTGCGCGAGCGCGCCTCAGGTACTGCTGCAGGAGTAAAATGTTTGTGATCGCTATAATAAAAATCCTTATAAACTTCATCGGTTATAATATAAAGATCGTGTTTTGCCGCCAGCGCGATCAGCTCCCTAATTTTATCTTCTGAAAAAAGTGTTCCAGTCGGGTTATTGGGATTGCAAAATAAAACCACCCGCGTTTTTTTGGAAATTCTGCCCGCAAGCCTTTCAACATCAAAGTCAAAATTATTATCCTCATCAAGCTCTACAAAAACCGGTATACACCCGGCCATTCGGATAGCTGCACGATAAGACACATAGCTCGGAGATGGCAAAAGAACTTCATCTCCTGGAGCAGTACAGGCAAAAAGGGCTGCTGTTATACCTTCAATTGAACCGGCAGTAATAATTATCTCATCATCAGGAGAATATATTAGCCCGTCATCTTCCAGAGATATGGCGATCTCCTCACGCAACTCAGTCAGGCCGTTAGTAAGTGAATATTTATCGCAGAGTCCCTTTTTAATCTTTTCTGTAACAAACTCCCTTATAACTTCCGGCGAGTTAAATGAGGGTATCCCTTGAGCTAACGAGATGACACCAGGGAGAGTCGCAGCTTTAAGCTCAATAGCTTTAATTGGAGAAAGCTCAAAAGGACTGGTTAAGTCTCGCCGCACAGCGCTGCTCATGAATCCAGCTCTATCATACTAAGTAATTTAGACGCCTCTCAGTATCCCGCAGCAACACGGCACGGGCAAGTTGGATTTGATTACAACTGAAAATATTATAAAAAAAGGCCTCGTCACCAAAATCGAGGGCTCATCTGTGGTTCGGGTAAAGCGGCAAGTTGGTAAAATAGGGCGATTTCCAGTGCATATTGAGTTCGAAAACCGAAAGCTTTCCTCAACGTGAGTTTTGCCCTGCAGTTGAAACTTTCAATGATTCCGGAATTGAAGAGTTTTAAGGATAAAGCCAATAAATTCAAGATACCTCGCGGCTCAGCTCTCGAATGCGGTACAATCATCGACTCTCTCGCTATTCTGAAAATTACCGATTCTCAGAAACATAAAGGAGCAAAAATACTCCTAGTAAGAATTGAGCAAATGCTTTGGCCTAAATAATTCGTCTACGTCCACGATTTCGTATTTCGTCGACGTATACGGCTACGTAAACGAAAAAACGTCTGCGTAGACATCTACGGCCTTAGAGAGAACGTAATCCCTTCAAAAGTTGGTTTTAGCGGGGCTTTAGACCCACCTTTTTTGGTGACTCCCCAAAAAAAGGACGGCCTTCTCTCAAGCTGGGTGGGGGCCTGAGAGAAGGCTGGTGTCAACTACATTGCTCGCTTAAGGATACCCGTCAGTCGTAGCGCTTAGATGGATCGGGTATTTTGAAAGTTTTAACTTTACCGTTTTTAAACTTTACCTCTACCGTAATATTATCGGGATAATCTTCTCCTGATCTGTTAAACCGGAAATGTTCTCTGCCGCCATTAGCTACTCCACTGGCACGGCCCTTTTCAACTTTTTCATCATCCTCATTTTTTAATATCACACTGGCTACCTTACCTGTAAAACTTTCGGGAAGAAGCACAACCAGCTTGCCATCATTGTCAGATGCCGGTTTCCATAGAAAACCGTTTGGTCCGTCTACATGACCACCAGATGCAGTAACCTGTTCGCTGCCCACTGCTACACTATCTGAGGTAATTTCTGTTCCGACAGCACCGCTACCATGTGGTGCTTTATTAGAAACAGTAGTTGCATATGGTTTTAGCTCGGCCTCAAGTTCGCCACTATCGTACTTTTCAACCAGTGCTCTGGCTGCCAGAAGAGCGGCATCAAGAGTTTCAATTGCAATAGTATTATCACCTTCTCCGCCGCGTCCATCATAGAGGGCATCTTTATTGTCATCGAGTTGAGCGCCAGCAAAGGCCTGCGAATGAATCGTATCGGCTTCTTCAGATGTTAAAACCTCCTGGCTAACCATCTCCTTTAGGGCTGCGCGGGCAGCATCTTCAACAGGCGTGTATCCGTCAGCACGCCGCATAGCCTGCTTGTTTTTTGTAAATGCCTCCTGAAACTTTTGGCCAGCCTCTTCGCCTTTAAGGGCAGTAATGCGTTCCTGAATCAGAGCCGCAAAGAGCTGTTCCTCGTTTACGGTATTTCCTGTAGAGGCAGGCAATATCTGCCGCATATAGGCCTCAAAATCTGAGCTGCTGCTTTTATCTGCCGGGGCTGTTTCAGCTGCTTTCGGATCTCCTGAGGGCAGGATAGCCTTGCTAACCTCTTGAATTGCCTTGCTTGCTACTAATCCTGTTATGGGGTCCATAGGGTGATTTCCTTATCATTTAACGGTTAATTTTGCCGTCAGTGGCCGCTTTTACCTGATAAAAGCAGGATCTGTGCCAGTAGACCCGGGGGCTTTCAGGTTTTATCAATTGAATTATTGCAAATAACAGCCGGTATTATAAAACACCGTTACCTCTCTTTCTTTTAAGTAACTCCACCCCATTACCGATATTTACTGTGAGAAATCTACTCCTAACTGGCAGAAAGGAATATGGGTGTAATAGTTGGAATCATAGGTGTTACCGCCTGCGTATTAATCGGTTTTATAGGGCCGGGAGGCCCGCTTGGGGTACTGGTTCAACCATTCGAGCTGCTAGTAATCGGTGGTTCTGGTGTCTTTACTGTAATTACCGGTAATCCCGGCAACGTATTAAAGGCGATTCCTAAAGCAATTATAGGAGCAATTAAAGGAAGCGGAATAGATGCTGGCACCTACCGGGATCTGCTGGGACTTATGGCCAGTATCTTCGATACAATGAGGAAAGAAGGAGTATTGGGTATCGAAGGAGATCTTAACGATCCGCACAATAGCCCCCGCTTTCAAAAATATCCTCGAGCATCACACGACCATCATCTGATGGAAACATTTACAGGAGCACTCAGGTTATTTGTAGATGGCGTTGTTAACGCATTTGACCTGGAAAGATTGTTAGATACAGAGATAGAAACCCATCATGAAGAAGCTCTGATTATGCCCACTCAGATTACCAGACTGGCTGACTCCTTCCCGGCTCTTGGTATTGTTGCTGCCGTACTCGGTATTATTATCACTATGCAACATCTAGATGGCCCGCCAACAGAGATCGGACATCACGTAGCTGCTGCTCTGGTTGGTACGATGCTTGGTATTCTACTATCGTACGGTTATGTAGCACCGCTTGCCAACAAAATGGATCACATCGTACGTGAGCAAACAGCCATATTAAAAACTGTTCAGGCCGGGCTGGTAAGCTTTGCCGGTGGTGCACCACCCCAGGTAGCTCTTGAATTTGCCAGAAAGACAATCCCCTCAGATATGCGTCCAACCGCTGAGGAGCTTGAAGAGATAATAAAAGAAGCCAAAAAAACCTAATGAACGCAGCGGGTAGCTGATGGCTGAAGAAAAACCGATCATAGTAATAAAGAAAAAAGGTGGCCACGGTGGGCATCACGGTGGCGCCTGGAAGGTAGCTTATGCTGACTTCGTAACTGCTATGATGTCATTCTTCCTGGTTATGTGGCTGATTAACAGCGCTGATGTCGCTACCAAGCAGAATATTGCATCGTATTTTAAAAAACCTGGTTTATTCTCAAGTGGTTCAGGCACACCTCTTATGATTGGTGAAGCCGGCATTTTAAAAGACGCCTATGTTCCTTATAAAGGTGACAAAACAAAAAATGCACCTGGCGAGGGCGAGGAAGATAACCAACATAAACACGAAGGCAAAGAAAAAGTACAGGGGATGCAGGGCGGCAAAGATATACAAAAAGAAACGAAATTAAACAAACTCAAAACTGGCGGACCGGCAGAGGGACAAAAAACTCAGCTTGAGGTACAAAAAGAAGCTTTTGAACAGGTGGCCGAACAGATTCGCCGCGAAATTGCCGCAAGCCCTGAATTAAAAGAGCTGCTGGGTATAGTTGATGTTAAAGTTGAAGCCGATGGCTTAAATATAGAAATTATTGATACAGAAAAAACCTCAATGTTTGCCCTGGGAAGCGCCCGTATACTTCCTGAAGCAAGGCGGGCTTTTTTAAAGCTTGGCCGGCTAATAAAGAAACTTCCCAACAAAATTGATATCATCGGACACACCGATGCCCGTCCTTTTTCACGATCAGGTAGAGGTTATACCAACTGGGAGCTTTCGGCCGACCGGGCCAATGCCGCGAGAAAGCTGTTACTGGAAGCCGGAATTAAGCCTGAACAGATATCCAGTGTGGTTGGACGCGCTGACCGCGATTTGCGTATTCCGGAGAAACCGTTTGATGCGGCCAACAGACGAATTACCTTAAAGATGCGCTTTAATCTCAGCAAAAAAATAGATATTTCTGACAATCCCTCAGAGATATTTGACCAGGTCAAAAAATATGACGCAATTGATCGGCAGAAACGCTCTGAAGAACACCATCAACCTGAAGAAGCAGAGCAACAACCCACTACGCTAATTTACACTCCCAAGAAAATTATCAAGGCGGCTAAAAAGGAGAAAAAACGAATTCCGCTTCCCTCGGAAGAAGAAATTCGCCGCCACAGAAGAATGCTGGAAAAGGACAAAATCTTCGGCGACACTCCTGTAGTTGAACCGCCTGATCCATTTGCAGGACTGTGAGTTAAACCTGGCGGTACTGGGGGCGGGAAACAGAAATCAGTCCCAGCCTTCAGCATCCTGCATTCTGCTTTTCAGTTTACAGCTTACCGTCTTTCAGATTTTCTGATTCAGGAGCTCAACTTAAAAAGCTGATTAGCTGTTGCTGGGAGCAGACAGCGGGAAACAGAAATAAGCAACCTAGCCCCGGCAAACTCACACAAGCAACTTCCTTATTCTCTCTATCCGATTTGTAAGTGCTGGATGTGTAGACAAGATCAGGTCCCGATTGGGATTTAACATTCTCAATTGTTGATTGGGGTTTACGATAAACTTTTGTTCGCTATACTATAGTTTGACTGCTATCCGCACTCCTCAATAGCGCCACCGTGAAGAGTCCAAAATATACGGTAACTAACAGTATAATAAGAATAATCAGAGGCAACGAAACACGCTGCTTATGCTCAATCAGCCCTCCAAAAATAATTCATCCGAAATGGCTATTAATAACAGGTTTATTAAAAGGAAACCCTTGGCACTTCTCTTACAGCAGCTTCTTCTGAGGCATCAAGCTCAAAAAACTCCTTACGCGGAAACGAACCAAATTTAGCTACTATATTGGCCGGGACCTGCTCAATAGCTGTATTATAGACCGCCACAGTATCGTTATAATGCTGGCGTGCAAATCCGATTTTATTTTCAGTAGAGACCAGTTCTTCATGAAGCTGTGAAAAATTTTCGTTGGCCTTTAGCTCCGGATACTGCTCTGAGAGCGCAAATAGCTGTCGCAATGCTCCACTAAGCATATTCTCGGCCTGAATCTGACCGGCGATATCATCACTATCAGCAGCAGATACAGCTCCACTACGGGCCTTAATCACATTCTCCAGAGTTTCACTCTCGTGCTTGGCGTATCCCTTAACCACTTCTACAAGATTAGGAATCAGATCGTGACGGCGCTTTAGCTGAACCGAGATCTGTGACCAGGCATTTGAGGTGGCTACGCGCAGCTGCACAAGCTTGTTATATATAGCCACAACGTAGCCAATTACAGCCACAGCAACAACCAACAGTATCGCCATAGAACTCATAAGATTATCTCCTGCTTTTTTGTAGCCCCCTCAATGTTATACCGGAGTGAGCCATATGTCGCCAAATAAATTACCACATAGCTTCTAAGACCGTATCCTGCTATACTTGTTAAAGCTTTAAAATGTTCTGACATGCAAACTGACAATCCCGGCCTGTGGATATCTATATCGGCTGCACTGATGGCAATCTCAATAATCAGTGGTGCCTTTGGTGCTCATCTGCTTAAAGCGAGCCTGGATGTAAGTATGCTTAATGTATACAATAAGGCTAATTTTTATATGTTCATCAATTCACTTGGGCTGCTGGTTATACAATCCCTGCCTTCAAGCTGCTTTTCTCGTCCCCAAAGAAACGTGATTTCTAAAATTATGTTTTTAGGCCTGATACTGTTTTCCGGATCGCTTTTCTCTCTGGTTTTAAGCGGGATTACAAGATTCGCTCTTTTTACCCCTGTCGGAGGAACACTTCTTATTGTTGCCTGGATTCTTATGGCTTACAGCTCTTATAAGGCAAAATAAGTAAAATGGTGGGCGCTGCAAGGCTCGAACTTGCGACCCTCAGCTTGTAAGGCTGATGCTCTACCAACTGAGCTAAGCGCCCATACTTGAGTTTAGACCCTGCCTGCAACAGAGCTATTAGTATATAATTCAAACTGCTCCTGCCTGCAACATACAGTATTTCTAATAATTAAGTAATAATATCCTGTTATTTTCAATGGTTAGACTAACTGGCAGCCCGCTCTGCTTTCAGCAACAGCAATAGCTTTCCAGGGGATACACTGAGTTTCCATTTAATTTCCATAACTGCAACAATAAATTATAATGCCGCCTTGTCTGGTAAAGCGATGCGTTACGGGTTAAATAACGCCACTGATTCCTGTTAACGGGTAGTTCAGCTTAAAACCGCTGTAAATTATCCAGTGTGACTATATTAAACTTGATAGTATGAGAGATAAATTTATTCCGTGCATCTGTGTTCTTTTAAGCTTAACCACTGGTATTCTTCTTAACGTCGCCCCACTCATAGCGCAGGAAAAGGAGATCCTCGGATGGGTTGAAAAAGTTAAAATCTATCCCCCTCGGCTTATACTGCACGCTAAGTTAGATACCGGTGCAGATTATTCCTCTTTGCATGCCCGCAACATTACTGAGTTTAAACGCAATGGTCAGGATTGGGTAAGCTTTGTAGTTGTTAACCGCTACGGCAATACCATACGTCTGGAAAAAGAGGTAATTCGCCACGCCCTGATAAAGCGACACGGAGGTAAACATCAGAAAAGAAGTGTTATCAGACTTGGAATATGTGTTGGTAACACCTACATGGAGCACGATGTAAATTTAGTAGACCGTAGAAATTTTGACTATCAGATGCTAATCGGCAGAAAGTTTTTAGCTGGAAATATAATTGTAGACCCAGCAGTTACTTATACAGCCGAACCACGCTGTAAAATTCCTGAACATGTAACGGCAAAAAAGAAAAAAAGCAGTAAAAAATCTGTTCCAAAAACTTCCGCTAAAAAACCCGCTGCAGAAAATAAGACCTCAACTAACCGCAAAATGGGGCATAAAGCAAAATGAACAGGTTGCACCTTCTGCTGGTTACCGGTTTTCTTACTGCCTGCGCAATCAGTCTTTTCTACTATAAAGCTTTTATCCTAAGATTTCCTATTCTGCCTGATGAGGAAAGCCAGGCCTGGATTGTTGAAGCGCACATCTCTTTTAACGCCAGGGGCCGCTCTGTTATGGCTGAACTATTTATTCCTAAAAACTACGATCAGTTTCTTATCATGGACGAAAGTTTTATATCGCGCGGATATGGACTCAGCACTCACACAGAGAATCTGAACAGAAAAGCACTCTGGTCCATCAGAAAGGCGTATGGCAGACAGGGGCTTTATTACCGGGCAATTGTTCACAGAAACCCGGTGGAACCGCAAAAGAGACGGCTAAAACGGCCTAAACTGCCCGAGTCGGGGTTAAGTGGAGTCAAACTTGAGGCTGCCAGAGAAATCATTAGCCGTGCCCGTGAAAAGTCCGCTAATACAGAAAGCTTTGTTAGAAGAATCATTGAATATCTAAATGAGAGGCCAGCCTCAGATAATGTGAAGCTGCTGCTTGGGAAACGCCCCGACCAGCTAAAAAAAGCCAAAACAGCCGCAAGCCTGGTTATCGAAGCAGGAATTCCTGCCCGTGTCGCCCACGGTGTGTTTCTGGTTCCATTAACTGAAGACGCTCCACTTGTTCATAGACTTGAAGTATTTGATAATGGTAAGTGGCTCTCCTTTGATCCGGGTAGCGGTGAGACAACGGTTCCCGAGAATTTTCTGCGCTGGTGGCAGGGGCCCTATGCACTGCTCAGTACTCAGGGAGTATATTCCGCACGGGTTAATGTAGGTATTCAGCGCTACCAGGAAGAGGCAGAGCTAAGTGCTGTGGAAGAGGCTCGCCTTAAAAATCCTAACCTGATCAAATTTTCTCTTCTCAGTCTTCCGCTTGAGACTCAGAGCGTATACCGGATTTTACTTATGGTTCCCATTGGAGCTCTGATAGTTGTTATCTTAAGAAATATAATTGGCCTTAAAACCTTTGGAACCTTTATGCCCGTACTGATAGCACTGGCTTTTCGCGAAACAGAGCTAATATGGGGTATAGTATTTTTTACGGTTATCATTGGAGTTGGTCTGCTGGTTCGAAGTTACCTGGAGCATTTAAAATTGCTCTTGGTGCCACGCATTGCTGCGATCTTAACAGTTGTAGTGCTGCTTATGATGCTGGTTAGCATCATAACTCATCTGATGGATATTGAGCGTGGACTCTCTGTAGCACTTTTCCCGATGGTTATTATGTCCATGACTATAGAGAGAATGTCGACCGTCTGGGATGAGCTGGGAGCCTGGGAAGCATTAAAACATGGAGCCGGGTCACTTTTTGTAGCAGCAATTGTATACAGCGTAATTAAACTTGAAACACTGCAATATATAGTTTTTATGTTCCCTGAAACACTTTTGGTCGTTCTTGCACTTGCGCTTCTATTGGGGCGCTATTCAGGATATCGCCTGTTGGAACTTGGACGCTTCAGGGCTTTAACCAGAGGGTAATGCCCGTATGTTTGGATTTCTTACAGGTCTTAAGAAACAGGGAATACTTGGTATTAACAATCGAAATGCCAATTATGTCCTGCGTTATAACCAGCGAAAATATTATCCCCGCGTCGACGATAAACTTATAACCAAAGAGCTGGCCACAAAAGCCGGCATTGCGGTCCCGGAGCTTTATGGGGTTATTAAAGCTGTCGGACAAATCAAATTTATAGAAAATTTGATTAAAGACTTAAATTCATTTGTAGTTAAACCGGCCAAAGGCTCTGGTGGAGAGGGTGTACTGGTACTTGAAAGGACTAAAAAAGGCACCTTAAGAAAACCGGGAGGAAAGGTTATTGATATATCAGACCTGCAGTACCATATATCACGCATATTAAGTGGTGTTTTCAGCCTGGGGGGGCACCCCGACATGGCCCTGCTTGAGTACCGCGTAAACTTTGACCCACTCTTTGAAAATGTCTCTTTTCTGGGGGTTCCTGATATTCGCATAGTTGTTTTCCGGGGAGTGCCAGTGATGTCAATGGTACGGCTTCCAACTTCAACGTCAGATGGGAAAGCCAACCTTCATCAGGGAGCGATTGGAGCCGGAATAGATATCAGAACCGGCAAAACCCTCGGTGCAGTTTGGAGGAACCAGATAGTAGAAGAACATCCTGACACAGGAAACGATATTGTGGACTTAAAAATACCCCACTGGCAGGATTTATTACTTTTGGCAGCTCGTTGTTACGAGCTGACGGGACTCGGTTACCAGGGTGTTGATATTGTCATTGATCGTGACTTAGGCCCACTGATACTGGAAGTAAACGCCAGACCGGGACTTAATATTCAGATCGCCAACGGAACCGGTTTACTGCCACGACTCGAAAAAGTTGAGAGCGCATTTATGAATGATGTCCCGACGCCGGACAAGCGGGTAGAGTTCGCCCTTGAACATCTCTAGGAACTTTTGCGTAACTCAAGTAATAAGTTTGCTAGTGCGTAACTATCCCGACCTGATCTTCCTTTTCGGAGCTATCTCCACTAGAAGAATCGACCTTCATGTCAGAAAAGAGCATTTCATCGCGCATGTTTTTCCGATCAATTAACTGTCTGAACTCCTCAGCACTTCCACACACCAGCGCTTCAAACAGCACCTCATCGACATGCGTAGCCGGAATCAGCTCAAGATCTTTTCTGACAGTAGCAGGAATTTCCTCAATATCGTTCTCATTCTCCTTCGGGAAAATTACCCGCTTAATACCACCTCTGTGTGCTGCCAGAGCTTTCTCTTTCAGCCCACCAATTGGGAGCACATTACCGCGCAGAGTAATTTCACCGGTCATGGCCACTTCTTTATCGACCGGAATACCGGTAAGAGCAGACACAATTGAAGTTGCCATGGTAATACCGGCAGAAGGTCCGTCTTTTGGTATAGCGCCCTCAGGAACATGCACATGCAAATCTACTTTATCATAAAAGTAGCGCGGCAGCCCCAATAGCTCAGCTCGCGAACGTACATAGCTTAGCGCAGCACGGGCCGATTCCTGCATTACGTCGCCCAGTTTACCGGTAATCTGCAGACGTCCCTTACCGGGCAGGACCGTTGTCTCAATAATTAGAAGCTCACCTCCCTTTTCGGTCCAGGCCAAACCAGTGGTGGTACCAACCTGATTCTGTTCTTCGCTGGTGCCAAAACGAAATTTTGGCTGCCCCAGATACTTAATTATATTTTCAGCAGTAAAAACAACTTTATGGTCTTTTCCGTGTTCAACGACTTCCACCGCACCCTTACGACAAAGCGTAGCAATCGCCCTTTCAAGGTTACGTACGCCTGCCTCACGGGTATAGCGCCGAATCAGTTCTATATAAGCTCCGTCTTCTATTTCTACATTCTCTGGAGAGAGTCCGTTCTCCTTAACCTGTTTAGGAAAGAGATATTTTTTCGCTATCGCCAGCTTCTCAAGCTCGGTATAACCAGAGAGCCTGAGAATCTCCATACGATCCATCAAAGGCTGCGGAATCGAATGGAGCGTATTAGCTGTAGTTATAAACATCACCTTGGAAAGATCGTAGTCACAATCAAGATAATGATCGTTAAAGCTGTCATTCTGCTCGGGGTCCAGTACTTCTAGCAGGGCAGAAGAAGGATCTCCTCTAAAGTCTGTTGACATTTTATCAACTTCATCAAGAAGAAATACCGGGTTGCTCTTACCAGCTTTTTTAAGTGATTGAATAATCTTACCAGGTAAAGCACCGATATAAGTCCGGCGATGGCCGCGGATTTCGGCCTCATCCCGCACGCCCCCCAGCGCTACCCGCACAAACTCACGGCCAGTAGCTCTGGCAACCGAGCGCCCAAGGGATGTCTTACCAACACCTGGAGGGCCCACCAGACATAGGATTGGCCCCTTAATAGAACCTACCAGCTTTTGAACTGCTAAATATTCAAGTATTCGTTCTTTAACTTTTTGCAGACCGTAATGATCAGCCTCAAGAATTTCACGTGCTTTTTCAATATCAATATGATCTTCCGACATCTCATTCCATGGCAATGCCAGCATCCAATCTACATAGTTTCTTACTACCGTAGCCTCTGCTGACATCGGTGACATCATCTTGAGTTTGCGAATTTCTTTTTCAGTTTTCTCACGCGCCTCCTCGGGCATGTCCTTCGCTTTAAGCTTATCTTCAAGCTCCTGGATCTCGTTACGGAAATCATCCTTCTCACCCAGCTCTTTTTGAATAGCGCGCATCTGCTCATTAAGATAGTACTCCTTCTGAGTCTTCTCCATCTGTTTTTTAACGCGACTCCTGATGCGCTTCTCTACCTGCAAGATCTCTATCTCGGATTTCATGTGCCCGAGAATCTTTTCCAAACGCTCTTTGGGATCTAGGGTTTCAAGGAGATCCTGCTTATCTTCGAGTTTGATATTAAGCTGTACAACAATTGCATCAGCCAGGCGACTGGGATCTTCAATTGCATTCACCTGCATAATCATCTCGGGGTTTACCTTCTTCCCGAGTTTTACGTAGCTTTCAAAAGTGGAGTTTACCGAACGCATCAGGGCCTTAAGCTCAGTTGAAACCTCTGTAGATGGCACAAGCTCTTCAACCTCGACCACCATGTAATCTTCTTCCTGCACGTACTCTTTAATCTCCGCACGGGTCTTGCCTTCTACCAGTACTTTAATAGGGCCATCAGCCAGGCGGATTAACTGCACCACTTCTCCGAGAGTCCCGACACGATAAATATCATCCGGCCCTGGATTGCTTGTACGCGCATCTTTCTGTGCCGCCAGCATTATGTACTTGTTTTCCTTCTGCGCCTCTTCAATTGCGCGAACACTCTTCTCACGACCAACAAAAAGGGGTACGACCTGTTGCGGAAAAACTACTAGTTCACGTAATGCCAGCAGTGGGACTGTATTATTCTTAACCGAAGATTTCATAAATATTTCCTGGATTAACTATTTACAAAGGAATTAACCTTTTTACATCACAATTATGATGCCCGACGGAAGCCTTTAAAACCGGATTTTTACATACCCGGCCCAACTACGCCACCTCACCTGTAAGACATCATAAATCTTTAATAACCATCATAATGTTGCCATTCAAGCTAGGATATAACAAACAGTGTTATAGTACTATTATAAGCATCTGAGAATAAAAGTAAAAGCCTCCTGTTATATTAATATCGGCAACCAGTTGAAAGTGCTTTAAAGAACTCTCTTACCCGAACATAACTTACCTGCTGCGGCTGACACCTGAACCGCGAACAGTCACGGAACAGGGCCGGTTTAAAACTACAGGTTCCAGGTAAAGGGTCACCTAAGTAACCAGTGATAACCAACCTGCGAGCTGCCAATAATAAAATTCGTGGGGCAGACAACTGTCATAAACGTATCCACGTTTACCCCCGCTAACCGGAACTGTCCTTTGAGACCCATGGTTGACAGCGGTGTTCACTCTATTCCCCTTCGCGCATTGCAGGGGGGCCTCCCAAGTCAGTGACTGAGCGTGCGTTGTTTTAACTTATAAGGGGAAAAGCCTTTTGTGATTCAGACTGCGGTGGTGAAAATGATAATCAGTGGTGTTTGCTAAATCATATATCGCGCAACCAAACCGGCACAAGAAGCAGCGCCCGACTGAAGTCGGGCGCAATAGAATGCCGCTACCGCCACCGGCAGAACCGGCTAAACCCGAAAAAATTGAACAGCCTGGACC
>RFHI01000094.1 GCA_003696425.1 Candidatus Dadabacteria bacterium | reverse complement strand
TACTACGACAGGATTTACCGGAACTTCTACCAGCTCAAAGGGTACCGGCGTAACTTACAGCTGGAACTCTTCTAACGGTGGAGACCAGGGAGCTTCTTAGTAGCTAACAGTTTTTAGAAAAATCAGGGCCAAGACGCTTAAGCCGGACAATTTGTCCGGCTTTTTTATGTCAGTCACCTTAAGCCTGCTGCTAAAAGGCAGTGCATTTAATAACCTCTGCTTTTCTCCAGCAAACCCCAATTGCAGCATAATCAAGCCTGTTCTATTCTGTTCCTGTGAAACAGCTATTCTACCTGATCGTCTTTACAATCTGGGCCTTGCTGGTTTTTCTGGCGCCTGACAGCACATACTGGCGAGATGGAGCTGAATTCATCCTTACGGCCTTTTATCTGGATATAATACATCCTGCCGGCTTTCCGCTTTATAGCCAGCTGGCTAATTTGTTTAGCCTTTTACCATTAGGACCAATAGCCTGGCGGGTTTCACTATTTTCCAACTGCGTGTTTGTGCTGCTGTTAGCATGTGTCTGCTTTTTTACTTATTACTTAACTTCAACACTGAAGGGCTTATCTACTTTTTCAAGAACAGCTCTTTCCATATTAGCAGTTATAATCACTCTCCTACTCCCCTCCCTAGTTAAGCAGGCGCTTATTCCGGAAGCATACACATTAAATGCGTTACTTACTTTTATACTTGTGTGGTCGTATATCAGGTTTATTAAAACCGGTGATTTTAGAATTTACATCTTTTCGGGCTTTATTGCTGCAATGTCAATTGCTAACCACGTATCCGCAGCACTTCCCGCTTTGCTCTTTTTTATACTCACCTTTAATGCAGCCAGAAAAAAACCTCAGGCTATTCTGGCAGCATTAATATTTGGAATGGGTGGGCTACTTACTTACACATATATACCGATACGGGCTAAAGCTTCTCCATCCTTAAATAGCGGTTACGTTTCAACCGCAGAAAAGCTGATTGACTTCTTAAGTGACAAAAGAGATCGTCTTTTGCGCCCTGCACGAACTTCCACAACACAGGCAAGATCAAATTTGCTTACAGCTTTAATGTCAGATTTTACAACTGATCTAAGAAAAATTGCTGCTGAAAGCTCGCTGTTTCTTCCCTTACTTGCTGCAGCTGGACTCTTATTGCTTGGCTTCGCCGATCTTCGTATCGCAGGTGCTTTATGTGGAGTCGCTTTTCTTAACTGGCTTTTCTTTAAACGCTGGGATCCTGACCCATGGGTTACGTTATTTTCTGTCCTGGTTATACTTTCCTGCTATCTGGCTGGCTATGGCTTATCCGTAGTCAAAAATTATAAATTGCAATCGATTTTATCTATAGTTTTTGCAGTCGGTTTTTTAGGCGTATGCTTCAATCCTATTGTTTTGGGTGTGAGTTCAGTTAAGAACTATAAAATACCTGCTCAAATTGCCGAGTATGATTTGAGTGCTGCTGATTTTAATTCAGTATTTGTGTCAGAAGCCTGCTGGTTTATCTATAAATACATCCGCGACATAGAAGGCTACCGGGATGACATTGTGCTGGTCTATCAACCGTCGCTCCTGTTCCCCCGCTTTTTCCGACGCACGCTACTACATAGAAGACCTGCACTGTTTTATGACTCGCATGCGCATTCTACAGCAATAAGTGATTCTGCTGAGGCAGACCTTGAGAATCTTGCCCGTTTAGTTAATTTCACTTCGGCCGGGCAAAACTCTTTTGCCTTTGAACCAAATAGTTTATTGAACAAATACTTTAGACCAGTTGCGCAGCAAAACCCGTCTGGCCTGCTTGAGCTTTATTACGGCAAAGCCGGATTTGCTGATGCTGAGTACTTAAGAAGGACATCTGTAAGACTTAAATTGCTGCACTCCTCTTTTGCATACACCTGGCCGGCTCTACGTGCTGACGCTCGAAACTTCTTCGAAATTCAACTAATTAACCAGGCTGATCTGCGTTCGCGCCTTAACGGCCCACAGGCTGCGGCCTCACTTATAAAGCAGTTTTGTTCCCCGGACGATATAAACACTTGCTCTACAGCAGTTATGAACAACCTGGCTGTATATTTGAAGCAAGCCGGTGAACACCTGCAGGCTGTAAAGCTTCTAGCAAGACTGCTACTGCATGCAGGGGGGCATAAGAGTTCACTGCGGCGTAATTTTATTCAGTTTTACACCCGGCTTTCTGCATCTGAAAAAAAGAATTTACAGAGAAATAGAGAAGTAAGTTCAGTCATAAAGTTATTAGGGCTATGACTTTGAAAAGAAATTTTTCCCTGGCCATAACTCTGCTTATTGCCATTGGGGTTACTGCTGTTGCTTACCTGCAGCTAACCAGCCAACCACTTATTAAGGAGTATGTAAGTGACAGCAATGCTGAAGCTATGTACCTTCCTGACGGTCACGGACTTGAAATTATCAGTTTTGGTTATCGCAATCTGCTGGCAGATATCCTTTGGTTTAATACTATAAATTACTTTGGGAAACATTTTAAGGGCGATCGCAATTACCGTTGGCTTTACCACATGTGCAAACTAGTCACTAAACTTGATCCCGATGCCGAACACGCTTTTAAGTTCTGTGCTACTATGCTTTCCTGGGAAGCAAACAGACCTGAACTGGCTATCAATCTGTTAAATAAAGCCATTCAACATGATCCAACCCGCTGGCCCTATTATTATCTGCGTGGTTTTACGAATATGTTTTTTATAGAAGATATTGAAGCTGCCAGAAAGGACTTTGCTGCTGCCGCGAAACATCCCGATGCGCCACGCGAATTTTTAAAAGAGCTTACAGCAAAGCTTGGCAAAAAAGATCCGCGGACTCGGGTACAGGTGCTGCAGAATCTTTTGAATCGGGCAGAGGATCCCAACGAAAAAAGAGCGTTAACCGAAAAGCTAAAAGATGCGATTGATAAACTTAACCTGCAAAATTTAAATAGAGCAATCGCAATTTATAAAAACCGTAGCGGCAAAGCTCCGTCGGCTCTCAAGGATTTAGTAACCTCTGGAATACTGGACAAAATTCCAAGAGCCTCTGAGAATCATAAGTTTGTGCTCAATCCACAAGGCGACATAGTACTGTTGAAAAAAACTAACGCTCAGGAGGTAGAGCAATGAAAACTGACAGTAGCACTGCTATAAAAATTAAGGACCTGCACTATAAATACAAAAGCGACTGGTTGGGCAAACCCTTTCACGCCTTAAAAGGCATTAACCTTGAGGTTTTTGAAGGTGAATCATTTGGCTTTTTAGGTCATAACGGTGCCGGAAAAACCACCACAATCAAACTGCTGCTTGGGCTTACTACTATAACTTCAGGCTCAATAAAAATTTTCGGAAAAGATCCTAAAGATCCCAGTGCCAGGCGCTCGGTCGGTTATCTGCCGGAGCAGCCGTATTTTTATGACCATCTGACTGTCCAGGAAATTATGGATATGTATGCTACGCTGGCAGGCATAAAAAAAGATTTCAGACAATCAGCTATTAAGGAAGCTCTTGAGATGGTGAAAGTCAGTGCGCGAGCCAAATCCCCCATGCGTTCACTCTCAAAAGGGCTTACCCAGCGGGTAGCGATGGCCCAAGCAATAGTTGGTAGTCCCAAATTGCTGATTCTTGACGAGCCTTTTTCGGGACTTGATCCAATAGGACGAAGAGAGTTTGCTGATTTAATGGTTGAGCTTAAAAAACGTGGCACAACAATTTTCATGTCATCGCACATTCTTAGCGATGTTGAATTTCTTTGCGACCGGGCTTCGATTATGGCTTACGGTGAGCTTAAAGGTGTTTACCAGCTACGTGACATCCCTCAGATGTCGTCTGGAAGCTATGAACTGATCATAAGAGAGTTTGATGGGGACCTTAGGGATATTAAGTCTAAAGCTGCTGAGTGCGTAATTCAGGAAAAGCTAATCCGTTTAACATTCACGGACAGGAAGACAGCCGAGCAGGTATTGACCGAGGCGCTTGCTATGGGGATAGCTATAGAATCCTTCAGGTTTCAGCAGGGCACTCTTGAAGATCTCTTTGTAGAACTGGTTAAGTTCGAGGAGGCTAAACACCAATGAGCAACCCAAATGAAAGAATAATTGCTATAGCCATTAACACATACCGTGAATCTATTCGTAGCAAGATTCTTTACTCAATAATATTTTTTGCTGCACTACTTTTAGTTGTAGCAACATTTTTTGGGACCGTAACAATTGGCGATCAAATTAAAGTAATTAAAGATTTTGGCCTTTTCAGCATTTCAATCTTTTCTGTCGCATATGCAGTTATAGCTGGAGCTGCCCTTTTACATAAAGAACTTTCAAGAAAAACCGTTTTTAACATACTGGCCAAGCCAGTTTATCGCTGGGAATTTCTGGCCGGTAAATATTTCGGCATGCTGCTGACTGTAGCGGTTATGCTTGTATTCATGGGGGCGGGCCTCTTGCTGTTTGCAGGTCTTTTTCAGGGTAACGCAGACATTCTGATGCTTCAGGCTTATTATTATATATTTTGCGAGTTGGTAATTATCTGCGCCGCTGCAATTTTTTTCTCCTCAATAGTTGTAACCCCTATGCTTAGTGGACTCTTTACTTTTGGGCTCTTTCTTGCAGGGCGGGCAATCACTTCGCTTCTCTATTTTGTCAAAGATGGCAGTGTTACCGGCCTGCTGGCGCTGATCTTAAAAGCATTAAAATACACCCTCCCAAACCTTGAAAAGTTTAATGTCAGTAATCAGATTGTCTACGGTCACAGTTTGAGTGCAAGCCACATGTTTTGGTCTGGCCTCTATGCTGCGGGATATGCAGCTGTACTGCTGATACTGGCTACAGTTATATTCGGTCGACGCGAATTTAACTAAAAGCCCCCTGGGAGGCAGGGTGTCTTTTAAGCCCTTGCCTGCTATAATGATTTTATGCGGGTTCAGCGTGCTATTGAACAAATTAAAAACCGGCTTGAAACAATCAGGCGAATACATATTTCCATCCTGCTTTTTGCAGTTTGCACATATGTACTGCTGCTTTCGCTGCTGTTTTCATTAAATCTTCGGCAGTAGTATCGCCAATTTGTTTGCCAAATGTAAGCCAACTGCCCAATGAAAATTCCGAAATGGGTAATCCTGACTTTCCTAATCTTCTATATTCCATAATTCTTATTATTTTTGGTAAAAATACTCAAAAGAACACACTAAAATGAAAAACGAAAAAATAGATGCCCAAAATGCACCCAAACCAATGGGATTATACCCACACGCCCGACGAGTGGGTAATTTATTGTTTTTATCTGGTGTTGGGCCGCGAGTTGCCGGTTCGGGCAGCGAAGAAGCCAATATTCC
>RFHI01000093.1 GCA_003696425.1 Candidatus Dadabacteria bacterium | reverse complement strand
GAATAAGCGTGCTTTACCTGTTTGAGTATCAGACTCTAAAAGTTCAAGCAGTTTATAAATAAAACAATGACACAAACTTTGGACATATCAGCTTTTTCAACCACAAGCCTCAAGAGATATTTAAAAAAAGAGTACCTTGAGCGCACAGCACAGATAACGGTGGTATCAGCTGTTATTTTAAGTTTGATTTTAGTTGTCCTGACTGTCTCTGAACTGCTTAAAGCTTATTTAAAAACAACAGCGCAAACAAAAAAAATCGCAAATGAGCTTGCAGCCATGTCGGATCTTACCAAGCTGAGAAGTCGTAGTAGTTCTGATAAATTCTCCAAAAACTATATGCTGATTGCCAAACGCAACATATTTGGTCCACTCACGCCTCCAATGAAATCCCCTACGAACCAGCCGCCCAGGATCCAGCCAAAGCCTGCTACTCCGCTTACATTAATTGGTACGTATATCTCAGGTGACCAAGATTCTTATGCAATCATTCAAGATGATAAGAAAAAGGCTCAGGATATTTTCCGCATTAATGACAGTGTTTTTGGAGATGCTACGCTAACAGCGATTTTTTCGGACCGGGTAGAAATAAAACGCAACGGCAAAACAGAAGTGCTAATGCTTGACGATCTGCCCACTGGACAACCTGAATTCAGAGATGGTGTTGCATCAAGTGGTGACAATAATTTTATAATTGACGAAGGAGAGCTTAACAAGTCCCTGGAGAATCTGCCTCTGCTGTTAACACAAGCACGAGCTGTGCCATACTTTAAAGAGGGGCGAGCAGTTGGGCTCAGAATGTTTGCCATCAAAAACGGCAGCCTCTTTCAAAAAATAGGGCTCAAAAACGGTGATATTCTAAAGAGCGTAAACGGAAATAGCCTGGCTGATTTTACCCAGGCAATGCAGCTGTTTGAAAAACTCAAACAGGAACGCAGACTCACTCTGGTTCTTGAGCGAAACAGAAAAGAAATGCAGTTTAATTATATTGTAGAATAGTTTTGAGATTGTAATATGATCAAATTCATTGTTCGTATATTTGTCGTTGCATTCCTGGCAGCAAGCTACCCTGGTGAAAATGCCATAGCCCAGTCAAACGAGAACAAGCAGGCAAGTGATGAAACCGAAATTAACGTTAAAAATGCCGATATCTCGGCTATTATTAGAATCTTCAGTAAAAAAACAAAACGTAACTACATTCTTGATGAAAGAGTAAGGGGCAAGGTCTCAATCTTCCTGCCCGGTAAGGTTACTTCCGAAGAAGCGCTCAAGGTACTTGATTCTGTACTGGCGTTGAAAGGCTTTACATCTGTGCCAATCAGTAAAAATCTCTGGAAGATTGTTCCGGCCAAAGAAGCGCAGCGGTCTACAATCCCAACCATTACTGGTGAAGATGACAAAAATCCAACAGCAGCAATGGTTACGAGGCTGATAAATCTTAAATTTGTTAATGCTGACGATATTAAACAACTTCTGGCCCCGCTTGTTTCCTCTAATGGCCTTATAAACGCCTATACCGGCACCAATTCTCTTATTCTTATTGACTCTGAAGACAA
Organism: Candidatus Dadabacteria bacterium; assembly: GCA_003696425.1. Classification (GTDB taxonomy): domain Bacteria; phylum Bdellovibrionota_C; class UBA2361; order UBA2361; family J046; genus J046. Next base: position 5,756 of record RFHI01000093.1, on the reverse strand, counting down.
CATCGTGCGCCTGATGAAGATCATCTCATCGTTGGATATACCCTTTACAGATAGAGAGATGACAATTATTCCGATAAAATATGCCGATGCCCCTGATATAGCTAATAAGTTAACTGAAATCCTGGGTGAAAAAGATCAAAAAAGCGGCCCTCAGTCACCCTCTGACTTAATCCGCGCAAGGTTAAGACAAACCCTTAACAGGGGCAGACCCGGTAATACTGCAGCTGGTTCTGCTGCCTCAGCGACTACTGTTAATACAGTTGCAGCCAGGGCAAGAGAGCCAAAAATTATTGCGGACGAACGCACTAATTCTGTAATTGTTGTTGCTGATGAAGATACCACAGCCCGAATAAGGGCAATCATCTCCGAATTGGATAGTCCAGTAGATCTCTCTGGAAACCGTTTTTATGTCTACCGTTGTAAGAATGCTAACGCCGAAGAGCTCGCAGATGTACTTTCCGGTCTGGTAGGGGGTTCCAGCTCAGGAAGATCTTCAAGCGGCAACAACCTGAATTTAAGCGGCTCGCGCCAACGCGGTGGACAGTTTCAGTCAACCATTAACCGTCTGCTTGATCAACGTCGCACCCCCGGTCGCTCCAGAAGGGAGAATCAGCAGGGCAGTACAGGTCCTTCATCGGTCCAGCTTGGAGAAGATGTTTCAATTACTGCTGATCCGGCCACTAATTCTCTTATTATTAACGCTTCTAAAACCGCTTACATGAAAATCAAGGATCTGCTTGATCAGCTTGATATTAAACGCAAGCAGGTGCTGGTAGAGGCTCTTATACTGGAAGTTGGGGTTAACGAATCATTAGATCTCGGAACAGATTTTATCACTTCAGCTGGTGGCAAAGACGGGGGAGTGATGGCCAGCAGCAACTTCAGCAACAATCTTGCCCAGCTGCTCTCAGACCCAACTCAAATTGGAAACTTTTCTCTAGCAGCAGCAAGCTCCGGAACTCTTACTCTACCGGGAAATGTCACAATTCCGACACAAACTGTGCTTCTTAATGCTGCACGCAGCAATAGTAATGTTAATGTTCTAAGTTCGCCAACTATCCTTGCCACAGACAATCAGCAGGCGGAAATTGTGGTTGGTCAGAATGTGCCGTTTGTGGCCAGCACTTCCACCAGCGCTGACAATCTTAATAACACATTTAATCAGATTGACCGGCAGGATGTTGGTATTACTCTTAGAATAACGCCACAGATAAGCTCCAATGATACTGTCAGTCTTGATATCTTTACTGAAGTTTCCAATGTGGTCCCGGGCACAGCCAACTCTGATCTCGGGCCCACAACTACTATCAGGACCAGCGAAACTTCGGTTATCAGTAAAGACGGACAAATGGTGGTAATTGGTGGACTTATGTCAGATGATGTAACAGAAGCTGATAATGGCATCCCGTTTTTAAAAGATGTTCCCTTTTTTGGGCACTTCTTCAGAAATTATAACGATACTCGCCGCAGGACAAACCTGCTGATATTTATAACGCCCCGCATAGTAAAAGATCAGTTCGATCTGCGAGAAGCCTCTCTTGATAGACGCGATAATCTCAAAAATGAAATTGAATATGAGAATATCTATCCAAGGCGCGAAGAGGTGCTTAATAACCCTAATCTTGATCGTGTTGCCAATTCATATATCTACGAAGGCAAGAAACCCAGCACAATATTGCCACCTGATAAGCACAAATCGTCTGCCAACTCTGCTACTCGAAATTCAAATGGCACATCCAAAAGTCGACCACCAATAGAATTACATATAAAACCCGAATTTAAGAACTCCAGCACAGGAGCTATCACCTCCAGGGAAGACGCCGCTCCCCCACTAGCTGCTTTAAAGCCTACAACTATTAAACAGGGCAGTAGATATATTCTTCTGGAACCTGCTGGCAACCTGAAAGATACAGTAGATTTTCCCTTTCAGAACTCAGCTAATGGAAAGATTATCGGCATTGTCATTCCCGCTGGAAGCAGCAAAGATAAATTTGACTTCTTCCAGGCCGGGAATCTGTACAGCTATAATATTGGCTCTCGTAAAGTACGCTTGCGCGCTCTGGGAGTATTCAGCTCCCCCTCGGAAGCTATGAAATTTCTTAACATCTCTCAGGTCACCTGGAACGCGCTTTCACCATATGAGATTCTGAACCTGGGAGAAGAACCCTGGAGGCTGGAACAATAAAAGAAGGTTTTAAAGTTCAATGGCCCTAGATTCGCGTGCAACCAGAGAGGCAGAAACAGTTCAGCAGGATGGCTCAACCCCTGAAATGCTGGCTCGCTTTTTAGGGCTTGAATATCGCGAAAAGCTCGCCGAACCTTCTCCTCCCAGAGAGCTGAAACGCGGGGATTTTGACCGTATAGCGGGCTCTTGGGGTAGACAGATGTCAATGGTACCGTACTGCGAAGAGGATCAGACAGTTGTCGTGGCAACCTCAAACCCCTTGAATATTGAAGCTATTGACGAACTCAGGTTGTGTTATGGCCGCCCGTTAAAGATAATTGTTACAACCCCGGAGGAAGTTCAAAAAGCCATCAATGCTATTCGAACCAGCTTGATGAGTGACCGCTCAAGCAGTCTATCTCCAGACAAAACGGAGGAGAGCGAAGACTTTCATACCCAACTGAAAATTGATGTTACTGATGCTGAAGACGACGACGCCCCAATTATTCGTTATGTCAATGCAATAATATTCAAAGCTAGCTCTGAGCGCGCATCTGACGTTCACATTGAATCGTTTGAGGATAAAGTAAAAGTACGTTTCAGGGTGGATGGTGTTCTCTATGATGTAGCCAGCGAAGACAAGGCTTTTCAAGCTGCTATAATTTCCAGAATTAAGGTTATGGCAGGTCTTAACATTGCTGAAAAGCGCCTGCCACAGGATGGGCGAATCGGCATTAAGATAGCAGGTAAAGACGTTGATATCCGTGTCTCAACTATCCCAACCCAGTTCGGAGAGCGGGTGGTTATGCGTCTTCTTGACAAAAGCGATACCATCCTAGATCTGGAACAGCTCGGAATAGAAGGAGACAATCTGGCGATTGTCGAGAGAAACATAAGGAAGCCTAACGGAATTATTCTGGTCACAGGACCAACCGGTTCAGGTAAGACCACAACCCTGTATTCCTGTTTAAGGAGGATTAACACTCCCGAGCTTAATATTTTAACCGTTGAAGACCCAATAGAGTATCAGCTTGAAGGCATAGGGCAGATGCAGGTTAATCCAAAGATTAATTTCACTTTTGCTTCTGGTCTCAGGGCTATTTTAAGACAGGATCCGGACGTGGTTATGGTAGGCGAGATTCGTGATGCAGAAACTGCTGACATAGCCATTCAAGCCTCTCTTACCGGACACCTGGTATTTTCAACTCTCCATACCAATGACTCAGCAGGGGCAATTACGCGCCTGATTGATATGGGGATTGAGCCATTTTTGGTTTCCTCCAGTTTGTTGTTAGTGATGGCACAAAGACTGGTAAGACGACTCTGTGTGCACTGCCGTGAAGAGTATCAGCTCACCGATGAAGAGATCTACGAACTTGAACTCGAACCTGAGCAGTTATCCTCCAGGACTGCATACAAACCGGGAACAACAGATTGTGAGCATTGTCAGAATACTCGTTATTCCGGTCGCTGTGGTATACATGAATTGCTGCTGATTAATGATGAGCTTAGAAGCCTGATCCTCCAGCGTGTGGATTCGAATACAATTAAAAACACAGCTATTAAAAAATACGGATTTAAAACCCTTAGAATGGATGGGGCTAGAAAAGTGCTTAGTGGGATCACTTCACTTGAAGAAGTAGTTCGTGTTACTCACGAAGAGGCGCTGCAAGAATAACCTGATTTTTATTACAGCATGATATGCCTGTTTACGAATATGTAGCCATAAGCACCAGCGGCAAAAAAGTAAAAGGCAGCATTGATGCTGATTCGATTCGAGTTGCCCGCACCAAACTGCGTGCACGTGGCATATACCCTACTGAGATAAAAGAAGGCGTAGCGGCATCACGGGAGAAGGCCAAAGATGTAAAACAGTACTTTAAATCCAGCCACGTATCTACACGTGACCTGGCAGTCGCAACGAGACAGCTTGCAACATTGGTGGGAGCAGGGCTGCCGGTAGTAAGCGCTCTGCAGGCTCTGGCCGATCAAACCGACGCTCCGGTGTTAAAACGCATCATTACTGACGTGCGTGAAAATGTGGAAGAAGGTTTATCACTCGCAAAGGCAATGGCCAAATTTCCACGATCCTTTCCCAGGCTTTATATTAATATGATTCAGTCAGGCGAGGCATCCGGGACACTTGATAAAGTACTTTTAAACCTGGCTGATTACCTTGAGGATCAGCTGGAACTCAGGCGGAAAATTTATTCCGCTATGTTTTATCCGGCGCTAATGCTGATTATCTGTACAGTCGTTATTATGGTATTACTCGTAAAAGTTGTGCCAAGCATAGTTGAAATATTCGAACGTCAGGGAGCCAGGCTGCCACTGCCAACAGTTATTCTTATCGGAATTTCCAACGCTATTGCTAATTATTGGATGCTATTCCTGCTGGCTCTTGTTGGAGCAGTCTTTGCTCTACGCTCATATTACAAGACCGAAACCGGTAGACGCAAAATTGACGCGGTTATACTGCAAACTCCCTTACTCGGCAGTTTATACACTAAAATTGCAACAGCTCGAATATCGCGCACACTCGGAACATTACTTTCGAGCGGAGTGGGGCTGCTTGCGGGACTGGACATAGTTAAAAATATAGTCGGCAATATACTAATCAGCGAAGCACTGGAAACTGCCCGTGATGGGGTAAGAGAAGGCCGCAGTCTTGCGGGCGAATTAAAACGATCCGGCCGCTTTCCTAATATGCTATTTCATATGGTCGCTGTTGGAGAAAAAAGTGGAGAACTTGAATCTATGCTTCAAAAGGCCGGGGAAGCTTACGAAAAAGAAGTTAACGCCACTCTCTCCGGACTTACGACGCTTTTGGAACCGCTAATGATAATAGTTGTCGGGTTAATTGTCCTTTTTATAGTGATTTCGGTGCTCTTGCCGATGGCTGATTTAATAGATATTATCGGGGGGTAGACTGTTTCTACCCGTATCTGGAGCTTTATATGAAGAGCAGATTAATCAAATCCGAGTCCGGACTTACTTTGGTCGAAATTATTGTAGTGCTGGTAATCTTGTCTTTATTAATGACTTTTCTTTTGAGCCGCATTACTGGCAGCGGCGACAAGGCCAAAAAATCAATTACAAAACTTAAAATAAAACAAATTGCCAGCGCAATTGAACAGTACAGACTAATGAACAATCAACTGCCCAATACTCTGGAAGATCTCGTGCGCTGCAATGAGGTAACGGGTCCCGGGTGTATACCGCCTCTTAATGATGAAGAAGCATTAAAGGATGGTTGGGGGAATAAGTTCGTTTACCGCACTGAAAATAACGGGCGCACTTATAAGATTATAAGCTATGGCGCAGATGGCGTTCCAGGCGGGCAAGGTGTCAATTATGATGAAGTCGGTGTTGGCCCCTAAAAGCATAACCGCAGTTTAAAAGACAGCCCTTGCCGGAATGTTCTTATTTATCATTAAGTAGAGTTACAGCGAGGGGCTGTAATATGAGTCTTTCAGAAATTTACAGAAACAAAGGAGGCAGCTTAAATACGCAACTGGACCTGAAAAATCTTCATAGCCAGGGATTTACGCTCATAGAGCTTGTAGTTGTAATAGCAATAATAGCTATTGCT
>RFHI01000092.1 GCA_003696425.1 Candidatus Dadabacteria bacterium | reverse complement strand
GATTTTATTAGAAAATATTATATAAAAGTGAAAAAAAAGATAAAGATAAAGAAAAAGATTGGACTTTTTTGGAAAAGGTGATATAATTAAATTAAAATTTGGTTGAAGATAGAAAAACTTTTTCAGTCTTTGAGGTGAGCAAGTTTTTTACCAAAAATTATTGATGAGTATAATGAAAGTTTTAAAGGAGTCCAAACATGTCTAAAGACTGGTTTCAAGGTTTTCTTTTAGGTTTTTTCATTGTTTTAGGAGTTGGCCTGGCTTCTTCTCATTTTACTCGATCCTATGCCCAGGGACAAGGTAACCAGTTTTTGCTGCTTAGTGGAAATATGAACAATCACCAGTATGATTATATCTATGTTATGAATACTACCACTAAACGAATGGCGGTGTATCGCTTTTATCGTGGATATTTGGATCTTCTGGATGTTCGGAATATAAAATATGATCTGCGTCTGGACTACTATAATAAATATACCTTCAATTCCATTAAGAAGGTGAAGGCGGCTTTAAAAAAACAGTAATCCCGTTTGCGACTTTGATAGATTCAAAAGGGAAAGTGTTAGAAAAAAATAATAATTTGAGAAGAAATAAAGGAAGATGAAAAATGGAAAACAAAGTTGGGAAATATTGGACAGGTTTCTTTTCAGGTGTAATCTTTGGCCTTGTGGTTTGGGGTTTTATCCAGTTTAGCCAGCCTGTTCAAGGAGAAACAGGCGCATATAGCCAAGGGATTATGGCTATTAATGGCAATATCAATGCTGAAAAACAGGATGTTATTTATGTTTTTGATACAAATGGACAAAAACTGGCTGTGTATGGGGTAAATAACCGTGGTGTTATGAATTTGCTAGATGTGCGGAATGTGAAATACGACCTCCAGCTGGATTTCTTTAAGAGGCAGAAACCCAGTGTAAGGGAAATTCAAATAAAAGTGAATAAGCGTTAGTTTCTTTCTTTATAAATAACAATTTTTAGCAATATATTCTTTTTTGAATTAAAGGAGAGTTGGCTATGGCATCTGATTTTCTCACCCATGAGGAAGTGTTGGATGAGCTTATGATTGATGAGCAGGAGCTGGCTAAGCTGATTTCCCAGGGTGAACTTCGGGGCTTTCGGGATGGAATGACCATGAAGTTCAAACGCTCGGATGTAATGAAACTTAAGCAAGGGCGCAATACGGAGCCTACTATTATTTTAACTGAATCCGACCAGGATTTGGAAATCCCTGAATCCAGCGATGAGCTTCTGATTGAAGACAGCAGTGCCGATGATACGGTGCTGAATATCAGTGATTTTATGGACAGTGGGGATGATGAGCTGTCTTTAGGCTCTTCAGGAGACTTGATAATCTCTAGCGATACTGGCTCCGAAGAAGAAGCCATTCCTACTTTGGAAGCACCTAGTTTAAGTGCAGATGACTCAGGAACCATTGAATTTTACGACTCCTCCTCTGATGATACGGGAGCCCTTATGGAAATTGCTGCTTCCAGTGAACATGGCGGAACGGAATCCCTGGAGCTTATTGATGAAGATTCAGGCCAGACAGGAGCACTCGCACTAGCCGACAGCGGTGATTCAGGTGAGTTTGATTCAGCTTTAGAAGAGTCGGATGAGGATATTGCTCCCCGTTCCAGCGTTTCCACTCGTGCAGCAAGGTCTTCTCGAAGAGCCTTGGCGACTGCTGCCACTTTACAGAAAAAGGCTCCCCATATAGGATGGACCATTTTTCTGCTCCTCACCATGATTGTCATGTTCCTTCCTCTTGCCATTACTTTTACTCAAATGAAAGGAGTGGAGCCGGATTGGGTCAATTCCCTAGCCAATGCATTCAGCGGTTTAACGGAAACTGTCTATAACCTCTTTCTAAAATAATAGGCATTATCTCTCTTCAAACAAATATGGTTGATAGTTGTTTTAATGAATAAGTCTCTGAATAAACCTGTAATTGGAGTTTTGTCAGGTATTGGGCCTAAGGTTACCGGGCCGTTTGTTGATTCTATTATAAATTACAGTCAAAAGCTTTATGGTGCAGTGTATGATCATGACTATCCTCCGATTTTAATCTCGTCACAGCCGGTGTGCTTTTATGCAGATCGTGAATGTGATCAAGAAGTGATAGTTCACGATTTACTCGAGGGGTTAAAGCGCCTCGAAGATGGTGGCGCAACTTTTGCTGTAATCGCTTGTAATACTGTACATAAGTATTTTGATTTTCTTAAGGAACAATTAAACATCCCTCTTTTTAGTATACTTGATGCCACCTTGGATGAACTTGCGCCAGAGGATAAGCAAGTAGTGCTGCTTGCAACAGAAGCAACTGTTAAATCCAATCTCTATCAGGACAAATTGACACAAAAGGGAGTGGAAGTAGTCTGGTTGCCTGAGTGGCAGAAAGTGGTTACCGACTGTATTGTTGGTCTTCGCGATCCTGGTGAACATCAGCAGATTGTAAGTATGTGGGAGGATCTTCAAGATGCCATTGTAGCCAGAGGAATTGAGACTGCTCTGATTGGCTGTACAGATTTTTCAGTTGTTGCTGGGCTTGGAAAAGTTAAACTTAAGTTAATTGATTCAATGAAGGCTCTTGCAAAAATGTGCGTCAGACGTTATTGGGAAATTCTTGAGAGAAGTAAACAGAACTCTTTTGCGGTTAACTATTAATTTCCTGGGTAGAAACTAATGAAAAGACCAATTACTCCGCGTGGCTATGATGCCCTCAGAAAAGAGTTACAGACTCTTAAGGCTATGCGTCCTGAGTTGGCAAAGGCCATTGAGATCGCACGTGGACATGGTGATCTCTCTGAAAATGCTGATTACGATGCCGCAAAAGAAAAATCTGGCATGGTAGAAGCTAAGATAAGAGACTTGGAGAATAAACTGTCGATGGCAGAGATAATTGATCCACGCTCTATCAAAGATCTTTCCAGGGTTGTTTTTGGTGTGACAGTAAGGGTAGAGGATCTCGATAGCGCTGAAGAGAAAACCCTCACTATCGTAGGTGCAGATGAGTCTGACGCTGACAGAGGTTTGATATCGCTGGAGTCGCCGCTGGGAAAAGCGTTGATTGGGAAGAGCGTTGGTGACGTTGCTTCTATACGTTTACCAGCAGGAGTGCGGGAATATGAGATCCTTGAAATCACAATACAATACGATGACTAAGCTATGATAGCGTAAGCCTTCTTGCGTGACATTCGCGATAAGACAATATAAAATTATTATTGGAATTGGAAATAGCGTAGCTTCCAGCACTCTCAGTATTGGTCAATGATTTCACAAGAAACAATAAATCAGATAAGAGATAAAGCTGACATACTCGAAGTCATTGGTGAAAACGTGTCCTTAAAGAGGCAGGGGCGAAACTATGTCGGGCTCTGTCCTTTTCACCAGGAAAAAACGCCATCATTTCACGTAAGAGTTGATGATAACTATTATCACTGCTTTGGTTGTGGTGCGTCCGGTAACATCATCAGTTATGTAATGGAGGTAAAAGGCGTATCGTTTCCGGAGGCAGTTGAGGAGCTGGCTAGTCGTTTCGGAATTGAGGTTAAAAGAGAGGGGGAGTATTTAAAAGATCGTAATTTTGCCGGACGCAATAAGATATACAGCCTTAATATGTTGGCTTACCGTTATTTTCGAGAGCAACTAAAAAAAGCGCCGGATGAAGTAATAGATTACTACCGCAAGAGACGCCTTGGTAGAGAAGCTGTAAATACGTTTAGGCTCGGTTTCGCGCCGGATAGCTGGGAGGGCCTTGTTTCTTATATGCGCTCACTGGACGTATCAGATGATCTTATGGTTCAAGCAGGACTGGCGCGCAGGCGTGATGATGGCAGGTTATACGATTATTTTAGAGGAAGAATTATATTTCCAATCTGGCTTGATAAGCGACGGATAGCTGGTTTTGGAGGTCGGATTATCCCTGTTCTCTTTGACGCCGATAAGCTGGAAAGGCTTCCAAAGTATCTTAACTCTTCTGAGACAGCGGCTTATAGTAAAAGTAACATTCTTTATGGATTACCACAGGCTCTGAGTTCGATACGTCAGACTCAAAGTGCATATATTGTAGAAGGATATATGGACGTGATTGCCCTCTGGCAGGTTGGGATAAAGAATGTTGTGGCTACCTGTGGAACTGCTTTAACTGAAAAGCATGTTAAGCGACTCTCTACACTTGTAAGAAGTGTTACGGTGCTTTTTGATGGTGACCGTGCTGGACGTGAAGCTGCCGGGAAAAGCTTTGTTTCTTTTCGCAACTCTGGGCTTGACGCAAAAGCTGTTTTTTTGCCTGCCGGGTTAGATCCAGATGATTTGGCTGCCAGTCAGGGCGCACAAACAGAGACCTTTTTAAACTCGCTAGAACGCCATTCGCTGCTGGATTGCTTAATCGATAATTATCTAATGTCTTTTAATGTAACTGATGTAAAAGAGCTTGGGGCAGCTACTAAAGGTAAATTATGTGAAAGTATAGCTGCAGAACTAGGGGATGTGACTAACAGTATTGAGCGTGATGAGCTTATAAAACGCGCAGCTTTTCGCCTGCTTGTTGATCCGAAAGACTTTAAAAGCCTTATAGGAAAGCTCGGAGTTGTTAATAAGAGTGAGTTCGCCCAAGTCGAGAGTGAGGAAGAACAGGCAGGTGAAATTAATGGGGTTGTTTCAGTCCTTGATTTGCCAAGGGTAGATCGCGAACTTTTACGTTCTGCAATGGTTTTAAAAGATAGTTTGCCAGAGCGAATTTTAAGTGATTCGGAGCTGTTACGTGGAATTCATGGAAGTACACGCTTATTTATCGAAGGGCTTTACCAGGTTATGGATAGCAGCAGCAGTGATAGCCAGAAGAAGGAATGCCTGCTTGAACTTCTGGCAGAGTTTGGGGAGTCGTGGATAAGACTTTGGAAAGAGGCATATCAGATGGCCAGCGATCCGGAAGTTGACTTTGAGCGGGCCTTTAGGGAGTGTACCCGCAGTATAAAGAAAATGCTTGCCAGGGAAGACATTACGCGAATTGATGCGCAGATTAGAGATTGTGAGAGTGAGGAAGAGAAAAAAAGGCTGGTGGAGGAGAAAGTTGCGCTTACCTGTAAAATGCAGGCAATCTAGCTTTTAAGTGAAAAGCTTGACATTTTAATAGGTTATGACTAAAATGTAGCTTTTGATAAAAGTTGCACAGTATTGAATCCGTTGCATAACATAGTCTGTAATCACCATTTATATATTGTTAATAAAATTGGCTGTTAGGTCTGGCTAAAGCTTTATTAAGCCGGTAAACTGATAATTTGGTTTACTTTCAGCTGCTTTTATGATCGGGAGAAGTAAGTGGCCGTAAAGAAAAGAAAAACAACTGTAAAGAGAAAAACTTCAAAAAAGAAGACAGCTAAGAAAGCAGGCTCAGTGAAGAAAACAACAGGGAAAAAAGCTGCTGCGCGCAGAAAAAAGTCTGCCGGGAAAACAGAAAAGTCACGTACTACTGCTAAAAAGAAACGCTCTACGAAGACAAAAAAATCAGCAAGTACGAAACTGGCCAGGTCATCCGCCAGGAAGGGGCGTGCGAGCACTGAGTCAGCTGCTGGTAAGGGCGGATCCAAAAGGGGGCCGGGAAGGCCTCCTCTCAAGAGTAAAGACAGCGCAGAACGTAAGCTTGCGCGCAAGCGAAAAATCAGGCGGCTCGTTTCGAAAAAGAAGCTTGAAGCGATGCGGGAAGGCAAGAAAAACGGCAAGCCTGCCCGCAAATCGGCAAAACCGGCAGCCCTCTCAAAGCTTAAATCGATCGGGGATAATCAGGAAGAAGTTACGCGCCTTATAGATGAGGCCCGCGAGAAGGGGTATGTTACGGTTGAAGACCTTAGTGAAGCCTTTTCGGATGATATGGTCTCTGAAGATCAGTTGGAAGAGGTTATATCGATTTTCGGCGAGCATGACATTGATGTAGTTGATCGTAGTAGTGGGGAGCTGCAGGATTTTGATAGCAGCATCTCATCAAAGCCCGCTTCTGCTGTTGATGCCTCTTTAGGGAAGAGCACCGATCCAGTCAGAATGTACCTAAGAGAGATGGGTAATGTTAGCCTGCTTACCCGAGAAGGGGAGGTTGAGATCGCAAAAAAAATCGAAGCCGGTGAGATCTCTGCGCACGAGCAAGTGGTGCGACAGCCGCTATCACTTCAGTATGTAGTTGACCTTTTTCAGAAGGCCAAAAATAAAGAAATCCGCATGCGCGATCTGTTTGCTGAAGAAGAAAGCGAGGAAAATTTGGAAGATAAAGAAGAGACTGACGATGAAGCAGTGGAAGATGCTGAACCAACCTTAACGGTTGATGAGGAAGAAGAAAATCAAAGAAAGAAATTTTTGAAGAAAGCAGCAACATATCGTAAGGCACTAAGAGATACCCAGAAGCTTTTTGCTGATTTGCAAGCTGCTCGTCGGGGGAGGAAAAAAATTCAAGCGGAGTTGGAGCGTAAATATAATAAATTGCTCTCGCGAAATGCTGCAAAAATTGAGAAGCTTAATCTGAATCAGAAGCAGTTCATGCGCATGTCTGACCAGATTAAGAAGGTTTACTCAGAGTATCGCAGTGCAGCAAAACAACTTCAGACTTATGCCAGAGAACTTGGGCGTGAACCAGATGAGCTTCTTGATGCTATCCCCGAACTAACATCAGACAATCAACTGGAATTTAAGCGCGTTTGTCGACGTTTTAAGCTTAAGGCAGAGCGGGCGCGTGAACTTGGTGCAAGCCTGAGCCAGATTGCTCAAACCCGGGAAGACATTATTAATAGAACCCTTATGTCACTGGAAGAGTTTGAAGAATCAGTTAAGATTTTGAAGGACGGGGAATTGAGGGCTTATGAAGCCAAACAAGAACTGGTTGAGGCTAATCTGCGTCTGGTTGTATCAATTGCTAAAAAATACACCAACAGGGGCCTGCAGTTCCTGGATCTTATTCAGGAAGGCAATATCGGTCTGATGAAGGCGGTAGATAAGTTTGAGTATCAGAGGGGCTACAAATTCTCTACTTACGCAACCTGGTGGATAAGACAGGCTATTACCCGTGCAATAGCTGATCAGGCCAGAATTATCCGTATTCCGGTTCACATGATCGAAACCATCAATAAACTTGTGAGAACTTCCCGTTACCTGGTGCAGGAACTTGGAAGAGAGCCGACTCCGGAAGAAATTGCAGAAAAAATGGAGATACCAATAGATAAGGTCAGGAAAGTTCTAAAGATTGCAAAAGAACCAATTTCTCTGGAAACACCGATTGGTGAGGAGGAGGACTCTCATTTAGGTGATTTTATTGAAGACAAACGGGCGATTTCACCGGCAAATGCTGTAGTTAATATGAACTTGCAGGAGCAGACTCGTAAAGTACTGGCTACGCTTACGCCGCGGGAAGAAAAAGTTTTAAGGATGCGCTTCGGTATCGGGGAAAAGAGCGATCATACTCTTGAAGAGGTTGGCCAAAACTTTGACGTAACTCGTGAGCGCATTCGGCAGATTGAGGCCAAGGCGCTAAGAAAGTTGCGACATCCCAGTCGTAGTAAAAGACTAAAAGGCTTTGTCGATACCAACGGTTAGTTACTAATATTAAATTTAACTGCGCCCGACGTTTACCCTGCCCTGACTGGGGAAGGAGAGGTATAACTATTGTACAAACTGAGAGTATCTGCGACCACCAGTTCGGCGTCGTGATATGAGTCAATATATGTTCTTGAACGCGTTCCTAGGTCACGAAGGCACTTTGGTTCCCTTATAATAGAATCAAGCATTTCTTCAAAATCACCCTTGGTACTGTCAATTACAGGGCAGAGCGCAAGCGGTCCGAAGGCATGTCTCAGCTTAACATCATTGCCGGAGATGACAGTTTTGCCGTGTGCCATCGCCTCGACTGCAACTATACCAAAGCCAGCATATGATAGGCTTTCAATCACTAGATCGGCTTCGCGAATAAATTTTCTGAATTCGGCGAGGTTGGTTATGTCTGATGGATTTATGATGTTAAAGTTGAATTTTCGGCCGCGTTCCTGCAGTCTCTTGCAGACCAGATCTATTGTTTCAGTGTCCTTACTGCTTACGTAAATGGGGATATGCAGAACAGAGAGTGAATGTGACTCAGGTTCAAAGCCCCGTGCGGGGCCAACAGCAGATAAATCAATTGGGACTGGCATAAATGACGTGCGTATATCCTCAAGCGGTGAAAGATAGTAATCACTGCTGGATGGAAGTAGCATTAGTTTGCCATAGGTGTTTATTTCATTAAGGGCGCTCAAAGAATCTTGAAGCAACATACAATCTTCGCGATATATACTGTAGAATATAGCCACACCTTTTTGGGCAGAAGAAATTAACAACTCTTTGAGTAAATCTCCTGGTTCAGTGCGCCTGATCAGATGAAGCGAGTGAACATGAATTACATCGTAAAAGCCAGCGTCAATATAATCTTTCAAGGGCCCTATATCTCCGATTTGGAGCTGAAAAATACCACTTCTCGAAGACAACAGAGCCGCCTGAACACGGTGTCCACGAGCTGCTTGTCCGGAAGCTATTGTCTGTACAACTGGCCTGAAACCTCCCAAGTGTAATATGTTCATACTTCCTAATTTTTCATATATATAGCTGGTTTGTACAGCTTATTTATATTTGCCGTGCTGGTCTTGAAACTGCTATGATAACTCTTTGATACTTTGTATATATTAGCATTATTGAACTTATGAGTATAATAATTAAACCCTTAACTGTTTTGTTCTGTCTGTTGTTGGTGGCTTGTGGCAAGTATGGGCCTCCACTTGCGCCTGAATATTTTAGTCCGATGCCGGTAGAAAATTTGCAGGTTTCAGCCTCCCTTGATGGCGTTTCTTTTAGGTGGGAGGCACCCTCTAGTGATTTGCGGGGTAAAGATCTCAGGTCAATTGATGGCTATAAAATTTACAAGACAGAAATAAGCAAATCTAAAAGGGAGGATAGCCCTGCTGTAAAGAAAGAACATCTGTTGGCGGTTATTCCAGATACGCATTTAGAGGAGCTCAGTCAAAGACGTAAGAAGGTGCTTGCACAAGGCGGTTCTGCACGAAAATTAAAGCCATTAGATCAGCTTATTCACTTTGAGTATACCGATAAGCAAGTAAAACCAGGTGAGCTGTATCTCTACAAAATAGTTCCATTTAATCAGGGCAATGTTGAGGGGGCTGCTGGTACCCTGGTAAAAGTTTTGTTCCGGGGGGATTCAAGTGAAGTCAGTTTGCAGCCTGCAGGAAGGATTGCTGATTCCCTTTATTAAGTTTGTTAAACCGAAAAATCGTGAAAAATTTGCGTACTGGGTAACCGTTTAATAGAAGTACCCGCTATAGTTAATTACTCTGTCATTATAAGTAGCAGCTGGCGATCGCGAAGGCCCATATCTGGTTGAAAACACACCGTTTATTTGAAAATAAAACTACATTGCCTTTTAGCTACCTTATTGTTATAAAACTGAAAGGTTCTTGCAATCAAACACTATTATTGATGCAAGGCGCGTCGTAGGTGTAGTTTTATGGGTTTTTTGCAGTTGCTGGTATTCATGCTCTCGGTTTTTTATAGTCTTCGGTTTTAGTCTCTGTTTAGGTGGTTCACAGGGACATTAGCGCTAGAGTGGAGAGCAGGATAAACTTTTTTGGGATTTATTTTAAATAGGATCAGAATAGTCATGGTGAAGCGCGAAAAGGCAAATTATATGATTCAGTCAGTTTCACACGCAATCGATGTTTTAGAAGAGTTGGCAAAAGCTAATGGTGAAGTTGGAGTGACAGAGCTTTCAAAGCGTCTGAAACTTCATAAAAACAATGTTTTTAGACTGCTGGCGACGCTTGAGCTACGTGGTTTTGTAGAGCAGAATAGGGACACAGAAGATTATAGGCTCGGGGTGAAATCCCTTCAGTTAGGACAGGCATACATTAAGCAGAATACTCTGGTTCAGCGTGCCGAACCGGTTTTAAGGCAGTTAAGCGAGGAGATAGGTGAGACAGTAAGTCTTGCTGTGCTTAGAAATCAGGAAATTCAGTATCCACTAAGTATCGAATCAAAGAGGCCAGTTAAAGTCGCTCCGAGGATAGCGGTTTCTATTCCTGCTAAATTAAGTGCTGCTGGAAGGCTGTTAACCGCTCAGCTTCCTGATGCAGTTTTGAGTGAGCTTTTGGCAGGGAACACTCCTCAGGATGCTGCTATTAAAAGCCAGTTAAATGAACTGCGAAACAGCGGACAAATTGTTGATCGCGCTGCTCTGGAAGCTGATGTTGTCACTATTGCCCGAGTGATTCGCGGGAACAACAACAATGTAATTGGAGCAATTGAGGTAATGATCCCGCAGTACAGGGCTAAGATTGATAGTGTGATGCCGTATATTAGTGAAGCTGCAGCTAAGCTTTCAGAGGCCCTGGGCGCTTCTGCCTCAACTGGATTAGCCGGTGCGGTTGAAAAAGAAGTGTCTGGAAAGGTAGTCGGGACACGGGCAGGCTGATATAACTATAACTTCGGTTTATTCAGGTACTTGAGGGGGGTCGTACCTTTATACGCAGAGTGGGCTGTTGATTTAAGTTTCAGCCTGTAGCTTTTAGTGTGTCGAAAACAAAATAAGTATATATTTTAGACGTATGTGCTGGTGGCTATTCACGGAGTAGTGTGTATTTACACTTTTGCGGATTTTATCGGGGCATAAGCCTGTGGTTTCTATAGGCGGTTAAGCTTAACATCTGTCCTTAATATTGTGGTGGTTAAGGCTGCTGTTTGTTTCGTTATTGCAGGCCAGTAATTAGTTGATCCCTCTTGTTTTGCGGGATAACCTTCTTATGTGAGGATAAATCATTGGGAAAACCTGTTGATGTCTACCAATTTTCTGAATCTCAGTGAGGAACAAATAGCTCTGCGTAATGAAGCTGGAAAATTCGCACAGGAGCAGATGGCGCCCCAGGCCGCTCATTATGATAAACTGGCCGAGTTGCCTCTGGAGATTTTAAAAAAAGCCCATTCAATTGGGCTATTAAATCTTTGTGTGGATTCTGAGTTGGGGGGCTCCGGTCTCAGTGTCTTTGATGCCTGTTTAGTGATAGAAGAGCTAGCCAGTGGTTGTGCCGGTATGACTACATCAATGGTAGTGAATGATCTCGCGCTTATCCCTATTTTGCTTGCCGGTACAGCGGAGCAGAAAGAGAAGTTTATAAAACCGATAGCAGAACATGGCAAGCTAGCATCATTTTGCCTGACTGAACCCGGGGCAGGCTCTGACGCAGCTGGTATAAGAACCAAGATAGTTAAAGATGGTGATTATTACATAATTAACGGGCAAAAGCAGTGGATCACAAACGGTGGAGTTGCCGATCAGTATACCGTGTTTGGTACTCTTGATCCTGACAGAAAACATGCCGGTATTTGTTGTCTGGTTGTTCCAGGAGATGCAGAAGGCATTTCGCGGGGTGAACATGAGGACAAAATGGGTCAGCGATGTTCGAACACAGTGGCGCTTACTTTTGATAATGTTAGAGTGCCGGCGGGCAATCTTATCGGCTCAGAAGGAGAGGGGTTTAAAATTGCAATGAAGACTCTGGATATGAGTAGGCCGATGACAGCAAGTATCGCTCTTGGAATTGCCAGGGCTGCGTATCAACATGCCCTGAATTACGCGCAGGAGCGCAAGCAGTTTAATCGTCCTATTGCAGATTTTCAGGCGATTCAGTTTATGTTGGCTGATATGGCAACTGGGATTGAAGCGGCTAGGCTGCTCACCTGGAAATCAGCTGCTATGCTGGATAGAGGAGAGGACAGCACACTTTATTCCAGTATGGCCAAGCGTTTTGCGGCCGATACTGCTATGCAGGTCACAACTGATGCTGTGCAAATCTTTGGCGGATACGGTTATACGCGCGATTATCCGGTGGAAAAACTTATGCGTGATGCAAAGCTTATGCAGATTTATGAGGGCACCAGCCAGATTCAGCGGATTGTGATAGCCCGAGAGATCTTAAAGGGACAATAGTTATGAATGAAGCAAAGGTATTTGATAAGGAAGCTGCCCTCAATCGTGTCGATAATGATAAGGAGCTATTGCAGGAGCTAATAGCTCTTTTTTTTGAGGAATATCCGGCGCAGATTCGACGTATTGAGACTGCAATCCAGAATCAGGATACTAAAGAGCTGGAGGAGGCTGCGCATGCCATTAAGAGTGCTCTCGGAAATATTGGTGCTATGCGCTGCTATGAACTGGCCTTTAGTCTAGAAAAAAGTGGCAAAACCGCTGAACTTAGTGGGGTGAGGGAAAGCTTTGATAAACTCGTCCAGGAGGTCGAAGGCTTTCGCATTGAAGCCGAAAAGCTTTTAAATTAATCCATTCTTAAATGGTACATGGTTTTGCGCCTTCGCCACTTAGCGAGGGATAGTGCCAGGCGTTTTTCGAAATCGCTTTCAGTTAGCGAAAAATTCTTTTTAAAGGCCACATCTTTTGGTTCACCGTTTCTAAGTCGGTCAAAATATCGTCGAATGTGTTTTAGCCCATATGTGTTTATAATTGTTCTGGCTGCAAAAAGTGATTGGGCGTACGCAGCTGGTACCATACGTGGGTCAAGTCTGGTAAATCCTCCCTGTAACAGCTTTAAGGGCACCGGAGGATGGTCTCGCAGCCAATTGTAAAGTGCTGGTTGAAGAGCAGGGTTTTCAGAGCCTTCAGCCCACTGTGCAAGACCTTCATCAAGCCAGCCCGGGCAGCGTCCGTTTGAAAGCGCATTTATGACCGCATGGGTATATTCGTGTCGAAGGCTTCGCTCAACGTTATCAAGACTTCGGTAGTCCTGCTGTGAAAGAGGAATTAATATTTGGCCACGATAATACATGGCATTTGTCCATCTAGGTGCGCCGGTCGCCAGGAAAAACGTTTCTTCGTCCATGAGGCGAACAGAATTTTTAAGAGCTGGAATAGGGCCGAATGTGGATGTAAAAAAAGCATGGGTTTTTTCCAGAGTTCTTTTAACCCTGCGCGCTACAGCAGCCATCTTAGCCGGAGAAATGAGCGTTAGACGTGTTCCTCCGTCTAATCGAATTGGCGCGTAATTTAGCCTTGAAAGCGAAGCGGTATTTGAAGTGTTAAGCCTTGCTTTGGCTGGGGCCGAATTTTCTGCCTTAACATTGTCAGTGAAAGTAAAAAGCAAGAGCACTAGAACTGCTAGTGGCAGCCTGCTGAGCTTTTTTATTACAACCATTAAAGTACCTGAAAAACCTAATATTTTGAGTTAAAACAATTCTTTACATCGCCCATCAGATTAAGCATAATTACGCTGCTTTGGGCATGTAATAAAATCGGCAAATTCGTCAAAAAACATGAGGAGATCCAGAAAATGGCAGGCAACGTTTCTACAAGGGTAAAAGAGATTCTCTCGTGGTATAAGTCGGAAAATAATGGTGTATTAGCTAATCTTTACCGGATTCTTAACAGTGGTACACTGGCCGGAACAGGCAAGCTAGTAATTCTTCCGGTTGATCAGGGGTTTGAGCATGGTCCAGCAAGGAGTTTTGCTCCAAATCCGGCAGGATATGATCCCCACTATCATTTTGAACTGGCGCTCGAGGCTGGTTGCAGTGCATATGCTGCGCCCTATGGTCAGATAGTTGCTGCACATCACGACTATGCAGGACAGATTCCCGTTATCGTAAAGGTAAACAATAATGATTCGCTTTATCCGTCGAAAAATCCGGTTCCTGCAGTAACCTGTTCCGTGCGTGATGCTCTTTTAGCGGGGGCCTCTGCGATAGGCTTTACCATTTATCCTGGCTCGTCTTATCGTAAGGAGATGTATCAGGAGATTCGTGAGATGGGAGAGGAGGCCAGGAGTTATGGCCTTCCAGTTGTAATCTGGTCTTACCCGCGTGGGGAAGGACTTACCAAAGAGGGGGAGACGGCTGTTGACGTGGTAGCCTATGCTGCTCAGATAGCGTGTCAGCTTGGTGCGCATATCGTAAAAGTTAAGCCTCCAACAGAGCATATAGAGCTGGAGGCTGCACGCAAGGTATATGAAAAGGAAGGTATTAAGATCTCATCTCTTGCTGACAGGGTCAGCCATGTTGTTCAGAGTGCTTTTGCCGGGCAACGGCTGGTAGTATTTTCTGGCGGAGCTGCCAAGTCGGATGAAGAGGTGTTAGAAGAAATTAAAGCTCTTTGTGCAGGTGGTGCCAGCGGTAGTATAATTGGCAGGAATTCGTTTCAGCGCTCCCGTGAAAACGGAGTCAAGCTTTTGCAGCAGATAATGAATATTTACAAGTCAGCTGCTGCAAATTAAGTTATTTTAATAAATTGTCAGTTTGCTTTGCGTGGGGGCCAACTGGGTGGGGCTGTGGCCTGGTGTTTTGTAAAATATCAGGGTAAACTATATAGTTAGTTTAGATGGTTTTAAGAGGAAATCGTGATGGATAGCGGACAAAACAGTGAAGCAGTTCCTTCGTTTGAGCCAACGGATCAGCAGCCGATTATGCTCACGGAGAAAGCCGTTGAGGCTGTAAAAAAAGCAATTGCAGAGGAAGGGCAGGAGGGGGATGGCCTGCGAGTTTCGGTGGTTGGTGGAGGCTGTTCAGGCTATCAATACAATCTTGACTTTGAGCGCGAGAGCCGTATGGGTGATATTACCATGGAGTATGGAGGGGTTAAGATTTTTATCGATCCTGTTAGTGCCGGCTATCTTAAGGGTACTGTAATTGATTATGTCAGTGGCTTGAACGGCTCTGGATTTAAATTTAACAATCCCAATGCCCGCAGAACTTGTGGCTGTGGCAGTTCGTTTTCGTAGTGGCTCGGTTACGCAATTGGCAAATGAGAGCCGATCTTGGTGTGCTGCTGATGCAATCTAAATATCTGCTGTTAAGATTATCTTTTGTTTGCCTGGTTTTAGCAGGATGTGGCACAAAAAAGCCTGATTCCCCGAGGTATGAAGTTGAGATACTCACTCCGGCTGAGGCAGTGCTTGAAGAAGTAATGTCTACTCCGACTGAATTTATAGTAGACTATGATAACGATCCGACAGCGTGGGATAGAATACCTTACTTTTTTACCCGTTATTTAGGCGTGAAGATGCCTGTAGTTGAATATTTGGGTAACAACTCATATAGGATTAGAGCTCCCTCTGGAAGTACCAAATATTCTTACAATATACTAAAAACTCCGGAATCTACAGGGTTTCGTTACCGGGTTGAATGCATTCCGAATCAGTCATCAGCAAAATCTTCGCTTGCTGATAGAAATGCCCGTAATCTAGCCCGTTTTATTAGGGATGGTACTTTGGAGCTTTCGTTGTTGGACCGCTAGGTTCGCTGGCCAGGTAAGAGTAGTAAAGCTATAATTCAGATAATTAACGTCAACGTCTGTGTTGACGTATATATAATCCCTTCGAATAGATCTAGGTGCCAAGACATTCTCATTAACAATTATCCCTGTAAACTGGTATTGAGTATATACACGCTAACAGTACCTTTTTAAATTTTACAGTCGCTCCTATCTCATGGCACGACCTAAAAATTAAAAAAACTTCATAATTCAGGGGGTTATTTACTCAACAAAATAGGCACAGTTCGTAAACCAAAGTCCGAAATACTACGACATTAAAAGAACATCGCAGGGGAATGGAGTCATTTGGACAGGTAGTTATGGTGTTCTTTTACAAAGGTAGTATTGATGGTAGTTCGAGCTGTATTAAGTAAATTTCTCCCCCTGCATTTAGTTGCTGTTCTATTAATTTTAATTTTTCCACTTTCTCTTCAGGCACAAACTAAGGTTGGTACGGGCAGCTATATAGTTAAATTTGCTGCGGAGGCTTATGCAAATGGAAATGGTAAGATTGACCAGCCGTCTGTTGGAAACCTGGGGGAGGTAAAACCAGTGGGTAGCGGTTTATATGCTGTTACGGTTGCCCCGGCAGCTAAGGCCAGCTCGTCTGATGCTATCAGACTTGAAATTTCAGATTATAATCCGGATCTTGTTAAAGCCTGGTGTGATGCTTTTAAAGCACAGGCTAATAGACCAATTATTTACTGTGAGCCTGACTATTACATTCAGACAGATGCTGTGCCGTCTGACAGCAAATACGGCTCACTCTGGGGCATGAAAAAAATCTCCGCAACTTCTGCCTGGGATATCTCAACCGGTTCTACAAATGTGGTGGTTGCGGTAACTGATACCGGTGTGGATTATACCCATCCGGATCTGGCTGCTAATATGTGGAAAAATCCCGATGAAATTCCAAATAACGGTATTGATGATGATGGAAATGGTATAGTAGACGATGTTTACGGGTATAACGCCATAACTGAGAGCGGCAATCCCATGGATGATCATTCCCACGGCACACACGTGGCCGGCACTATTGGAGCTGTAGGAAACAATAGCCGTGGGGTGGTTGGTGTTAACTGGCATGTCAGTATCATGGCAGTCAAATTTCTTAGCGCTTCTGGTGGCGGTTTTTTAAGTGATGGTATTCAAGCTATAAAATATGCAGTGGATAATGGTGCTAATATAATTAACGCATCCTGGGGAGGAGCAGGTTATTCACAGGCTCTAAAGGATGCCATTGCCTATGCCAAGAATAAAGGGGTGCTGTTTGTAACAGCAGCCGGAAATAGTGCAAGTAATAACGATAATCATGGCCATTATCCCTCTAACTACAATCTTTCAAACATCATTTCAGTTGCTGCCACTGATTCTAATGATAATCTGGCCTCTTTTTCTAATTACGGTTCAAGTTCAGTACACGTAGCTGCGCCGGGTGTAGGAATTTTAAGTACAGTTCCTGGGGGTGGCTATGCGACTTTTAGTGGAACATCTATGGCCTCACCGCACGTAGCTGGGCTGGCTGCGCTTATCAAGGCTGTGCATCCGGAATTCGACTATAGTCAGATAAAGAGTGTTATTCTTAACAGTGGTGACAAGTTGGCAACGTTAAATGGTCTGACCATTACTGGTCGTAGGATAAATGCTGCCAGCGCACTTGGAATAGATAATCCCGGAAGTGGGGATAATGCCAGCGTGCATGTGAGAGATCTTTTGGGCCCCGGTAATCGCCGCAGACTCTTAAAAAGCCACCGTTATACCGGAAAATTTAGTGGCGAAGCAGGGTCATCAGCCAGTGTTACTATGACATTTTTGGACCAGGATGATGGATTTTTAGGAGAATGTAACTTAGGGCAAATCACTTTGAATTCAAATGGCAGGGCACGTCTCAGGGGTCGTTTGAGCATAGTTCATGCAATTAGGCCAATTGTTTCAAGGGTGATTTTTAGCGCGAACCACAAGTCTGCTGTGTTACGCCGGGTTGGAAAAGGGAGAAGCTTTAGAATAATAAGACGGACCCGGCGTGCAGCCAGAATTCGCAGTGCCCTCTCAAAAGAAGCACTGGCACAGGCTGTAAGCGATACCTGTGAGAGGCTTAAGAGCAGGACGAATTTGTAAAAGAACGCATAAGGTACTACCAGACCCCCGTCTGTCGCATTGCGGCAGGCGGGTTTTTTCTTGTGCTGTAATTACTTGAGCTGGAAGAGAGCTGTGAGGATCTTTCTGATGCCACCCCTAATTGTTTGTAACTATTTACTAAAACTTGCAGGGCTAATCTAACAGAGGAGGATAAAAGCATATGTTTTTCGTTCATGTAGATATCTTCTGCGAATATGGATTAAGGGAGATGGTTACGGCCGGATGTTATTATCAGCAGTAATCTGAAGTACTATAATAGTCGAAGGAGAGTTTTTTAATTCATTCGGTGAGTGCAGGATAAGATTTGTTGGTTATTTTTTTCATTTGTCTCTGTTTTTAACATTGTGATCCGGTGAAACTTAACTGTGAATTTGTCTGTTAAGGCTGTCGCATCTATTGCAGCTCCCGTAAGTTACTGAAAGATAAATAAAAAAAGACGTGCTCCAGAAGCCTGTTAGGTGGCTCTTGAAAGAGGCTTTAAGTTTACATTTTATACAGACGATACAGGTTTGCGTTGATTACTTTTGTGTGATGATCGTCTGCAACCGTTGTGTTTTGGAAACCACTTGCAAAAACGATCATCAAATTAATATCTTGCCAACTTGCATAAAGATATGGCAATCTCTTGAGTGGTAATAAACAGGTGGTTGATCGATTCTCGGCGCCACAGGTTTGTTACTGCTTTGTCACCACGGAAAGTTGCAGTTGTAGGTACGAAAGCTATCCGATGGTGAGTGACTTAAGAATAGTCTTAGTGATTAAACTTATGTCACGTAATAATTAACACAAGGGGAGGTAGTGTAGTTTCCTTGTGGTACATAGGAGAAAAATAGTCATGGCTACAAAGCGTAAAGCAACTAAACGTAAAACTGCCAAAAAGGCAGCTACGAAGAAAAAAGCTGCGCCTAAACGTAAAAAGGCTGCAGCAAAAAAAACCACAAAGAAAAAAGCTGCTAAGAAGCGTCCGGCTAAGAAAAAGACAGCAGCTAAGAAGAAAACTACTAAGAGAAAAGCTGCTAAGAAGAAGACAACCAAGCGCAGGGCAGCCAAGAAGGCAACAAAGAAAAGTGCTTCCACCAAGAGGAAGGCTACAGCGCGTAAACGTCCTGCCCGCAAGAAAGCTGCTGCCAAAAAGACAGCAAGAAAACGTCCGGCAAGGCGTCGTAAGAGATAGGCTTGTTGCCTAAGCTCTAAATAAACCCCTGGACGGCACTTGAATTAAAAAGGCCGTTCGGGGGTTTTTGCATTTTGTGTTATACATCTATAGTACTTAAGTGGTAGTTGAGTGGTAATTGTGATTATGTGGTTTGTGTAACAATTTGAGAAAATTGAACTATGAAAGCTAATGATCTTAGGAAAGGTACGGTAATTGTCTATAATGGTGCTCCTTACAGGGTCATGGAGTTCCACCATAATAGTCCAGGCAAGGGGCAGGCGGTTGTACAAACCAAATTACGTAATCTTTTAAACGGGACACAGACTGAGGTGCGTTTTAATTCAACGGAGAGCGTTGAGGAGGCGGATGTATTTTCATTTAAAGCTACGTATCTTTATTCTGATGGGGACGGTTATCATTTTATGAACAGTGATAATTATGAACAGTTCGTAATATCCAGTGATATTCTCGGTGATGACATCTATTATTTGCAGGATAACAGTGAAGTTGAAGTAACTACCTATAATAACAGTGTAATAGGGGTTAAGCTCCCATCCACAGTGATTCTTACCGTGGCTGAAACGGAACCGGAACTGAAGGGAGCTACAGCAAGTAATTCACCAAAACCGGCTAGGACAGATACTGGTCTTAGTTTGACTGTTCCCCCTTTCATAAAGGAGGGTGAGAAAATTGTCGTCAATACCCAGGACGGAAGCTATGTCAGTCGTGCGGACTGATTGTTATAAATTGATATTCTCGGATATTTATTTCATTCCTCCAGGTGCGGGGCTACTTGAAATTAATAGTTATATTAATGTGTTACTGCAGAGCTTTTTGAAGCCGGTTTAAGAGTTTTTTGGGACGCATATAAGCAGCAACTTTCCTTACAGATGAGCTTGCCGTAGAATTGTCACTGCAAGTTATTAATGCCTTCAGAAAGGCTCGTTTTTTCTTCACTGAACGTCCGTTTTTAATTTTGGCACTGAGTTCAGCTGTTACATTTGCAGGGGTAAATTCTTTTAACAGCAACGCATCAGAACTAATATTAGGATCGAGAGATGATTTTTTAACTGCTCCATAGAGAAAAAGTTTACAGGCTGTGTATTTGGATTCCAGTGAGAACCGCACGTTAAATTTAACTTTTCTTTTAGAACGTTTTCCCTTAACCGTTGCTTTGTCGATACTTACACCGTTTACAGCAGATGCCAGGCAACTGCCAGAGGCATTAACGTACCTGTGAAATTCGCAGCGTGAGCAGCCGGTAAATACAGTGTTGGAAGCCTTAACAATTCGGGCCATTACAGATGGTGATGGATCGTCATGGTTCAGATTGGCATTGTGGCCAATTTCATGAGCAGTAATAATATGTTGAAGAAGCTTTGTATCAGAAGTGGCCTGTGTTAGCCCGTACTTGGAATTTGGAGCTGAGCACATAGTCCCCTGCCACGCTAACCCTATAATATTACTATTTAAATTACGGCCGGTAAAAAGGTGTACTACATCAGGTGAGCCGAATACCGCAGTGGAATTTCCGTGATTGGTAAGCTGAAGGAGAAGGGTCTCCGCATCGGTACTTTTATAGACTGTCCCGTTTGAATCTATATACTGGTTTATAAGGTTAAACTGTGCTCCAAGCTGATTAAGGTAGAGAGCCTCTGCTGAATTTAAAATGGCTTGAATACGGGCATTAGTATTACTTCCGTGATTTAGAAAAAACGCACGGTCTGCTGCGGTACTGATATCAATTATTTTGCGCGGTGAATATGGCGGTGGATTGCTGAAATCTGTGCAGCTGGAGTCCGAGCCGCACTCAGGGTCATTTGTTGCGGCAGAAAATGCTCTGCCAGCTGATACGGCGTCCCCAAGGCCGCAGGGGACCTTAACTGCTGATGGAAGATATGAAACGAAAACCGGAGCACGGCTGGCCCCCTCCAGATAGCTAATGTGTGTTGTTAGTCTTGTGATAATGCCGCGCCTGGTTGAATGGAAGATTATGTGTACCACATTTCCAACTATGTCGATGGCTACTCCAGCAGAACGCCAGGGCCCGGAAACACTCTTGTGTCTTATCCTGATTTTTCCCTGAAACAGGCGTGCATCATACTGAGGGGGGCCATAGTGTGACTCATAGAGGTAGTCAGCGTCGAATGGTTTTCGTGGTCTCAGTACCAACTGATGCAAGCCACCATAAGCGCTTCTAACTGACAGCCTGAAAGGCTTTCTATTAGCAGGGTTAATAAGCGTCTTAAGATTTCCTCTCAGTTCTGCCTTAAAAGGACTGCGCTTTTGAGCCCAAAGATACTTAAATGGGCAAAGGGTAGCCAGGCCAAGGGCCAGGCACACGCTCAAGATGCGCCTGTTTTTACTCATGCTCAAAAAATCTGTCTAAAAACAAAACATTATTAAATAATTAGGTCGGCCTAAGTAGCTTAACTCTGAAGCTTAGCTGACTGAAAAGTTCTTAGTAAGCCTATTTTATTTTATAATATAGTAATAGTATAGAACCGCTGTACTGACACGTTCCGCCAATAAAATAATTCTGTGTAATCCAGTGGTTAACCTTACCTAGCGATCAATGCCTATCAGTAAATTGGTCTGTTCCGGTCCGAATTTTTCCGTTCTAAGCCTGGCATCAAATACCTGTCCTCCTCCGAACAAGATACGTGGTTCAAATGCCCCGGTGCCATCAGGACCGTCGCGAAGAGGTATGGCCAGATCAATTCTGAATACGCGGCTACTTTCAGAGCGCGGAAATGCAAAGCGAAGGCCAATACCTACATCAGCAAAGGTGTGATCAGTTACAAGATCGCCGAAGTTGTCAAAGGTCGAGCCACCCGCTTCGGCAAACAGAGCAGCCCCGACACTTATAAGTTCCAGCCAGTCGTCTACAAAATGCATACGGTCTTCGATATTAATAGCATAGCGTTTGTCACCGCTAAATGTTCGGGCGTCGTAACCCCTCAAGGCTGAATCGCCGCCGAGCAACAGCTCGCGATCTCGGTCAAGACTATCGCCATAATCTACAAATAGGGATCCGGCCAATGTATGCTTTCCAAGCTCCCAGCTGCCAATTTTTACCGGACCCAGCACGTTAAAGTACTTAAGCTGTAAACTAATTAGGGAGTTTTCCAATTCGCTATTTTTGTATCTACTATTAGCGGATACTTCCCATCGGAAAAAGGAGTTTTTCGAATAGAGCTTGCCGTCACTCAGGGACCCTGACAAGATTGCCTGATTGCCATCGGAGCCAAAAAATTCAAGTGCCGGGAAAAACGTGACTGACCACTCTTCTCCAAGATTGTAGTCTTCGACTCGTGAAAACCTATCTATGTAATTCATGGAGATAAAGTCCGGTTCAATGCTTTGAAGGGAAAATAGGGGGCCACTGAAGATTCGATCATCTGCCAGCATGCTTGGGTCATTACTGACTGCTGACGGATTTAACCCTAGATCGGCATAATCATCCAGAGTGGCCTTTGAAAATTTGTTTTCACTGTACTGATATCCAAAAGCAAATCGCAAAACATGACTTTCAGGCTTACCCCTTGCAATTGTATAGCGCAGGGAGGCATTGCGGCGCTTGGTTCGATAAATAAAGCGTTCATTACCATTTTGAAATAATCTACCGACTATATCACTGTCATCCAGAGTAACGTGCCAGGCATAGGGATCAACCAGATTAAAAAATGGTTGGCCTACATCCAGAAAGGCGCTTTGCCCGTCGCTTCGGGTAAATCCTCCTATTGTGAATCGTGTTCTGGAGCCCATTACGCGCCGGTCATCGTAAGCTGCGGCGATTGTTTCGCGGTTATCTTCTTTAGCATAAAACGTTTCAATGCGTTTGCCGTATCCCAGCAGATTGCTCTCAACCAGGCCGGCTGAGAATCGATCGCGTCCGTCTCCGCCCGAGAAACTAAATTGTGGAATAAATGTCCAAGTGTCCTGTACCCGCACGAGAAGATCTACGTATTCACCTTTTGCGGCGGGAATAATTTCAACTCTTCTAAAGTAAGGAAGTCGTCTCAGAGCACGTATGCTTTCATCGATCAGGAAACGATCATATTTGTCTCCTTCCTTAACAAGGAGTTCCTGTCGCACTACGTGTTCTTTTGTTTTTATCTTGAGCGAATTAGCTGTACGGTAAATAGCGTTGGGCTCGGGTTTTTGAAAAATATCTCGGACAACAATGTCAATATTGCGAATAGTCTTCCCGTTTAATGGATCTTCCACGCTTCCCGGTCTAGTTTCAGCTGGTGACGTTGCTGGAACAGATACCAGTAAAAACAACAATGCTATTAGCACAATACGGTACTGCTGCTTTAAGGGATAATTTCTCATACTGAACTTATTAAAGATGGTCCAATGTTTGTAAGTGTGCCAGTAGACAGTTAGATTGCCAATATAGGAAGAGTTGGTGGCGAGTGCAACGATGTTTGTTTTAGAGATTATTTCGGAGACTTATGCAAATGTGGCCTGCGCTTAAAAATTGGACTCAATAATCTTTTCGGCCGATAATAAAATAAATAATTATGGTTTATATACTTTTACTCCCCGGAGTTTGCTATGACCGCCAAGTCTGAAAATGAAATCACCCTAATACCTGATGCCAGTGTAGTGAAGTCACTGTTCTTGGGGAATATAATTGAGGAAAACCTTTTTCCTTATCCCTCATTATCTGGTGAACAGGCTGAAACTTTAAGTATGATTATTGAATCAGTTGGACGTTTTATGGAGGGGAAAACTGATGATTTTACAGAATATGATTTAAAAGGTGAGCAGCCCGAGGAGTATCTCAACAGCCTTAAGGAGCTTGGGCTTTTTGGGGTAATTATTCCGGAAGAATATGAGGGCTTTGGTCTCTCCAATGCTGCCTATTCACGGCTTTTGCAGGAGACCAGCAGGTATGATGGCTCAACCTCTCTTACTATTGGAGCGCACAGCTCTATTGGCATGAAAGGGCTATTGCTTTTTGGCACTGAAGAGCAGAAGAAACGATATTTACCCCGCCTGGCTAGTGGTGAACTTATTGCTGCTTTTTGTTTAACTGAAGCAGGAGCCGGGTCTGATGCTGCTTCGATAAGAACTGCAGCTACAAAGAATAATGATGGGTCGTGGACGCTTAATGGGGAGAAGATTTGGATAACAAATGGTGGAATTGCAGGACTTTATACGGTTTTTGCCAGAACGGATAGTAAAGGTGGCAAAATCTCAGCTTTTATAGTTGAACGTGAGTGGCCCGGTGTTAGCACCGGCCCGAAAGAGGACAAAATGGGTATTCGTGCTTCGGCCACCAATACTGTTCGTTTTGATAATGTGCGGGTTCCTGCGGAAAATTTACTGGGTGAGGAAGGAAAAGGTTTTAAAGTAGCGATGAGTATTCTGAATAATGGACGTACCGGCCTTGGAGGAGGGTGTGTCGGGGCCATGAAAAGGTGTATTGAGCTTGCTTCCCGACAGGCAGCTGAAAGAAAGCAGTTTGGCAGGCCAATTGCGGAGTTTGGTCTGATAAAGGAAAAGATCGGTCTTATGACTGTTAAATGTTTTGCAACTGAGAGTGTTGTCAATATGGTCGCCCACTATATTGATTCAGGGGTTAAGGATTATTCAGTTGAGGCGGCAATTAGTAAAGTGTTTGCAACAGAGTCACTTTGGTTCGCTGCTAATGAAGCGCTGCAGGTAGCCGGTGGTAATGGCTATATGCGGGAGTTTCCGTATGAGCGGATTGTACGTGACTCGCGGATTAATATGATTTTTGAAGGCACTAATGAAATCTTAAGGCTCTTTATTGCTTTATCAGGGATGAAAGTTGCTGGAGAGTATTTGAAGGAGATTGGCAGTAGTGCTGCCGGGATTTTTAATGACCCTATTAAGGGCTTTGGGGTGCTTTCGGGTTATGCTTCAAAGAAGTTTACTCAGCTTACAACTATTGGGCGTGATAGGCTTGCGCTGGTTCATGAATCTCTTCGAAATGAAGCAACGGTTTATGAACAGTATACACTTGAGTTTTCAAAAGAGGTTGAAGGATTACTTCGAAAATATGGAAAGAACATTATCGGTAGGCAGTTTGCCTCCAAAAGAATTGCAGAGGTTGTAATCGATCTATTTGTTGGATTGTGTGTGCTCTCGCGTGTTAGTTCTATGATTGATGAATCCTCGGTTGATGATTGTAAGTACGAGCGGGCTATTGCAAAGATTTTCACCCAGCGCGCCAAGCGACGTATGAATCAGAAGCTTCGACGTATTGATAAGAATGAGGATAAGGAAGTAGAGGAGCTTGCCCGGTATATCGTCGAGCTCGGAAAATATAACTGGGATGTCATCAAAAACTGACGGCCTTCCCACTTTCTTCCTGTCCTGGGGCGGGGCTACAGGAAAAGTCTGGTGATTTCAGGAGGCTACTAGGGTTCTCTTGTTTTTTAGTGCGAGAGGAAACTTTATCTTCCAGGCAGCGAG
>RFHI01000091.1 GCA_003696425.1 Candidatus Dadabacteria bacterium | reverse complement strand
TATCCGCGCACGCTTCTGGCCGTATTGGAGGACTTTGTAATTCCACTTTTTTTTAAAGAACAGCCTGAAACTCCTGGTGATGCTTTTCAGGTTCTTTCCAAAATAGCGGGGAACTGCATTGCCCGCGCCGGCCTGGAGATGGCTTACTGGGACTGGTATGCAAAATCTAAAGAGATGCCACTTTATAGAATACTTGGTGGTGAGCGAGATGAAGTGCCGGTGGGTATCAGTGTGCCGCTGAAGCCAAATACGCAAGAGCTGCTTGATACCATTTCAGCAGCGCTTGATAAGGGTTACCGCAAGATAAAAGTCAAAATTGAGCCCGGAAGAGATATTGATATTGTAGAAAAGATATATGCACATTTTGGTGCAGGTATCCCGCTTATGGTCGATGCCAACTTTGCCTATACGCTGGATGATATAGATATCTTTAGAGCGCTTGATCACTACGATCTGATGATGATTGAACAGCCGCTCTTACGTACCGATTTACTTATGCACGCACGGCTTCAGTCGCGTATTAAAAACTCAATCTGCCTGGATGAAAGCATTGAGCATCTTGACGACGCGCGTGTAGCTGCAGAGCTTGGAAGCTGTAGAGTTATAAATATAAAACCGTCAAGGGTCGGTGGCATTACAGAAGCCATTGCCATACACGATTATGTTGCCGGGCATGGAATAAAGGTCTGGTGCGGTGGAATGCTTGAAACGGGTATCGGCCGTGCTGCCAACATGGCGCTGGCAACGCTGCCGAATTTTCAGTTTCCCGGGGATATAAGCGAAAGTGCACGTTATTATAAGAAGGACATAGTAGAGCCGGAAATCAGGCTGACGCCCGAGGGGACACTTAAACTTTCAGATAAGCCCGGAATTGGTTTTGATATTGATATAGATTTTCTTGAGAAGATTACGCTTGAAAGAAAAGTGTACCGGGCAGATAGGGCCTGCTGACTGCCGAAAATTCCGCCGGGGGCCTGTTGAAAAAGGCAGCCGGGTTCCACCTTTCGACCTCCCTGAAAAATTTCACGAAACCTTAGGACAATGAATCGACTCTAATAGTAACGTATCTGGTTTGGGTTTAAAAAATCAGGACAATTATTGACAACGGGCCATCTTTTCTATAACTTGGCCTTTTGAGGGTCAGTTTGGCCCGCAGTAATAGCTTTAAGTTTACTTAATTATGCTAAAAAGCCGCACCATAGATCCATTGATACTACCGGCTAACATTGTGGCCGGACTAATTATTATTATCACCGGGTCGAGGTGCGGGCCGCCGCTGTAGCTTAAATTACAGCGTAAGCTAAAAACCCCCGCATCTCGAAAGAGTTGCGGGGGTTTTTTTATTGCTTAAGTTTACCCCGGAGTGAAAGGTGG
Organism: Candidatus Dadabacteria bacterium; assembly: GCA_003696425.1. Taxonomy (GTDB): domain Bacteria; phylum Bdellovibrionota_C; class UBA2361; order UBA2361; family J046; genus J046. The sequence continues at coordinate 10,138 of RFHI01000091.1, read as the reverse complement.
GAACGCAGTTAGTTGAAAACGGGTCATTTGAGAGTATAGAAAGAAAGCCCTTAAGAGGCGCAGATGTCTTTGTAAAAGCGCTCCTATCTGCCGGAGTCGATACAATTTTCGGTTATCCCGGCGGAGCAATTATGCCGGTCTACGATGCGCTCTGTAAGTGTCAAAACCGCCTGAAACACATACTTGTGCGCCACGAGCAGGGAGCTGCTCATGCCGCCGAGGGCTATGCGCGTGTAAGCGGAAAGCCCGGGGTCTGCCTGGTAACCTCCGGCCCGGGTGCCACAAATCTTGTAACCGGCCTGGCGGATGCCATGATGGATTCAGTTCCGCTGGTGTGCGTATCAGGGCAGGTAACAAGCTCCATGCTTGGCAGTGATGCCTTCCAGGAAACCGATGTAATTGCCGTAACTACTCCGGTTACAAAGTGGAGCTACCAGATTACTGATGCCTCAGAGATTGAGCAGGTAATGCTGGATGCATTTTCAATAGCAGTAAGCGGAAGACCGGGCCCGGTAATGATTGATATTACAAAAGACGCCCAGCTTGAAGCCTGTAAGTGGAACGGAAAGCTTAAGCCGCGCTTTGTGCCAAAGCTTGTGCGGCGCTTACCTGCAGAGCAGGATTTACAGGATGCTGCAGCACTGATTAATGCTGCTGAAAGGCCGCTGATTCTTGCAGGACACGGTGTGCTGATTTCAAAGGCCAGCGGAGTATTACAGGAATTTATTGAAAAGAGCGGCATTCCGGTTGCATGCACGCTGCACGGCCTTTCGGCAGTTCCCACAGATCATCCGCTTTATGCAGGCATGCTCGGAATGCACGGAAATTATGCCCCCAACGTGCTCACTAACCAGGCCGATCTGCTGATTGCTGTTGGTATGCGCTTTGATGATCGCGTAACAGGTAAACTGGAGGCTTACGCTCCTAATGCCAGGGTAATTCATATTGAAGTTGACCCGGCTGAAATTGGAAAGAATGTGCCGGTTACCTCTGCTCTGGTTGGAGATGCCCGCGCTGTGCTTGAAAAACTCTTGCCGCTTATTAAACCGAAACAATACCCCGAGTGGCTTAAACGTTTTAAAACGCTAAGAGAGCAGGAAGTGAAAGAGGTTATAGAGGCGGCCACAAATCCCGGGTCGGGTGAAATCACCATGAGTGAGGCTGTAAACGTAATCTCTGAGGCAAGCCGGGGGGAGGCGGTTGTGGTAGCTGATGTAGGCCAGCACCAGATGATAACCGCCCGCTATTACCGCTTTAAACATCCGCACAGCTTTATAACTTCCGGCGGGCTTGGAACAATGGGATTTGCCCTGCCGGCTGCCTTTGGTGCAACAGTAGCCGGGGCCAACAGGCCTGTTATTGCAATAATTGGCGATGGCGGCTTTCAGATGACCCTTCAGGAGCTTGGCACAATAGCCCAGGAGGGCACAGCGCTTAAGATGGTAGTGCTTAATAACAGCTACCTCGGGATGGTGCGCCAGTGGCAGGAGCTCTTTTTTGAAAAGCGCTACTCGGAGGTCGAAATAAAAAGTCCCGACCTTGTAAAGCTTGCTGATGCCTTTGGAATTGCAGGCAGAAAAATCTGCAGGAGAGAGAATTTAAAAGAAGCAGTGAATGAAATGCTGGAGTCAGAGGGGCCGTATCTTCTCGAAATACAGGTTAAAAAGGAAGATAACGTCTTCCCGATGATACCGGCAGGCAGTGCAGTTGACCAGGTAAGACTTAAGTAAGTTTTAAAGGGGAAAGCAATGGAAAAACAATATAACCTTACAGCATTTGTTGATGGCGGGCCGGCTGTGTTTTTAAGACTTGCCGGAGTGCTTACAAAACGGCGGCTTGATACAGACGAGCTGAGTTTTCTGCGGCATGCCGGCGGAAACTACCGCTTTACAGCAGTAGTGCGGACAGATTCGAAAACCATTAACACAGTAGTTAAGCAGGTTCGCCGCGTTATTGAGGTTGTTGATGCTTACGCAGTTGAGCTTAAAGAGCCTGAAAATGTGTACGAATTTCAGAGTAACGCTGCATAAAATTATTTTTAAGTTTTTAAGGAGGATAAAATGGCAAAAATGATGTTTGGTGATACTGAAGAGACGGTAGTAACGCGTGACGAGTTTCCGCTTGAAAAGGCCCGCGAGGTTCTCTCAAATGAAACAATTGCAGTTCTTGGATACGGAGTGCAGGGGCCGGCACAGGCTATGAACCTTCGCGATAACGGCTTTAATGTAATCGTGGGGCAGCGAAAGGGCAGCCCTTCATGGGATAAGGCTGTTCAGGACGGCTGGGTAGAAGGCGAGACGCTTTTTACGCTGGAAGAGGCAGCTAAAAGAGGAACATTTATTTCATATCTTCTCTCTGATGCCGGCCAGATGAAGCAGTGGCCTGCTGTTAAAGCCGGACTTGAGCGCGGTAATACGCTCTGCTTTTCACACGGCTTTGCAGTAACTTATAGCGATAAGACTGGAGTTGTTGTCCCACCGGATGTTGACCTGGTACTGCTTGCGCCCAAGGGTTCAGGACTTAGCGTAAGACGGCTTTTTCAGGAAGGTAAGGGCATTAACGCAAGTTACGCTGTTGAGCAGGATTTTAGCGGCAGTGCTGAAGAGAAAGTCTGCGCCTACGGTATAGGCGTTGGTTCGGGATACCTCTTTGAGACCACATTTAAAAAGGAAGTATACAGTGACCTGGTTGGTGAGCGCGGAGTACTTATGGGTGCTCTGGCAGGCATTATGGATGCCCAGTACAACGTGCTGCGTGAAAACGGGCACTCTCCCAGTGAGGCCTTTAATGAAACTGTAGAAGAGCTTACCCAGAGTCTGATTAAGCTTGTGGCTGAAAACGGTATGGACTGGATGTATGCCAACTGTTCCACAACTGCCCAGCGTGGGGCACTCGACTGGCGGCCAAGGTTTCAGAAGGCAGTGGAGCCGGTCTTTAAAGAGCTTTATGAAAGTGTCGCTTCGGGGCGTGAAGCTGAGATAGTTCTTAAGGCTAATAGTGAGCCAAACTATAAAGAACGGCTTCAGGCCGAGCTTGACGAGATGCACAGCTCCGAGATCTGGCGCGCCGGTGAGAGTGTCAGAAAACTCAGGCCGTAACTGAGAGGCTGAAATAAATGGGCAGTAATAATCTCTATCGCGTTGTCGATTATGTAAGCGGCCGTGAGGTCACTCCGCGCGGACTGGTTTTTACCGGAAGAGACGGCCCCTGGGAAGTCAGGATGAACCTGGATCTGATTGCAAGCCGCATTAATCCTGACTACCTCAGGAGCGCCCCCGCGCTGGTCTCCAAGTACCTTCCGTTTTTACCGGTAAAGGATTACTCCAACTTTGTTTCACTGAAGGAAGGGGGAACACCTTTAATTAAAAGCCACAAAATCGGGCCTGAGCTAGGGACAGATCTTTATTTTAAAGTTGAATCTAAAAACCCGACCGGCTCTTTTAAGGATCGCGGCACGGCCGTTGAGGTAACGGTTGCAAAAGAGCTGGGTGCCAGTGCCATCGCAGTTGCCTCAACCGGCAATATGGCAGCCTCGTGCTGCTGCTACGCAGCATCACAAAAGATTCCGTGTTTTGTGTTTGTGCCGGAAGATGTTCCTGAATCAAAACTTGCCCAGGTAATATCTTTTGGCGGAAAGATTGTGCAGGTAAAGGGCAGCTACAGCGATGCAGCCAGACTGGCGGAAGAGGCAGCCGAGAGGCTTAACTTTTACCTGGCCGGCGATTATGCCTTCAGGGTCGAGGGGCAAAAGACCGCAGCTTATGAGGTCTGTGAGCAGCTTTATTTTAACCCGCCTGATTATCTTATATCCTCTATGGGCTGTGGCACTAATATCTCAGCTTATGCCAAGGGTTTTAATGAGTTTCATGAGCTTGGATTTATAAACCAAAAACCTGCCATCATAGGTGTACAGGCTGAAGGGGCTGCTGCGATAGTAAAGAGCTTTGAAAGTAAGTCTGATACCGTTTTGCCGCTTGAGAGTGTTGATACAATCGCCTCTGCTATAGCAGTTGCCAGGCCGCTTGACGGGCTTAAGGCTTTAAATGCTGTAAGAGAGAGCGGTGGCTTTGCGCTCTCAGTCAGTGACCGCGAGATTCTTGAAGCACAGTACCGGCTGTCCAGTGAAGAGGGGCTCTTTGTAGAGCCTTCTGCTGCTGCAACTGTGGCAGCACTTATTAAAAAGAGCCGGGAATATGATTTTCAGGGTGCAAAGATTGTCTGTGTACTTTCCGGGGATGGGCTAAAAGATCCTGCCAGTGTGCTCAGAGTAGCGCTTAAGCCTGCTGCTGTGCATGCCAGTGTAGATGAATTTGTTGAGCTTTATGAGAGTAAGTTCTTTGACGGTAGAACTGTAGCCTTTATAGAAAACAGCGAAGTGCTTTTTGAAAGCCCGCCCGAACTCGAAGAGATAGCGCATGTTATCGCAAGGCATTTTGATGCCAGTTATCCTGAAGAGTACCTTGACGAAATTCATCTGCGGGTAATGCAGTTTTTTAAGAAGGGTAAAAAGGTAACATTTGCAGATTTTCAGGACATTCTTCAGAACACACTGGAATCAGTGCGCCGCAGGGCAGATGTAAGATTTAAGGTGCGCGATTTTGATGTGCGCACGGCCAAAGATACACCACCTGATGCACGCGTATTTGTGGAAGTTGATGGAGAGACTGTAGCCGGCAGGGCGCGTGGTGTCGGGCCGGTTGATGCGGTTATTAAGGCTCTCAGGGCAGCGCTTCAAAACCGGATCGAGTTTGAGCTTAAAAGTTACAAAGTTGATATTCGTAGCCGCGGAACTGACGCGGTTGTTTATGTCGAGATGAAACTGAACCGCAATGGGCTTGTCTCACTTGGACGCGGCGCTTCACCTGATATTATTCAGGCTTCAATCGAAGCGTTTGAAAGCGCTTATAACGGATTTTATGAGCACAGCGAAGCAGGGAGTTTATCGGGAGGATTATCGCAGTGAATAAAAAACTTAACCGCTACAGCAGGGCTGTTACAGAGCCGCCTTCCCAGGGCGCTTCACAGGCGATGCTTTATGCTACCGGCCTTACAGCTGAGGATATGAACAAGCCCCAGATCGGTATTGCCAGCATGTGGTTTGAAGGTAATCCCTGCAATATGCACCTATTGGATCTGGCAGCTTCAGTTAAAGAGGGGGTTCAGCAGGTCGGCATGGTTGGCATGCGCTTTAACACCATCGGGGTAAGTGACGGTATCTCTATGGGCACTTCCGGGATGAGCTATTCGCTGCAGTCGCGAGACCTTATAGCTGATTCTATTGAAACTGTAATGGCTGCCCAGTGGTACGACGGGCTTATTGCAATTCCGGGCTGTGATAAAAACATGCCCGGGTCTTTAATTGCTATGGGCAGACTTAACCGTCCGGCAATAATGGTTTACGGGGGTACGATTAAGCCGGGTTGCCGTAGTGGAGAAAAGCTTGACGTGGTCTCTGCCTTTCAGAGTTACGGCGAGTTTCTGAGCGGTAAGATAGATGACCAGGAGAGAAAAGAGATCGTAAAAAGCTCCTGCCCCGGCCCGGGTGCCTGCGGCGGTATGTATACAGCCAATACCATGGCATCGGCAATTGAAGCGCTCGGTATGACACTTCCCGGAAGTGCTTCCACTCCGGCAGAAGATCCGGAAAAACTAAACGAGTGTGTACGGGCAGGAGCAGCGCTAAGAAACTTAATGGAGCGGGGGATTACTCCGCGCGATATTATGACTCGCGCTGCCTTTGAGAACGCCGTTACGGTTGTCATGGCGCTGGGAGGCTCTACCAATGCAGTACTTCATCTTATTGCAATGGCGCGTGCGGTTGAGGTTGAGCTGACTCTCGATGATTTTCAGCGCATAAGTGATCGCACACCCTATCTTGCTGATCTTAAGCCGAGTGGGAAGTATGTTATGAACGATCTGCATGAAATTGGCGGAGTGCCGGCGGTTATGCGCTATCTTCTGGAGCACGGTTTTCTCAGTGGTGATTGCCTGACAGTTACAGGAAAAACCGTTGCTGAAAATCTGGCAGAGGCGCCGGAGCTTAAGGCCGGCCAGGAAATTATCCACAGTATCAGTAGCCCCATTAAAGAGAGCGGCCATATTCAGATTCTTTACGGATCGCTTGCGCCTGAAGGGGCAGTCGCCAAAATCACCGGGAAAGAAGGTGAGCGTTTTAAGGGGCCGGCCAGGGTTTTTAATTCTGAAGAAGAGATGCTCCAGGCCCTGGAAGCGGGACGCATTAAAAAGGGTGATGTTATCGTTATCCGTTATGAAGGGCCTAAAGGTGGCCCGGGTATGCCCGAGATGCTGACCCCGACATCAGCAGTTATGGGGGCCGGGCTTGGTGCTGATGTAGCCTTAATTACCGACGGGCGCTTTTCGGGCGGTTCGCACGGCTTTATTGTAGGACATATTACGCCGGAGGCCCAGGAAGGCGGCCCGATAGCGCTGGTTGAGGATGGCGATCTTATTACTATTGACGCTGCAAATAACCTTATCAACCTGGAGGTTTCAGAAGAGGCTTTGGAACTTCGCCGCAAAAACTGGCGGATGCCGCCTTATAAGGCCAAGCGGGGCACTCTTTATAAATATATTAAGAGCGTCTCCTCTGCCAGTTGCGGCTGTGTGACTGATGAGTAATTAAAAGGTAAAAGTCAATGAACAAGACCGAATATATCTGGCATAATGGCGGGCTTAAGCCCTGGGACAGCTGTACAGTGCATATACTTACTCATACGCTTCATTACGGCTCCGGTGCATTTGAAGGTATCAGGCTTTATTCAACAGATAGGGGGCCTGTGGTTTTCAGATTGGACGATCATCTCGGCAGGCTTTTTTATTCAGCCGGAGTGCTTGGGATGGAAATTCCTTATTCTATTGATCAGATGCGCGAGGCAGTCCTTCAAACCGTTTCAGCCAACAACCTGGAGCACGGCTATATCAGGCCGATAGTTTATTACGGTTACGGCACGCTGGGGCTTAGGCCCTTTGAGCTTCCGGTTGAAGTTGCAGTAGCCTGCTGGCCGTGGGGGGCGTACCTTGGCGACCAGATGGTTGATATTAAAACCAGCAGCTGGGAGCGGATTGCTCCGCGTACAACCAGGACAGATGCAAAAATTTGCGGGCATTATGTAAACAGTATTCTGGCAGCGCTTGAGATTCGCGGCACTAAATACCATGAAGCGCTTCTGCTTGACAGCCAGGGTTATATAGCCGAGGCAACAGCCGAGAATGTTTTTATCGTTAAGGACGGTGTTATTCTTACTCCTCCGGCCGGTTCAATTCTGCCCGGTATTACGCGGGATACGGTTATAAGGCTGGCTGATACGCTCGGTATAAAAGTAGAGGAGCAGCAGCTCAGGCGTGAAGATGCACTTTTAGCTGATGAAATGTTTCTTACCGGAACAGCCGCAGAGATCCACGCGGTACGCTCACTGGACGATAATGTTATTGGTACAGGAGAACAGGGTAGAGTAACCGGTATGCTAAAGGATGCCTTCAAGGCGCTGGTATCCGGAAAAAGTAGCAGTTTTTCAGAGTTTTTAACTCCGGTAGGAAAAGATCGCCAGCTTCGGCAGGTTGGCTAGAGAGCCTGAGGGGCCTGAAGGTAGAGGACGACTTAAAACCCCCTGTTATCACAACGTATTAGCCAGGATAACATCCTGATTTTACATATAATGTAATTGACAACACTCCATATTTACGTTAGATTTATGGAGTATGTTCCATAGAATCATTCAATTGCCTCAAACCCACAGTTTTTTTCTTTTTGGTGCACGTGGAACCGGCAAGACAACACTCTTAAAGCAGAGGCTTACAAAAGACACCTGGTATATTGATCTCTTAGATCTTGATGTTGAGGATCAGTACCGGTTGGATCCTGAAAGCCTTGCCAGAGAGCTGGATGCCAGGGCTGAGAGCACATCGGTTGTAATTATTGATGAGATACAAAAGCTTCCTCGGTTACTGGATATAGTTCACCGGAAAATAGAAGAAACCAATATTCAATTCATCCTTACCGGTTCAAGCGCGCGCAAATTAAAGCGTGGCTCAGCAAATATGCTTGCTGGCAGGGCTTTTGTTTACAATCTCTTTCCGCTTACATCAGTAGAGCTTGCAGATGCTTTTGACCTGGAAACTGTTTTGATGTACGGAACACTTCCGTATATTTACAACCTGACCAGTGTTGATGACAGGATCAGATATCTGAAGACCTATGTTCAGAGTTATTTAAAAGAAGAGGTCTGGGGAGAACAGTTAATAAGAGCTCTGGATCCTTTTCGTGCTTTTCTTGAAGTTGCTGCTCAAGCTCACGGACAGGTTATTAACTATTCTACAATTGCAAGGGATGTAGGAGTAGATACCAAAACAGTACAGAATTATTTTCAAATTCTGGAGGATACCCTAATCGGCGTCCTTCTTAACAGCTATCACCGCTCTGTTCGCAAGCGCCAGAGGCAGGCTCCTAAATTCTATTTTTTTGATAGCGGTATCCAGCGTATACTCAGTAATACAATTGACATCCCGCTTCGTCCCGGCACCTATGCTTACGGCCTGGCTTTTGAGCATTTTATTATTATGGATATTATGCGCAGGGCAGCTTATCAGGAAAAGAATTTTCGTTTTTCCTATCTTCGCGCGGAAGGTGGTGCAGAGGTAGATCTGGTTATTGAGACAGCTGAGAAAACCATATTGGTAGAGATAAAATCTTCTGAGCGGGTTACAAAAGACAACCTGCGCCATCTGCAAAGTTACAGTAAAGACTTTCCTGATGCGGAGTTAATTTGTCTTGCGAGAGTGCCCCGTGCTGAGCTCTTTGACCGAATTAAAGTGATGCCATGGAAGGAAGGAATTGAAACAATCCTGCGGGAGTATTAACAGCAAATAATAAAGAGGATTAGATGACAGCTACGATCGGAATATTAACAGGTGGCGGGGATTGTCCCGGTCTGAATGCAGTAATTAGAGGCGTTACAAAATCGGCGATCCGTAAATACGGCATGAAAGTGGTCGGCTTTTGTGACGGCTTCCAGGGCATGATTGAGGGCAATTATATTTATCTTACAGAAGAAGGGGTTTCCGGAATACTCACCGAGGGGGGTACTATTCTGGGCACAAGTAACGTGGCCGATCCATTTAACTATTACGTGGAGGATGAAAACGGAGGAAGCCGTAAGGATCTCTCCGGAACATGTATGCAGCTGTATGAAGAGCTTGGCCTGACTGCGCTTATTTGCGTTGGCGGTGACGGTACTATGGCAATCGGAGCCAGGCTTTCGGCTTTGGGTGCTAATGTTGTCGGTGTGCCAAAGACGATAGATAAGGATGTTTTCGGAACTGATACTACTTTCGGGTTTGATTCGGCCAGGGCTACAGCAACGGAGGCGATAGATAAGCTTCATACCACTGCTGACGCCCACCAGCGGGTTATGATAGTTGAAGTTATGGGCAGGAACGCCGGCTGGCTTGCTCTTGAATCCGGCATAGCGGGCGGCGGTGATATCATTATTATACCTGAGATTCCCTACCGCATGGAAAAAATCGTTGAGGCTGTAAACGGTCGCATTAAGCGCGGCCGGCGTTTCAGTATTGTAGTAGTAGCCGAAGGTGCAGCTCCCGAAGGAGGAGATAAAGTTTATAAGAAGGAAGTAAAAAAGAGTCACGATCCGATGCGGCTAGGTGGAGTCGGGCATGTAATTGGAAGGGAGCTTGAAGAGCTTACAGGGATTGAGTGCCGTGTAGCTGTACTCGGGCATGTTCAGCGCGGCGGCACGCCAACCCCGCTTGATCGCCTGCTGGCTACCGAGTTTGCCGTTAAAGCAGTTGAGCTTATCAACGAAAAACGTTTTAACCGCATGGTGGCTCTTCAGGGCTCAAGGATTGCTTCAGTTGAAATCGAAAAGGTTATGGGTAAGCAGCGCACAGTACCGCCTGATTCAGACCTGGTCTCTTTTGCCCGTGCTATCGGGACAAGTTTCGGGGATTAGTGCGGGCGGTTTAAAATTCGGATATTAACCGGAAGAAGTGGGTATAAACCGTGGAAGGCCCGGTAATTTGAAGTGATTTTGAATTGGATATGGGAATCATAAAGCGCTGTGTCGACTGCATATTCCAGTTAAACTATCGACCTGGTTCCGGT
>RFHI01000090.1 GCA_003696425.1 Candidatus Dadabacteria bacterium | reverse complement strand
CTGATTTTCTGCGCATCGGTCAGATCCTGATCTATAAGCACCAGAATATCCAGCAGCGTGTCTTCCGGGTAAAAACAGGCCGGCATATTATACGGTGCAAAATGGGCTTTGCCGGTCGTACCCGTCAGTCTGTTTATTGTGTTGTGAGCTACTGTTGTTTCAGCGGGAAGATCAAGCCTAAGTTCTTCCACTAGTTCCTGCCTAGAATGCAACATCTCGTCCCTCACTGATATGAAGGGACTTATTGCAGATATTAGCCAGCGCCTTTTTTTGCACTGTTTGCGTTTGAGCGGCTCCTGCAGCAGGGCGCGATCAAATAAATATCCCAGCGGCATGTCGGGACGTTTGAGCAGATACTTCTCTTCTCGCTCAAGCCGTACCAGCTGCAAAGCCGATGAAAAAACGGCAAATGGTTTCTCCGGGTAGACTTTTATGGCAGCATCTATGCCGCCTTCTACCAGCGATGAGTCGTAATTCAGCTGCCAGCAGAAATGCCCGAATATGGTATCTCCGCTTAATGGCGACCCGAATGGCGACTCAGGTTTTATCCTGATAGCGTACAGTTTCACGGCGTTCCCCCGTAATTAGAACTCCTGCATCTGCTGGAATTTTTCGTTTAACTCCTGATTAGTAAACTCTATGCTTACTCTGCCGTACCCGCGGCTGCCGTTGCCTCCGAGAGCATCAAGAGTCATAAGCTTCAGTCCCTTAAGCAGGAGATCTTCAAGCCCCTGGTCGCCTTCAAAGACCTTAAGGCTTACCGAAAAGTTAAACTCCATTCCTGCCGGAATACGCTCTATAAAGCGCGGGCTCACAGCCACTCCCTTAATTCGATCGATTGAATTTTCGGCTTTTATTTCAGTAAAAGTTGCCATCCGATCCCTGATTCTGGCACGACATTCGTCGGTCAGACTGCAATCAGAGAACGATGCCCGGCTCGGCCCGAGCGGAGTTTCGCCGGACTGTTCCATATCACCGCTTGCACCAAAGAGTTTCAGGATCTGCTCACAGCGGGCTCTCTCGTCGCCGTTTAATCCGTTATTAAGCATATTCAGCGAAAACGGCTTGCCACCTGTATGGTGCAGCAGGCCGCTTTCCATCTCAAGCAGGCTTCTTACTTTTCCTTTAATGGATGAGCCCGGAATATAGGGTTCACCTGTCAGCGGGTTTTTAACAACTGTCTGGTCTGTACCGCCGATACGAACTTCCTGGTTGCCTGCACCGATATGAAGTCCGGTCAGAACTGTTATTGTTCCTTCAAGTTTTTTAATCTTTTGAAGTTTCATTGTTATAATCTCCTAATCAATAAAATTTGTGAAGTGCAGTCTAAGAATTCCAACATTAGTTTATTACCTGCGCTGCTCGGAAACTCGGCGATTCTTGTTTTGCTCCTCTTCGAGTTTCTTAAATGCAATCACAGCTTCAAACAGAGTAGTAAAAACCGACAGATCCTGATGGTCGTTAATCTGGTCAACCCCACTTTTCACAAACTTCACAAAGTTCGGCGTTACGAGCTCACGTGCCTGCGCATACGCAACTTTGGCTACAGTCATTTTTACCAGCGGCTTTATTACTGCCCAGTCACGCTCCGGTTCGTCGGATACCCGCAGGCGATCCTCAAGCGCGACCAACTCATCATAATATTTTCTAATCTGGGAAGATTTATTTTTACTCCTGTCAGATAAAGCTCCCGCAATCTCCTGGGCTTTGCCGCAGTAAAGCTCCGGATCAATGGTTTTCTCTTCCGGGTTAATGTAGAATTTTATATCCGGAAGAGCAGCTCTTTGTGTCTGATTCCTGTTTTCACGTCTTTCAGGCATAACTTTCTCCTTCAGTAAAATAAAAATTTTTAATCGACTTATCCAAACTAAGACCTCCTAATCTTGTAAAGCGTCTCCCAGAGCGGTATGCGGAACGCTCCCCTGTAATCTTCAATTTGCCTGGTTATATCCGCTATCAGGGTAGAAATATCCGCATCGTCCAATGCCTGGGCATCAACATTCCGCGCTGATGAATAGGCCAGTAAGGCGCGCCAGCGCAGCGACCGAAGATTTTTAAGCGGGATTCCCTCTTTGTGATCGCTCAGCAGCCGGGCCTCTTCCTCGGCCATTAAGAGGTAATTGTTGAGGCTGTACAGGTAGCCGTGACTGATTACCTCGCTTTCAAGATAATCCAACAGTCGTTTTCCTTCGCGGCGCAGTTTGCTGACCTCATCCCAGCTGACAACGCTGGCAAATAGCGACAGGGCATTCTTGCCCTTGTGTTCCTTTGCCTGTTCAAGCGCATGCTCGGCTTCTCTGGCAAGCTGTTCTATAGGCGTTTTGTCATGATGAAGTGTAATGCCTGCTGAAAAATGCAGCTTATCATTTGCACAGACATACTCTGAAAAACTCTGGTAAAGATGCTCGCCTAAATCGATAACTGCCGGCCAGGGGCCGATCAGGAAAAGATCATCTCCGCCGCCAAATACAGTATAAATTTTATTAAAACGGGGGTCACTGTTAAGCAGATCGGGCAGATACAGCGCAAAGAAATTATTAATAAAACGGCTGAGCGTTGCTACCCGTCCGATCGAATAATCCTCTGGCGCAATGCCGCACTCCATGTGGAAGCCGAGATCGTCAACGTCAGCCTTAAGCACCCCAAGCGCCTCAAGACCATAGCGCTTGCCGTCTTCTTCAGACACGCCTGAAGCTTCACGGCAGATATCCGAGAGGGTAACCGGATCACCGGCTTCATGATGTTCATCATTTTCGCCTGTGACGGTTGAGTCCTGATCATAACGGGGAACATAACCGCTGATAAGTCGTGATGCCAGAAGATAACCGTTACTTTGATCAGGCCGCCACGGAGAGCTTATGTCCCAGGCGCGCAGAGTCGAGGGATGCTCCATCTCTCGCGTGACTTCGTGTGACTGTTCCAGAGTCTTCCCAAAATAAACCTGGTAACTCCCGAAAATCGGAATGCTGAGATGAGCGCGATGCGAACCATTAAGCTGATCGGGTGTTGTAACAAAAAGCACCGGTTGTTTAACACCATATTTCCCGAGGAATATATGATCATGACATGCCGCACAGACCGGCTCATGCTGACCCTCTTTATGGTCCGGAAAAACCTTCACATCAGCAGTACTTTCCGGGTCAGCGGCCCTCTGCCCGCATATTCTGCAGACACCGGATTCACCAACTTTTTCAAGATAACCCCTTACTACTCCACATTCCCGCTCAGGGGCAAAGCGGGTAAACTTGATTCTTTCCGCTGCTTTTCCCAGCTTTTGCGTTAGACCAAGGTAAGAGCTTATGTT